>NZ_JBQKHJ010000006.1:0-157429 GCF_052118345.1 Prevotella sp. LCP21S3_D2 | reverse complement strand
TTTTCGCAACACTAAGGTAAGTGAAAATTCTGACATGGCAAAATCCTGGGCAACTTTTTGTTGCTCAGGCACTTATAAATAATGTTAAACTATAGTGTTGCGGAATTAAGGTCTATAAAATAAATACAAAAAAAGAAAGTAAAATCTGATAAAATCGGAGACTACTTGTCCCCTAAGGGTGTATGCCCTTATAGCTCTCCTGGAATTTGCTTGTACCAGCAAAATTGTTAGCGCAAACAGACTCTGACGTCCTCTACTAAGGAACGAGCGACAAAGAACTAAATTTCTAACAAATATAACCTAAGAATTATGGGGAGATTTATTATCAAGCTCGTGCGCTTGATGTTGAAGTATGGGCGATTCTGCCTTGTTAGCGTGGTCATTCAATTGAATGGAAACAGCAAGTATATTGAGTATATGAACAACGAATTTAAGGAGGAGAAGCCATGCTTGGAGAAGGAAGAACTATAAACGTAACGGGCAATGCCTGTTATATAGAGTATGTGGAGAATTGGTATATGAATGGTAGCTCCACAAAGAAGCACAATGCCAATCCTGCGGAACGCATGTCGGATGACCTGAAAGGAGAGGAGGGTCAGGAAGTCTTGAAGGAACTGCAGGAGTATGGGTTACTCGATGAGAACTTCTGCCCTCTGGAGTTATCAAACTCAGAGTCTGCTGTCCTTGCCTATCAGATAGCTATAACGCTGGATATAAAGGATGTGTGGAAAGTATTCTCTACTCTTTGGGAGGTTTCCCCCAATGCCCTGAGAGCTGCTTATAATAGAGCAATGGATCAGAAGAAGACGAGAAAATTCCTGGAAAAACTACCCCCTTCACTGAAGGATGGTACTAGTACGCGTACATAGTACGTACTAGGTAAGTATGGAAATATATCCGTATCTTTGCACCCGTAATCAGACGAGTAAAGTCTGGTTGCGGGCGTTTTTTGTTTATAGGAATCCGGTACCGTTCCTGAAACAGAAATTTGGCGAATATCTCGCAGCCCAACCCTTTAACATGATATATTGATATGGCAGAAAATGCTTATGTATTTTTTCATCCGCAGTATGGTGGATTGAGAGTGGTGAACTACGACGGAGGGTTGTTCTTTTGCCTCGAGGATCTGGTTGCCATCACTTCTATCGGCAGAGAGACATTGTTCCCTGTATTAGCCGACACGGAGGGGAAAGTGGTAGAAATGTATGTGGAAGCGGAAACAAAAAAGGTGCCGAAGGATTTTACACATCGTTTGTTTTTCGGTGAATTCTTTGGCAATGCTGACAAGGTGGAGCGAAAAGGTAAAATAGCTTGGAGAGATATGATATTCGTAGACTCTCAGGTGGTGAGAGATATGACCATAGGCTGTTCGAAAGATCCTGAGCGTAAGTTGTTCTACAAGTGGGTCAAGGATTTTATCCAGCCTGTGATGGAGGACGAGGACAGCTGTTGGCGTTATGAATGTGTCATGATGAAAAGTATCTGTTATGACCCTCTGAAAAAACCGATAAACATTCGATATGATGTCGACGGCCTGTATATCAACGATATGAGAATCAACTGACATTATTCATCTTATAAACAAGTGATTACAATCATGAAACAAGCAGCAAAGAAGCAGCTCCTCAACGCCCAGAAGGTGGACGGAGCCATCATCAGTGAGGAAAACGGTACCATCGCCTTCCGCAAGGCGCCATGGAACGATACCGAGGTTATCTGCGAACAGCCTAAGGTGATACCGGGCAGAATGGTATGCTCTGGCGAGAAGAGAGGCGACGAGTTCGACTTCAAGCCTTACGAGCGTACGGGTGAGAAGATCTTCGAGGAAATCTTCAAGACCAACCATGCCGTGGTGCGCACCACCAAGCGCACGGTGCAGGTGAACTATACCTTCAGCCGTGACCTGGACAAGCAGGATATGCTGCGCTACCTCAAGGCAGAGCACAAGGAACTGATTGCCGGATTCAAGGAGAAATTATAAATTACAGAACTTTCACATGTGGGGAAGTTAAGGGAAGTTAGGGAAGTTAGAGGGAAGTTAAGGGACAAATGTCCTACGTTTTATGCAAAATAACTATTGTCTCTTCACTTCCCGAACGACCGTAGGGAGTGATAACTTCTTTAACTTCTTTAACTTCTGAACTTGCGAAATCATTCAATATTCAAAATTTAAACGATGGAACATATTATAGCATATAATCCGTACAAGAATGGCAATATGGGGAGCGTAAGCTCCCAGCCACTCTCGGTCTACGACAAGACCATCGCTTATCCCTGGATGGCAGACCTGGTAGCTGCCATCCGTGGGGGTAACGACGGACTGAAGAAGCAGCTGCCTTTCCGCTGCGCTCACTACTACCAGTTCCGAGACAACAGACGCTCGCAGAAGAACGCCGTGCCCGAAAGCTTCCTCTTCCAGACCACCATCGACGTGGATGACAAGGAATATGTGGATAAGGCGATAGAGAAGGCACGAGAGCTGAACTGTAGCGATACCATCTGGAATGGAGCCCTGTTGCACCTGGAGTACTCAGCCCGCAAGAAGCTGCACATCGACATCCGCATGCCCATCGGCATGACTATCGAGGAGACGCAGCGAGCCTATTGCGAGGCACTGGGCGTGCCTTACGACGAGAGCTGCATCACGCCAGAACGCATGCTCTTCATCACCGATAAGGCGTCAGAAATCTATCGCTCGCCCCACTGGTACGAGGTGCTGCCACAGGAAGAACTGAAGAAGCGCAGACAAGCCTACCTGACTCGTGGCCTCACCATTGACGGAAGACAGCAACAGGGCACCCAGCCCAAACCACTCAACATTCAACATTCAAAACTCAACACTCAACAAAATGTTCAAGACCATCGACTTCCGGGCTCTGACAGCCATCACGCTGTTTCTGCTGGCTCTGCTATTCAGCCTGCCCAACCTTGTGATAGCAATGCTGCTCATGCTGCTCATCTCAGCCCTGCTGGAGCTCATCAGGATGCTGGGGCTGTGGCAACCGGCAAGAACCTCGCAGCCTTCGACCTCTTCCGCAATGCTGCAGGCCTGAAGGACGTAGACATCAACACCCCAGGCTCGCGTCACTCATCGCTCCTGGCTATCATGAGCGCAGGCGCATCGAGAGTGATGCCCGAGGAGGAACTGAAGGCGGTGGTGGCACAGAAGATGCCCGCCTTCTCGCAGGAGCGTGACTGCCAGCAGCTCATCCACGACTTCTATGCGAAATATGGTGACAGTTCGAAACCGATGTCACAAGCCGTGATCCGCATCAATGCCCAGGCAGAGAAGTCATCCCAGAAGGATGCCGTGTCGTTCAAGACCATGAGTTCCGAAGATGGCACGGATTCCAATGCGGAAGATGATAAAATGGCTCCGCCTCCTATGCCCGAACATCTCCCAAAACTCGTGGAGCTTCTGCTGTCGAAGACCCCGGACGTCTATAAGCCTGCCGTGGCACATGCCATCTTCCCGCCACTTGCTACACACCTCTGCAAGACCACCTTCAAGTATATTGACAATGTGGAGCATGAGGCTACCCTGATGTGCTGTCTGCTGGCGGGCACGGGCGCAGGCAAGAACTGTGTGCAGATGCCCATCAACATGATTATGGAGGACATCAGACAGCGCGACCGTGAGAACCTGAAACGGGAAAAGGAATGGAAAGAGGAGGTGACACGCAAGGGCGCCAACAAGGACAAGCGCAAGCGCCCGGAAAACCTCATCATCCAGGAGATAGATGCAGATATGACCAACCCGGCCTTCGTGATGCGCACGGCTGAGGCTCAGGAACATTTCCTCTATACAACGCTCAACGAGATAGACCAGTTTGATGCCCTCAAGGGGCAGGGCAACCAGCAGTTCAAGATCATGTGCCTTGCCTTCGACCCGGGCAACCAGTACGGTCAGACGCGCGTGGGTACATCGAGTATCACCGAGCGTATCACCATCCGGTTCAACTGGAATGCATCGACCACCGTCCAGCTGGGGCAGCGATATTTCTCAAAAGTGCTCACCGACGGACCTATCAGCCGCATCAACTTCTGTACCATCCCGGAGCGGGAAATCGGAGCCGAAATGCCAGTATACGGCGAATATGACGATGCCTTCAGAGAGGCGCTCAGACCTTACATAGAGAATCTGTGCAAGGCATCGGGTAGGATAGACTGCGCTGAGGCCTTCGCCCTGGCAGAAAAGTTGAAGGAGGAGAACGCAGACTTTTCGCGCATGTCGCAAAACAGAGTGTTCGAGAATCTCTCCTTCCGTGGCAACGTGATTGCCTTCCTCAAGGCTTGTGTGCTATACGTGGCAAACGGCTGCAAATGGGAACCCGAAATAGACGAGTTCATCAGATGGAGCGAGAGTTACGACCTGTGGTGCAAGATGATTTTCTTTGGCACAGGCATAGCCAAGGCTAATGAGGTAGGAGAGAAATCGAGCAAGCGAGGACCTACCAACCTGCTGCAGCTATTGCCTGATACCTTTACCTACACCCAGGCTGAGATGGTGCGTCTGCAGAACGACTTTGGCAAGAAGGGTACGGCGATAATGCTGAGAAACTGGGTGAACCGCCATTACATCGAGAAAATTCCTCCGAAGGGAGCAAATACCGACGGAGCTGACGGAAAGCAGGGTGGAAAGGTATTCAGTATTCAGTTATTCAGTTTTAAGAAGCTATTATATCGTTCTGACGGACTCGACCTGAGAGGCTTCAACGTTTAATAGTTTTACAAAAAACTTAACACTTAACATTCAGACAAAATGGAAATAGTATTAAAGAGAATAGCTAAAAAAAGAAATTATACCATCGGCAGACTCTATCTTTTGGCCGATGATAGTGTAAAGCGTATCTCGCTGCCCGGCAAGAAGATAGGCGATAAGAGTACATTGGTTCATACCTTTGACAGCCAGTTGCTGTCAAAGGATACGTATCTCTGCGATACCATGGAGCCAACATGGCGCAATCTGTTGGGTATCAAGCTGAAGCCAGAGGAAGTGGATGTCCGCTATGGCCGCAAGAGTGGCAAGAAGGCACGTAAGATACCTGGTCATACGGCCATTCCTGAGGGCTCATATCCCGTGGTCATATCGTATTCGCCAAGATTCAAGCGTTGGCTGCCATTACTGTTGAGCGTGCCGAATTTCGAGGGAATCCGGATCCATGCCGGCAATTATCCTGACGACACGCAAGGCTGTATCCTCGTTGGGGAGAACAAGTTCGAGGGCATGGTGGTAGACTCCCGCATCTGGCTGGGCCGCCTGATGAAGCGCATCACTGAGGCGCAGGAGCAGGGAGAAGCCGTATGGATCACGATAATCTAAGTATGATTATCTTATAGAAAGAAAAGGGGATGGATTTCACCTGTTATTAAGGTGTATCCATCCCTGATTCTTTATCCTAATTTTCTTCAATGTACTCTTTGACGGGGTGACCTGAGGCTAGCTTTGACATCGTGAATGATTTATATTTTCTGATCATAACCATCAGAAATCTTTTTACCTAAAGCCAATGCGCCTATCACGGAAGCACCCATTGCCTTGAGCTTTTCTGCAAATCGGGAAATGGAACCACCTGTGGCTATCATGTCATCAAACAGCAAAACCTTTTTCCCTTTAAAGAAAGACTCATCAATATGAAGCGTATCTGTTTCATCGCCATCCTCATCTTTCTCTGTCGTATAGCTAAAGGCATCGTAAGCATTCTGAAGTCCGGTCTGTGCGCAAACCTGTTCACTGAAGCTATGGAAACGACGCTCTGTGTGCTTTTTCAATGAGGCAGGAATACAGACAAGCGTAATGGATGAACTTTCATTGCCCAAAACATCTTTAAGAAAGGATACAACCATATCAATAGCCTTTTTTAAAGCTTGCTGATGATCTATTTCTGTCGTCAACTCAGAGTTTCCTTTAAAATTGACTATAAGTTCACGCTTCTCCCATTCCTCTGGCGAAAGTTCAAAGGTACCAAAGGCACTGAAAGCCGCATAATCGACCAACCAATTGTAGTGAAGACCATCACTAAGACATGGCCATTGACTGATGTTTTCTGAAATAACTGCCATAGACAAGATTGATTTTTCTAATTACTAGTATATGTTCTGTTGATAGCGACTGATAGCTACCTTCTGCAAAATTATAAAAATATATTGATATAGCCATGCTTTTTATCGATTTTTTTGTTTTTTTTATTTTGTGTTGTCTCTAAAAAGCAGTAACTTTGCACACGAAATCAAAATATACATAATTATATATGACAAGAAAAAGTAAAATTCACGAAATCCGTGATTACATGATTATTGCATTGGCAATGATTGAGGGAAGTATCGGTCTTAACATTTTCCTGCTTCCAAACCATATTACGATGGGTGGAGTAGGAGGTATCGCTTCCATCCTGTGCTGGGGATTCGGCATTCCGGTATCTGTATCCTACTTCGCACTCAATGTTTTCCTGCTGATTATTGCCTTTCGTATCTTAGGCTATAAATTCTGCCTTAAAACCATTTATGGAGTGGCTATCTTTGCCATTACCTCGCGCATTATTGAGACCCAGACCGTGGGAATGACTCCTCTACTGCACGACCAACCCTTCATGGCAACGGTTATCGGTGCATTCTTCATGGGAAGCAGTGCAGGACTTGGACTTTCAGCCAATGGTTCTACGGGAGGTAGTGATACGGTAGCCGCCATGATCAACAAGTACTGGAACATTTCATTGGGGCATGCTATCATGATTTGTGACCTCTGCATCATTACCAGTTCTTATTTTGTTCTTCAATCTTGGGAACAGGTCATCTATGGCTATGTCTGTCTTTTTGTGGTATCGATTTGTGTAGACCATATTGTCAACACACTTCGCCGCTCGGTACAGTTCTTCATCATTTCAGATAAATATCTGGAACTGAGTGCAGCCATCAATACTGCAGCCGATAGAGGATGTACTATCATGGATGGTCATGGATGCTATAGCGGCAAGGATGTACACATGCTCTTTGTGTTGGCCCGACAGCGTGAATCGCAGAAAATATTCCGTCTCATCGATGAAATAGACCCTGCAGCATTCGTCAGTCAAAGTGCCGTTATTGGTGTGTACGGTGAAGGATTCGACCGTTTTAAAACCGGCAAGACTATCAGTATTCCTGGTAAGAAGCTTGTTGCAAGCTTTAAATCATAAAAAAAGCGGGGGCGTCATGGATATATGGCGCTCCCGCTTCTTCGTTTCAGTATATTGAAATTATTTTTTCTTCATTCCTTTATAGACAAGGAAAGCTACTACTATCACAGCCAAGCCCAGGATGATATAGCCCAACTCATGGCTGTATTTCAAGGCCTGCTGATAAACATCCTGTGTGGTCTTATAATCAGTATACTTATAAATACCCCATCCGATGGTAGCCAGAACCGTATTCCATACACCTGCACCTATTGTGGTATAGAGCAGGAATTTGCCTACATGCATACCTGCCAGACCGGCAGGAATACTGATAAGCTGACGGACAGCAGGCACTAAACGACCAAATATGGTAGAGGCAGCACCATGCTTGCGGAAATACTCTTCTGCCACTTCAACCTTCTTGCGGTCAATCAGGCACATGTGTCCCAGGCGGCTATCTGCAAAACGATAGATGATAGGGCGACCCACCCATTTTGCCAAATAGTAATTAATCAACGCACCGAGGTCTGCACCGACAGTTGCAAAAACAATAACCAGAAGGAATGACATTCCACTGTTTGGATCCATCGCCTTCCACGCTGCTGGCGGAACAACAACCTCAGAAGGAAAAGGAATGAACGAACTTTCGATAGCCATGAACAGTGCAACCACCCAATAGCTCAAATTATCTAGAATCCAAAGAAAAAGATCTGCTGTATTCATTATCCTAATATAATCTATTCTTGTTTCGCAAGTTCAGAAGTTAAAGAAGTTATCACTCCCTTCGGTCGTTCGGGAAGTTAAGAGACAATAGTTATCTTGCGTAAAACGTAGGACATTTGTCCCTTAACTTCCCTAACTTCCCTAACTTCCCTAACTTCCCCACATGCGAAAGTTCTGTTATTTATTCTGCTTAGCCCAAGTGTCCTTTAAGCCAACAGTCTTGTTAAATACAGGTTTTTCTGCTGTGCTGTCAAGATCAGCCATGAAGTAACCGATGCGCTGGAACTGGAGATATTCACCAGGCTTCTTGCCGGCAGCATACTCCTCAACATAGCAGTTCTTGTAATCGTGGAAACTTTCCGGATTGAGCAGCTCACGGAAGTCGCGCTCATCAGCAGAAGGATTCTCGATGGCAAAGAGTCGGTCATATTCACGAACCTCAGCCTTTACGCAATGGTCAGCAGATACCCAATGGAGTGTACCCTTCACCTTGCGGTTAGCACCTTCCATACCGCTCTTGCTGATAGGATCGTACTCAGCCTGAATCTCAGTGATAACGCCATTCTCATCCTTGGTACAGCCTGTACACTTCACGATGTAAGCGTTCTTCAAACGAACTTCCTTACCAGGAGTCATACGGAAGAACTTCTTTGGAGCATCTTCCATAAAGTCAGCACGCTCAATCCAGAGATTCTTTGAGAAAGTAATGGTATGTGAGCCATCAGCCTCATTCTCAGGATTATTGATAGCCTCCATCTCCTCGCTCTCACCCTCAGGATAGTTGGTGATGACAAGCTTAACCGGGTCAAGCACAGCACTTACACGACAAGCTTTCTTGTTCAAGTCCTCACGTACAGAAGCCTCCAGGAGAGCCATATCATTAAGGGCGTCAAACTTGGTATAACCGATACTGTCGATGAACATGCGGATGCTCTCAGGAGAATAACCACGACGGCGCATTCCGCAAAGTGTAGGCATACGAGGATCATCCCAACCGTTTACCAGATGCTCATCCACCAATGTATGAAGCTTACGCTTACTCATTACAGTATAGGTAAGGTTCAATCTGTTGAACTCAATCTGACGTGGACGGTTATCATTCAAAACATTGTCTGTGCCATCCTTTTCCTTCAAGAAGTCTATAAACTTATCGTAGAGAGGACGGTGAGGAACAAACTCCAAAGTACAGATAGAGTGGGTTACACCCTCAAAGTAGTCACTCTGTCCATGAGCAAAATCGTACATTGGATAAGCATTCCACTTAGTGCCTGTGCGATGATGAGGAGTATGAATGATACGATACATGATAGGGTCACGGAAGTGCATGTTAGGGTTAGCCATATCGAGCTTGGCACGCAGCACCATACTTCCTTCCGCAGCCTCAGGTGTATTCATCTTCTCAAAAAGAGCAAGGTTCTCTTCGATAGGACGGTCACGGTAAGGACTGGCAGTACCAGGAGAAGTAGGAGTACCCTTCTGCTCAGCAATCTGCTCAGCAGTCTGCTCGTCGATATAAGCATGACCTTTCTTGATCATCCAGACAGCAAACTCCCACAACTTCTCAAAGTAATCGGAAGCATAATATATATTACCCCACTTAAAGCCAAGCCACTGAATATCCTGAAGAATATTTTCTACATATTCATTGTTCTCCTTACTAGGATTGGTGTCATCGAAACGGAGATTACATACTCCATTATATTTCTCTGCAACACCAAAGTCCATACAGATGGCCTTGGCATGACCAATATGAAGATAGCCATTTGGTTCTGGCGGGAAACGGGTTTGTATTCTTCCACCATTCTTACCTTCCTTGAGATCTTCCTCAACTAATTGCTCGACGAAAGAAAGACTTTTCTTCTCTTCAAGCTTCTTTTCCTCATTAATTGCCATATATCTTATTTATTATATTGTTATTTTTGGTGCAAAGATACAAATTTAATTGCAAGTACGGAAATTATCTAAACATTATTTATAATATCAGTATGGAATATTCTAAAACATGTTCTTAAACATATAAAAATATTTGTTTTTCTCGTGTAAAACAGCTACCTTTGCAACCGTTATCCTGAATACAATCTTTTTACCTTAAAGAATGCTAATACTTTAAATAGAAGCACCCCCACTGTGAAGTGGAGGTGCTTTGCTTTTTATATCATTCTGTAAAGTGAATTCTATCGCTTTACTTGGTCTCAGCTGCCTTACGGAAAGTCTCATTCTTCAACAAAAGAGAGCCCTCTTCTGCATCAATAACAGCCTGATCCTTAACCTCTGCATCCAAACCTTTACGGACAAGATTGATATTGACTGTAGAATTCTCTGGCTTAACCATGAGCTCCCACTTGAAAAAGTCCTTGTCAAGACCGGTTGTCTTTACGGTAAAGTCGCTATTGATAGTAATGATACGCTTACCATCAGCGCTCTTGTATTCACCGGCAACCTTCTGCTGAGTAGCAGAATCTGTGATTACTTCTACAACAGGTTCAGCTGCTGGAGCTTCCTTCTTTGTCTGCTGGCATGCTGTGAATGCAAACAGTCCCATGGCAATGGCCATAAATGTCATTTTTTTCATAATCCTTATATTAATTATATGTTTATAAATAAATTTTGTCGTTCCCAGACAGAGTCATAGACTTATCTTATGTTTATACCGTACATCATCAGTATCCCACTCGCACAGATGATAATCCATATAGATACCAGCCCAGTCAAGATTGGTACATAGGAAAAGCGCAGGTAATTCGTTGGCTTGAAGCTATCCGTATATTTCCTGAGGAAATGCTGGAAGACATAATAGCAGAGTGTAGCATAGATGAAACCGATGACTGTTCCTACCAACACATCGCCAAAATAATGCACTCCCAGATACATTCTGGAGTAGCAGGTTATCAGCGCCCAAAGACAGAGAAACAGAGTCAGTTTACTTCTCCGTACAAGATGCCTCGCAAAAAAGGCCATTCCCCATGCATTGGCTGCATGGGATGAGGGAAATCCATAGGCTCCACCACGATACCCCTGAACAATATGAACCATCGGGGAAATCGGATTGTCGGGATTGCTCGGGCGCATTCTTCCTATCATAGGCTTCAACAGACCTGAGGCTGTCTGATCACAGAGCGCAATGATGAGTGTTATTACTATTAGAGTGGTAAGCACAACCTTGACAGGAAAGCTTCTGACCATGACAAAGAGAAAGCTTGCATAAAACGGAACCCACACGAAACGATCGGAAAAAATCAACATGAAATAATCCCAAAAGTCACTATGAAAGCCATTGAAAAACAGAAAAATCTGCATATCAATGTGTTCTAATTGTTGAATGAATTCTATCATTTTTCTTTCTTTATCTTACTGATTTTATTCTATTTTTTGCTTGCTATATCATCATACAGCTTCTGCAAATAAGCCTGTCCGCGCTTTAAATTATATCCTTTTCTACCTTGATCATACACAATCTTCTGTGTCTTGTTGTCATAGATGATTGAATTGTCTTCAGAAACCATACCAAATGCATCCGGCACATCAAAGAAGGCAAACTTAGGCGTTGCATCACTCATCATGTTCTTGCTGAACAGGAAATCCTGATGCTTCACACCCAGCTGTCCGAGAAGAGTTGCTGCAATATCGTTCTGTGAGCCTACAAGTGCCACCTTCATAGGGCGGGCAATAGCACCACCTGTCAGGATAAGCGGTATCTGATAACGTGATCTGTCAAAATTATCAAGATGTTCTTTATAACCACCCACATGATCAGGAACCAATACTACCAATGTATTCTTCCATCTAGGAAGTTTGCTATATTCTCTCATAAGATGACCTATCACGCTGTCTGTATAGGCAAAAGCATTCAGACGCTTGTCCTTCAACCGGCTATAGGGCACGTCAAACGGCTCATGACTGCTGGATGTCTGGAAGATGCGCAACATAGGATGCTTTACATGCTGTTCCTTTTTCAAATCAGACAGCAATTTTTCAGCCACAATATGATCGTGCACTCCCCATTTGCTCAGCTTATCTTCAATCGGGAAATCAGCATCAGATATTATCTTCTGATATCCTTGCGAAACAAGATAAGAACGCTGGTTGGCAAAATCAACATCACCACCATAATAATAAGCATTCTGATAATTCTTAGCCTCAGCTAAAGAACGGGCTATAGAAGGAAGCTGGGCAGTCTTGGCAGGGTAGCGCATGATGCTCATTGTTGGCTGTGCCGGATAACCACTCAGAATAGAAACCAATCCTCTGTCTGTTCGGAAGCTGTTGGCATAGAAACGCGTAAAGAGGATGCTCTTCTGCGCAATTGAATCGAGCTGGACTGCTACATTCTTCACCTTGCCCATAGACGGCATGATGTCGTTGGCAAAACTCTCCATGATGACAATCAAAATGTCGGGATTTCCCGTCTTTCTTGCCTCTTCATTGAGAAGAGGGTAGGTATTAACATCACTGGAACTGACCAGCTCTTTGAAAAGCTTGTCAGCCTCAGCATTATCCATATAGCGATATTGAGCTGCAAAATCTTCCTGATGCGAAAGCGACTCAAACAGGCTGAACATAGGATTGACAGCTGCATGATTAAGAAATGCATCCTGACAAAAATAAGCCTTGCCTGTATTATTCGTCGACACTGTAACTCCACCACGGATAGGAAGGAAAAGCAATGCTGTGAGCACTAACAGAATGAGCGATGAACGAAGGCGATGACGCTCTATATCGCTATCATAAGAGGAACGGTGTCCACCACGGCAATCACCGAATCCATAACTCGTATATCTGCTGCGATAAGTTTTCTTCTTAATGGTAACACGAAGTATAAACCATACACCTATAGCAGAAATAAGAATTGCTAAAAATGCCAGGATGATGTAAAGGAAACTAACACTAGCCAAGGCGTCTTTAGGCGAAGTGAAAAAATAGAAAAGCGGTGTACTGTCCAGAGGGAAATTCCAATACGGATAAAGTCCTAAGTTCAGTGCAAAAAGGAATGCCCCCATGAAGGCGACAATACCGAAATAAATATTCAGGATAGGGTAAACCAGTTTCTTCCGAATCCAGATAGACACCAGAAGCAATAAACCGGGAATAACAGAGAGATAACCTGCCATTCCTAAATCAAGCGACAACCCATGCCAGATTACCTGAGGCATATAGTCCCAAATATTTATTGTTTGAGGAGCTGTAGAAGACTTTTCCAAAAGAAGAAAAAGAGGCTTCTGCACCACGAACAATATCACCAGAATAACGTATGTTTTTATGAATGACAATATCTGTTTCATATCCTAAATTTCATTTATTTGTATATTAACTTGCGTAACATTTTCTATATAAAAGATGTATACGAATGCAAAATTAGCCATTTTATTTCACATAAACAATAATTTTCTCTTCTTTTTTAAAAAAAATGGAAAAAAATTTGGTAAATCAAAATATATTTACTAACTTTGTTGTATCAAATTTATTACAGATATGGCTAAATATAACATTCAACCTAAAAAAGAAAAGATGGCAAGGTATCAAACCTTGTTGAGCGAGGAGACTAAAGACCGCCTCCACGATGACATCTTGCGTATGTTGGTTTCAGAACAAAAGTACAAGGATCCTGCATACAATTCACGCAGACTTGCAGAGGATTTGGGAACAAATTCCCGCTACATTTCTGCTGTTTGTGCAACAAGATTCCACAAGAACTATTCTGAACTTGTAAACGACTATCGTGTAAACGATGCAATGTCATTGCTTACTGACAAGCGATATGCCAAAATGAGTGTAGAAGACATTGCAGAAATGGCTGGTTTCAGTACCCGTCAGAGTTTCTATGCAAACTTCTACAAGCGCATGGGCATAACTCCTCGTCAGTATCGATTGAACCAGAAAGCGAAATACGAGAAAGCAAAGCAATAGAAACAGAAAACTCCTAGCCCCTGGGTATAACCCGGAAAGGCTAGGAGTTTTTTGTATCCATTATTTTCTCAAGAAATGTTTCAGCACCTTGCTGCTTGCATTTTTAGAAATCTTACGTATGGCCTTGTCTCTGATTTGACGAACCCGTTCTCGTTTCAAACTCATATCATCAGCAATTTCAGCTAATGTCTCATGATGAATTCCAAGTCCATAGAACTTGCGAACCACTTCTTTTTCACGCTCATCAAGCAAATCCACACAATTATCCAAATCTTTCAGCATTTGCTGGAAAGCTACATTATCATCAGCCATATTCACATCCTGATTCACCAATATATCAAGAAGTGTGTATGGATTTCCCTCGCTTATTGGCTGGTCGATAGACACAGCCTTGCTGGCATTGCGAGGTGCATACTTCTTCTGATCTTTTGGTATCCGATAAAGTGCCGACTGCTTATCAACAGCCTCCTGCATGGCTTGTCGGATGAAAGGAGCTGCATATGAAACAAATCTGGTACCACGGGAAGCATCAAACTTCTGTGCTGCGGTAATCATGGCAAGCGTTCCTTCGCTCACCAAATCATCAAATTCCATTCCCTTACCACGGAACTGATTGGCGACAGCCTTTACGTAGTTCTGGTTTTCACTAACCAATATATTGCATTCTTTTTCTGTCATAATATATTCATTTTTTAGTAACAACAAGTCCTTCTCTTCAAAAGAAGGTTTCTTTTCTGCAAAAATACAGAGAAAAATTGAATCTTACAAATTTTTCTCCGTTTTTTATTCAAAAAGTATCCTTTTTCCATATTCTTACTTACAAAGACCAGCATAAGGACATGCAGCACATCTTTCTTTATCAGCGGTTGGGCGGAAAGGCAATTCTTTATTGAATATATCCGAGAGAATTTTCATGATACCCTCCCAAAATTCATCCTTATAATCTGCTACATTCTCTATATAACTACCTCTGCCAAGTTTCAGCGTCGGATCGTAATCTTCTGCTCTTGCATTCTGAATAAAAAGAAGTCCTGGCGATACCGGGTCCTTAGCTGGATTGAGAGAAGTGGACTGACTTACAATCAAGGCATAGAGGATGGTCTGCAGATAGTAGTCAGTATGCTTGCGCAGCATCTCCGGATTGAACACCTCTGCAATTTCAGCAGGATGAGAAACGGGTGCTCTACCTGTTTTATAGTCGATGACACGAATCTTCTCTGCCATATTTTCCAATCCTGGTTTGCCATTTGCTGCAACAGAATCCAACCTGTCGATAAATCCTGATAGGGTAATATTCTTATCACCACAGGAAGTAGGCAGGACAAACCTTGTTTCTATCGGTATCTCCAAACCGATAACAGTAAATGGTGCCTGACGACTATCTATAACCAATAACTGCTTCAGATAATTAGCTATCACCTCTCTGTTGATAAGTTGCAGTCCATTATACTTTGGCTGATAACCATTACTGCTAACCTTGAACAGCTCTTCACGGAAAGCCTGATCTACTATACGATAAATCAAGGCTTCGTTTTTAATGGCATTCTCAAAATCGGCCTTTGTGATGATGATAGGGTGGATGAGCTGTTCCTTACCATCCTTATCCAGCTTGACTGCAGATTTTGGGGCAAACTGCAGGTATATAAGTTGGGCGGCACGATGGAATATATTTCCGAATATCCGGTTGTCTATCTCGTCTTCATCAATGAGATCTGGCTCTTCCAGTTTCTCTATATATCTATAGTAGAAACGCTTTTCGCATCTCATGTAAGTATTGATGAAAGTAGGAGATATTTTCCAATGTTCATTCAGTTTTTCCCATATTGTTTCTGTCTTATCTACTTCTTTATATTCATCGCGACAAGGAGTCTGACCGAGTTTGAATGAATGACGGTGTACAGTATTCTTTCCTTCTATCATCAACTGCAACATAAAGCGACTCATTTCGCCAGTCTGTCCTTCTTCTGTAGCATTATTATAGGTGAATGCCAAATGTTGGCAACGCTGTATCATGCGATAGAAATAGTATGCAGAGATAGCTACTTTATTGTCAATGGTCGTCAACCCGTAAGCTTTTCTTATAGAATAAGGTATAAACGAAGCATCGTTGACACCCTTTGGCCACTTTCCTTCATTACATGATAAGACTAGCATATAATCGAAATCGAGATTTCGGGTTTCCAAGACTCCCATAATCTGAATACCTACAGCAGGTTCGCCATGAAATGGGATACTGGTTGTCTGGAACAATTGCAGAATCAAGCGCTCCAAGGTTATTGTATCAACCTTTAAATCGCCACTTTCTACAAGTCCTCTCAGACGATTGATTACAGTATAAGAACGGAAAAGAGACTCCTGGAAAAGCTGGTCCACATTCTGCTGCTTCGTGTTATAGCCAATCTGTTTGAGGATGTCTATCAGATAGTTTAGCAATCCCATATTATACTCATCAAGATTCTCAACCTTATCTATATCTCTGAACAATATGGCGAGTCCTTCATCCTCATTCATGATGAGTGTACTTCTATCTGGATAGAACGTCTTCTTTGATTCCAACTGCTCGATAACCTGTAGGTTGAGCTGCGAAATATAACGGGCATAAGGATGGCGCAGGGTGGCAAGAACCTGATGCAGGCGATAAGTATTGCTAGCCTTAGGATGCCCGATGCCCTGCAATTGGATAAGTTGCTGAATCAGACTGTAGAAAGGCGTCTGCTGCAAAGGATATCCGATTGTTATATTCACATGTTCTACCTCCTTTGGGAGAGAATGTAAAACAGTAGGGAGTAAGCTTTCGTCAGCAAGAACAATAGCCACATTGCCAGTCTCCTTGCACAACCCGTTCTCTTTTAGCCAGGTATGTACGAATCTAGCCTGAACATTCTCTGTTGGAGCAGAAAAATAGTTGATTCTCTTCTTCCTGGATAAATTATCATATATGTTCTCCGCAGATTGACCAGACTCGTTTCCGTTTTCATTTGCTTCCAGCTTGCTTTTGTAAGAATCGGCGTCAAGTTCGTTCGGAAAATACTTCAGATTCTGGCGAATATAATGACCCGCTTCATGGTTGTTATCCATATAAGCCTTGTCATAATCCCAATAGAAGACAGCCTTTTCTTCTTTCATCAACCTGTCGCATAATTGCATCTCTACCTTCTGCAACATATTAAAGCCGACGAAAACATACTTCTTGTGTTCAAATTTGAGATTTTCATCAGTCACTACCTGGCGATAAAGCGCACCTTCATAGGCAAGCCCCTGCTGAGCGAGACGACTGTTGAAATCGTTGTAGATATCGAGGAAATGACTCCATAATTGGAGGAATCGCTTTTTCAATTCCGAATTATGGTCTTCCGAAAAATTACTGAAGAACCTCTGAATCATCTTTTTCTGATCATCAGTCAGATAGGAGATATCATCAAGCTCATGAATATCTTTTAAGTTGGAGAACACCAGTTGCGCATCTGCCATGTTTTTATCAATATCGTCAAAATCGGTAATGAGCATCTGACCCCAACCGTAAAAATGGTCAAGAGTTTCATCAATCTCAGTACATTTCACAAATGATTTATGCAAATCGCATACCAGCTTGATAGGGTCAGCAACCTTCAGTGGACTGTTCTGTCGGAACAATTCACTGACAGTTATATATGAAGGAGACCATATAGCCTCATGTTCAATTTCTGCAAGATAGGTATCCAGAAAGAGAGAGGCACGTTTGTTAGGGAAGACGACAACGATGTCGCTCATGTCCCTGCCATATTTCTCTCTCAAATCTCTTGCTACTGATTTAAGAAATGGTACCATAGCTTTACTTTTATTTCTAGTTTTGAGTATCAAAAACTTATTTTGTCAAAATTATTATCTTACTTCAACGACCTTGTTGGGATAAACATACCAAAGATAACCGGTGATATTCTGGTATCCCATTTCACGCAACAAGTTCATATATCCACGAACCTGTTCCTGATGTTCTTCCTTTGGTTTACCAAACTTGAAGTCAACAACTATCGTTTCATTCTCGTCTCTCATCACTCGGTCTGGTCGGAACTTAACAGCTTTTCCATCCACATATTTCACGATAGAGCATTCGTTCAATACTCTCCAGCGGTCAGAGAACCAGTCTTTTACCTGAGGAGAGGCAAGGCGCTGCTTAATCATCTTTTCCAATCTTTCATTGGATACGTTGTCATCGTAGAGAATACCATCTATTTCCAATTGTTTGAGGGCACTTTCTACATCGGCTGAAGTCTTGATAGTAGAAAAAATGCTATGCAATACCGTACCCATTTTGATGTAGAACTTCTGCTGTTCTTCAGCTTCATCACCCTCTACAAAGTCGCGACTCTTATTACTCTGCTTGAATTCCGGCAAATCCGGATTAGCACAAAGTACGATATCTGTCGGTTTCTCATCTTTCATGAAGACGTTCTCCGATTCTTTCTTCTCTTCGTGATTTTCTTCTTCTACGATGAGTTCACCGTAAGAGAAGTTGATATCTTCAGAAGACTCAGATCCTATTCCCGATAATTCTACAGGAACCCCAGTACTCTCCAAATTCCTGGCTACATTCTGAAGAACCGATTCTATCAAGTATGCGCGACTGTTCTGATTGCCTCGCTTACCCAATACAAACAGACTATGGCTGGCACGGGTAAAGGCAACATAAAGCAGATTTAGATTGTCAACAACATTCTGGAGATGCTCATGATGATAATCCCCCTCATAGATGGATTGCATCATGGCTTTTGCATTGAAGTCTACCGGTACGAGGGGCAGTTCATTGAATGGTTCCTCCTGTGGCTCACACCAGATAGTATTCATTTTTTCCAGTTTCCAGTCGCAGAAAGGCATTATTACATAATCAAATTCCAATCCTTTACTCTTATGGATAGTGATAAGTCTGATTCCGTTAATTCCATCACAATGAATACTTTTCTCATGAATGGTATTGTCCCATTCCTTGAGAAAGGCATCTATATCGCTGCTATTGTCTACCAGATATTCGTTCATCTTGTCATAGAAAGCACAGACATAAGCGCTTTGTTTCTTCATATCCTTTACCTTATTCATCCCCAAGGTAGCATAAAGAATCTCCGTAAGCTCAAAGAGCGGTTTTTCCAGCAAGGTAGAATTCTGTTCCAATAATGTTTCAACCAAATGAGGATTCCTCAGATACTTGATTGCATATTTGGCGAGGGTAGCCTTTGCAATGGCATCATCCGGACAAGCCATGAGGCGCAATGCCACAATGAGGGTAGAAACAGCTTGGGAAGCATCCAGTCGGAAAGCCTCATCTGAGACCATCAGAAAATCTGAATTCTCCATAAAATAGGCAGCAATATCCTGAATGGCTTTATTGCTGCGCACCAGAATGGCAATCTTATTAGCTGGAACACCCATAGCCGTGAGCTCAGTTGCTATTTCCAGCGACTGCTTCATCATGCTTTCCGTGATGTCTTCTCCTCCAAGCAACTGCACTTCTACATATCCCTTTTTGCCCTTCTTCTCTGGTACTTTCTGACAAACATCAGCATAAGCATTTACCAATTGTTTTACCTGTTCCTGGTCAGAGCCTTTCAGCAACTCACACTCCTGCTTGGCTGCTTCTACAAAGAAAGCATTATTGAAGGCGATGATGTTGCGGTCTGAGCGATAATTGGTATCAAGAGTTTTCATTTCGAGCGACTTGGTTCCACCAAACTCATTCTCGATATTATTGAGTAATCGCCAATCACCCGATCTCCATCTATAGATACTCTGCTTTACGTCTCCCACGATGAGATTTCCCGCATTTTCCCTGCTCATGGTTTCCTCCAGCAGAACCTTGAAATTCTGCCATTGTATGGTACTGGTGTCCTGGAACTCATCTATCATCACATGATCAAGTTGAGTTCCTATCTTTTCAAAGATAAAAGGCGAGTCACTGTCTTCAACCAAAGCATGAAGCAGAGTCTGAGTATCACTCAACAGGAAACGGTTGGCTATCTGGTTCAGTTCTCTCACTTTCTGGTCGATGCTACCCAGCAGGCGCAACTGGTTGAGATGCTTCATCGTAAGGGTAGCGCTCTTGTAGTCCTTCACCCATTCCGGTCTTTTCTCTTCCGAGAATTTCAAGATAGGATAAAGCTTATCAGATACAAACATAAACAGAGGTGACTGTTCCTTTACATCGCTTTTCTTGACCCAAGCCTCCGGACTTTCATAACATTTATGGAAGGTGGCGTTTATCAAGTCATCTTCATCATATTTGCCATTCTTCAACTTATTGAAATAGCTCCAGATTCCCCTGGTTTTTCCAGCCAGATCATCAGCAGTATATCCACCTTCTTCAAGACTATCAAAGAAAGTTGCGGCAATCTCCTGCAGCTTCTCTCTTGTCTGGCTTCTGATTTCTTTCATCTTGGCAGTAAATTCCTTGAAGAATCCTTCCTTTGACATGCACTGATTCAGAGCATCAGAATTTTCCTTATAGTAATCCTTGAAGATATTCTCACCAAATTTCTTGATGGGACCTATTACATTCCAACTTCTATCATCGTCAATACTTTCCTGAATGTAATCCAAGATCCAGAAGAGTAGACGGTCAGTACTGGTTAAACTTTCTATCAGTTCATCCACAGCCTGCTGTTCTACCTGATAATCGTTCAAACCAATACGCAGATTAGCTGTGAGATCCAGTTCTCGAGCCAGATTACGCAATACCCCCTGAAAAAAAGTATCAATGGTCTGTACGCGGAAGTAATTGTAGTTATGCAAGAGGAGTCTCAGGGCTTCTGCTGCATTCTTTCTTATTATTCCTTCTGAAAGATGGGGCAAGGCAATCTTGATTTGCTCAAGATAGCCATTCGATTCTTCCAGTCCCTGCGCAATACCATAGAGCTGACTCAATATACGCATCTTCATCTCTTCTGTTGCCTTGTTGGTAAAGGTCACAGCGAGAATGGTGCGATAAGCCATCGGATTCTCTATCACGAGAGTCATGTATTCTTTGGCGAGAGTGAAGGTCTTGCCCGATCCTGCACTTGCCTTATATACAGTTAATTGTGAATTCATATATAACTTTGAATTTTATCTTATTTTAAGTTTTAAACAGTTTACCAATTTCTGAACAGTTCGAAGCCGAATCGGCAACCGATACCATCAAATGAAGTATTATGGAATGCTGCAAAGACACCCAAAGTCATCAGTCGGGTAGTAACTCCATATCCTAATTCCGAATAAGGATGCAGATGACGGACAACAAGGGAACTGATGTATAGCCTTTCCTTCTCTATGAATCTTCCTATCAGCGGAACCCATGCCACTGCCAGCATCGGCGCTTCGTATGTAAAATTGGTGCGGGCGTAATAATCGCTGGCATTATACCATTGAGAACTGAGCAGTTCGAACTCTCCGCTCCAGTCATCATTCCAGCCTCCTGGTATGTTATTGTCATGGAAATTTGTGTAGTCTACAAAATCCCAATGATCGCCTTTTTTGGTATAGAAGCCCGTACCCACTCTAAGCGAGTAGGAGCGGCGACGGGAGGAATAGAAAATACTCTGAGCATCCATTTCTACCCGTTCATATTCGATATTGGAGCCAAACAGACCCTTGATTCCACGTTCATAGTCCAGAGTGAGAACGGGGCCACGCTTCCCTTTAGGCGACCATTGTATGCCAATGGCTGGGGCGGACGACTTATAGCATGAAGGATAGCCGTGGGATGTATAAAACGTCGGATTTACAGCCAGACGCTTATGGTTAACCAGACCCACCTCAAATGCCAGATGCTGGTTGAAACGCCAATGGTTGGTTATCTTCAGATAATCGTTCTTGAACTCATAATTGCTGATGGTATCTGTCGGTGTATCCATATCAACAAACTTCCGTGCCACCAGATTGGTTGTGATATGGTTACCATTACCCATTTCTGCCTTGAGATAACCTTCATGAAGGTTGTTATATCTAAAGATAAAAGGCAAACGGAAATAGAAACGATGCTGTCGCATACTATATCCGCCCTTGAATTGCAAACTGAGCAGAAAGTTGTGGTCGAAAGCATATTGCGTTCTCAGGTCAAACTTATATACCAATCCCTTGCGTTCAGAGTAACCCATATAGAGCGGATTAAAGATAGGACTCAGCTTGAAATAGCCCTGATTTTCCTTACCGAAATCTTGAGAAATACGGTTCAGCATATTATCGCCTACCATATCCCAAAGCACATTTTTTACAAAATCATTTTCCTTATGAGCTAAAGTATTCTTGATGTTCTTATTCTTGTAGTAAGATTGATAAAGACTCTCTTCGTCCAGGTTTAATTCCTCCGGTCTCACTCTTGCCATGATAGCCGTATCAGATAATTGCTTGAGCGAATCAGCCTGTAAATCGGGCAAATCATATACCGTAACATACCTTCCAACAATCTTATTGCCAAGGAACCGGAAATTTGCTCTCATATCACATCTTTTTGGAACCAGCGACTTAAAGCCTTCCGCTCCCATCTTCACAGAGATGAAGAAGCGGGTCATATCATATTCACCTTCAAAATCAACCATACTGATTTTTCCGTTCTTGCTGTCAACAATCGCCCTGGTAAGTACCGTCTGCGTATTCCTGATTCTTGGATAAGCGTAAACCTGAGCCATGCCAAAGGGGAGAGGAGTGACCGAATACTTGTAATATATCCGATTGGACCGATGGAAAGGGGAGAGGATGTTCTCCTGAAAGAGATTTTCTTCATACACATTTGGAGTCATGTATCTCAACGCCTGTTCCATCGTTCGACTCCTGTGCGGAATGGTACTGATGCCAAGAATGCGCTTGTTTATCAACTGACCATTAGCATCATGACTCATCCGGTTGTAATACTCGCTGATGAACTTTCTTCCACCTCCGTGAGCCACAGCATACATGGTTGGAACGAGCATGAGCAGGGCATTACGCCGATTTGTACGAAGTTGGAATTTTGTATATGCGCAAGAGGTATGAGCTGCTCTACCTGTAGTATCCACCGTCTGGGCATATCGAAATATCAAATGCATCACCGAATCAGCATAGGCGTCTTTCGGTGACGATCTTCTGGCACAAGCCCAACAAGGCAGCAGCGTGAAGAACAAGAGGCATAATAGATATTTCTTCATACAAATAAAAAATCGGGAACAGAACAGTCTGTACCCGATTGCAAAGTTAACTATATCTGCGCAAATATCCAAATTTTAACCTAGATATTTTGCAAGAATTTTTATATTTCCGGATTCACGCAACTTTGTAATGCTTTTTTCGCGTATTTGGCGAACACGTTCACGCGTTAATCCCATCTTGTCGCCAATCTCTTCCAAACCCTTTTCGGTTTCTCCGATGCCATAGCATGCACACAGGATTTTGCGTTCTCTTTCCTTCAAGACCTTATCAAGAACAGCTCTCAATTCCTGAGCCATACTTTCATGATCAACGCCTTTGTCTGTACGGCTATCATCACCACTCGACATCACGTCAACCATGGCATTATCGTCATCATCAGATCCGAATGGGGCATCAATACTTACATGATGACCACTCGCCATCATGCTCTGGGCTATCTTGTCTTCGTCAACACCCGTTCTATCTGAAATTTCCTGCACGCTTGGCTTACGCAGATTCTCCTGTTCGAACTTGTTGATTTCCTGATTTACCTTATTCAGTGAACCTACCTGGTTGAGAGGCAGTCTGACGATACGACTCTGTTCAGCTATAGCCTGCAAAATACTCTGACGAACCCACCATACCGCATAGGATATAAACTTAAAACCTCTCGTTTCATCAAATCGTTCAGCCGCCTTGATAAGTCCGATGTTTCCTTCATCAATCAGGTCGGTAAGTGTCAATCCCTGATGCTGGTATTGTTTAGCTACAGACACCACAAAGCGCAGGTTGGCTTCTACCAATCTATTCTTAGCTCTTTCGCCAGCTCTACCTCCCTTACGGATAATCTGAGCCAGTTCTATTTCCTCATCGATAGAAATCATGGGCGCACGACCTATCTCAACAAGATACTTGTCGAGCGCCTCACTATTACGATTTGTTATACTTTTCTGTATCTTAAGTTGTCTCATATCTGCTATATTTTCTTTTAGTTACACCCATTTATGTGCGAATATAGCAAAAAAATCGATACGTTGTTACTTTTGATAACTTACTTTAACATAATTATTTAACTGTCTCATTCTGAGAGAATTTCATAAAGGCGTCTTTATAGCCATTAAAAACATTGATATCTACCTCGCCTCTGATGCCAGCCACACGTCCATCTGGACAGAGTTGCCAGTAAACAAGATGAATGTCTGGCTTATATTCTCCATACCTTGCTATCCATACCAGATAGTTATGTTTAAGGTCCGGAGCCATTGATAGATAGCGGTTTACGAATATCTGACTGATGTAGAGTATCGGCTTGGTACCCGTAGCTCTCTCCACGATTCTTAGCCATGTTCTTACCCGGCTGAAGAGCACACCTGCACCACCCATTTTTCTGATCTGGCTGGGCAGAGGCTCCACATCCAGCACTGGTGGAAAGTCGCCTTTGCGTATATAGCTGTGCTTCAGAAAATAATGCGCCTGCTGGGCTGCTGGCGAAATTGTACTGAAGAAGTGATAACTGCCAACCTTGAATCCATGAGCCTTGGCTGCCAGGTAGTCCTTCCTGTAATAGGGATTCAATAGCGAGGCACCTTCCGTACTCTTGATATAGATGTAACGGATAGGGAAGTTGACTGCTCCTGATACCGTTTTCTTACTCAGTCTGCCCAGATGCGTGATGCGCAGACGGTCCCAGTTGATTGGATATTTCTTTCTTCCTTTTCCATGTTGATATTTGGAGATGTCGATACCATAGATACGCTCGGAAGTATAGACCAGTCGCTCTCCTTTATATCTGTCATTTTTCCATTCACCTACACGAAGTGGCTTTCTTGGAGCGATGCTGAATCCCCAGCCTTGTCGGACTCCATTCTGCCATTCACCTTCATAATAAGTTCCGTCATACGCCTGCCATCTGCCATATCCGTTTGCTTGATAAAGACTGTCAAACGCCCCTTCATAGTAGCCGAGCGAATCCGGTTTCAGCTTATAGTTGATAGAACGGAGAAGGGTTGTTCCATGTGTCTTGGCAAGCGATGAGGCAAGGCGAGGAGAGAGTGCGGCAACACCATCCGGAGTCGTTTCTGAAGTTAACCGGAAGAGATGAAGACCAGCCGTATTCCTGCCGTCCATGGCTTTCAAAAGTTCACAAGATTCGCTTGCCCACTTGCCGTCAGCCTGCCTGAAAAACGCCTTGTAACTTATGCAGCGCACCAGTTTCACATGTCCTTTCTTTCGGATTTGTTTCAGTGAATCAAGCATTTTTCTTGCAGAATCTCGTAAGATGATTTCCCGCTGAGTATAGCCGCTTATTGGGTTATATCCGAGGTCTTGAACGGAGTGAGAATGTAAATAATAATTCAACTCTCCAACCTTCCATTTTGAGTCAATATATACGCTATCAAGCGAATCAACTTTTTCTTTCAGGAGAGTATCTGCATCCACCTTCTGATAGCAGCTTTTACTGATGCTGCTATTGTATGCAGCAGCCAGTCTGCCCCCACACGAAGGTATGAGAGTCCATCGGTTCATAAAGTTGGCTGCCAGGCTTACCGTATCCTCATCAAAGCATAAGACCAGCTTGCCGTCTTGTCTCAGTTCGTAATGCGAATAAGCCTTGATAGTGGCTCTTGCCGCCATTACTCTCTCTCTGCTGGGATTGAGACAATAATATATCCAATATCCCAGCGCTGCTAATATGACTACCAACAGGACTCCAGCAATGCTGAAGCCCTTGATTCTATTGTTTTTCATTATTCTGCACAAGTTCTATTTCCAAAATTATTTGGGTTTGATCTGTTATCTTGCTCCTGTCAGAAGTTCTTTCACCTACCAGCCATATGATTTCGCCCTGGCTGTTGGTAATGACATGTTGCCCCATCTTCTGTACCACATTCCGTTTGCGGTCGGTAAGATAATCGCTTACCAATTTACTTCCTTTCATACCGAAAGGGTAGAACCGGTCACCCTTTTCGCATAGGCGATAGGTAAGTGGAAAGCTTACTTTATCTGCATCAAGCGTTATCAGATGACTGCTCTTGCTTGGAGTGAAGTCAGCAGTCCGTGGATAGCAATGAAGTTTTATCTTCAAGCTTTTTCCTAAGTTGTAATTACCTTCTTCCGGCAAGCGGAACGGGCGTTCACTCTGAATGGTATCCAAATCAGCCAAAGCCGTAACCAACAATTGATTTCTATCGATGGCAACCATATAACTGCCATTCTTCCAGAGCTTTCCCACGCCACCGTCCTTGGCAACCAGACTCTCATAAATATCATCAATCACATCACCATGAAAACCATATTTTCCCAGTTCGCTATGAAGCATGAATTCAGGGGAAGGAGCTTTCATAATAGGTTGCTTCTGCAGGCAAATCACATGCTCATCTGCCGATCCTTCATTGCAAGAGTCCTTGACAACACCAGCATCAGCTCTATCATGATTCATCAATCCCTCCAGCATCGTTTTCGCCTGCCTCAGATATTTTGCAGTCTGGTCGATGTTCTCCTTGGCAGCCGGATTGATTGTTTCGAGTAATGGAATCACGTGATGGCGGATTCTGTTGCGCAGAGCATCATCCTCCAGATTGGTAGAATCGGTTACATAATCCTGCCCTTGCAACTGGAGATAGTCTAGAATATCCTGACGGCTGATGCAGAGTAGGGGGCGCAGGATGTTTCCATTCTTGGGAGCAATGCCAGCCAGTCCGTCCACGCCACTGCCTCTGAGCAGGTTAAGAATAACTGTTTCTACGTTGTCATCCCGGTGATGAGCCACACAGATGCCATCGGCTTCAATATCCTTAGCCAGTTGGGCAAAATATCGATAACGCAGGTCGCGGGCAGCCATCTCGATGCTCACTTTGTGCTGACAGGCGTAAAACTGAGTATCAAAATGAATGCGATGCAACGTTATTCCGAGCCTTTCGCAAAGATTGACGCAGAATTGTTCATCGCGCTCGCTCTCTTCACCACGCAGATGAAAATTGCAATGGGCAGCGCTTACGCTCACTCCCAGTTGTTGCAAGATAAAGAGCAACGCCACGCTGTCGGCTCCACCTGATAGGGCAACTATATATCTGCCACGACTTTTAAAAAGATTGTGGTGGATGATGAATTTCCTGACGATAGACTCTATCTTGTTCATTGTCTTGATACTTTACCTGATTATTTATATACTTGATACTTAACCTATTATATAATAGGTAATATTGTTTTATTCCGCCTGCTCCTTGAGAAATTCCTCAGCTCTCTGCAAGTCTTCCGGGGTATCGATACCTACGGTCTCTACGTCTGTAGTTCCCACCTTAATCTTATAGCCGTTCTGCAACCATCTGAGCTGCTCCAGACTCTCCGCAATCTCCAGCGAACTCTGTGGCAACTGGGTCACTTCTCTGAGCACTTCCTTGCGATAGGCATAGATGCCCAGGTGCTTGAGATAAGGGAAATGGCTAAGCCAATCCTTGCGTTCCTTGCCACGAACGTAAGGAATTACACTGCGCGAGAAGTAGAGAGCAAAGCCCTGATTGCTGACAGCAATCTTTGGACTATTTGGATTCTCAACAGCTTCCATCGAGGTGAAAGCCTTGCCCAATGTAGCAATCTGAGTGGTTGGGTCGTCGAAGCAATGACAGATGGTATCCAGCTGACTCTTAGCAACAAAAGGTTCATCTCCTTGAACGTTTACGATAACGTCCCAGTCGCCGCCAATCTTCTCGATAGCTTCTTCGATGCGGTCGGTACCGCTCTTATGGTCGGTGCGGGTCATGACAGCCTTGCCGCCAAATGCTTCAACAGCCTTGAAGATGCGTTCGTCGTCAGTGGCAACGTATGCTTCTTCCAGTACTGCAGCCACTTTTTCATAAACATGCTGTATAACTGGCTTGCCACCCAACATGGCGAGCGGCTTGCCAGGGAAACGCGTAGAGGCGTATCTTGCTGG
Organism: Prevotella sp. LCP21S3_D2; assembly: GCF_052118345.1. Taxonomy (NCBI): domain Bacteria; kingdom Pseudomonadati; phylum Bacteroidota; class Bacteroidia; order Bacteroidales; family Prevotellaceae; genus Prevotella; species Prevotella sp. LCP21S3_D2. Next base: position 129,610 of record NZ_JBQKHJ010000006.1, on the reverse strand, counting down.
TATAATTCCTATGAATTTCATAATCTTATTCTCTTTATTTTTATTGTCAACGCTTATATGTTTATTACGAACGCAAAAGTACAATATTATTTTGTATTGACCAAATTATTTTATGCAAATTATACTTTCCGAAAACGTCTATTTATCATAATACACGTTAATATTTTAAGATAGAGATAATATAAAGTAATAAAAAAAACAAAACCAATATGTTATTTACGGATTTCTTTGTACCTTTGCAGAATGTAATTTTAGATTAGTATAAACGATATGAACACTGATAGACTTTTCAGTCAGGCAGGAAATTTGCCTGCATACCAGATTGCCGATGCAGTCAATCAGAAATTGGCGGAATCATCCAATCTCGTCATTACTGCACCACCTGGTGCCGGCAAATCAACCTTGCTGCCACTTACCATTCTCAACGCATGCAATGGCAAGATTCTCATGTTGGAACCGCGCCGGCTGGCTGCTCGTCAGATAGCTGAACGAATGGCCAGTATTTTGGGCGAATCTGTTGGCAAGACGGTTGGCTATCGCGTACGCTTCGAAAATAAGACGTCTAAAGATACTCGCATCGAAGTTCTCACTGAAGGAATCCTCACGCGTATGCTGGTGAATGATCCCACGTTGGATGGCGTCAGCATCGTCATCTTTGACGAATTTCATGAGCGAAGTATCAATTCAGATCTGACGCTTGCCTTGACCCGACAAGCTCAGGAGATTATCCGACCGGATTTAAAGATGGTTATCATGTCTGCAACGATTGATACAACCGCCATTTGCCAAACGCTCCGGGCACCACTCATAGAAAGCCAAGGTAAGATGTTTCCGGTAGAAACCGTCTATGCAGCCGATGATGTCAACACATACGATATGGTTCAGGAGATGGTTGCCACGATTGTCAGGGCCCATCACGATCATCAAGGCGATATTCTGGCGTTTTTTCCTGGCCAGGGAGAAATCCTGAAATGCGAAGAAATGTTAAACGGGATAATAGCCAAGGCTGATGATTCTTCTGCTGATAATATGTGGGCAGCCACAACCGTCTATCCGCTTTACGGCAATCTCTCGCCGGAGAAGCAGCGAAGCGCCATTGCTCCCTCACAGGAAGGAAGCCGAAAAATCGTTCTTGCAACCCCTATCGCCGAAACTTCGCTTACTATTGAGGGCGTGAGAATCGTGGTTGATTCCGGACTCTGCAGAAAGCTGGTCTATGATAACCGAACCGGACTCTGCCAGCTGAAGACTGTACGAATCAGCAAGGATATGGCTACCCAGCGAAGAGGTCGTGCCGGACGAGTAGCTGAAGGTATCTGCTACCGTCTCTGGACGCAGACCTCAGAACATCTGATGGAAGATCAGCGCCGTCCGGAAATAGAAGATGCAGATCTCGCTTCAATGGTTCTGGATATTGCTGCCTTTGGAGAAAACAACCCTGAATCCCTACCCTGGTTCACTCAGCCACCTACCGCTAATCTGCTGTCAGCAAAGAGTTTACTCGTTTCTCTCAGAGCCATTCGGGAAGATGGAAGCATCACAGCTCTGGGCAAGGAAATGGTATCCCTACCCTGTCATCCACGCATTGCCCGCATGATGCTGAACAGAAATTCTGCAGCTTTGGCCTGCGATATTGCAGCGCTATTGGAAGAGAAAGACCCGATGAGCGAATCTTCTGATACGGATATCGCCTTAAGAATCTCCATCCTTCGTTCGCAGCGCAGGAAATCGAATCTGGGAAGATGGAACCGCATCGTACAGATTGCGCAGGAATACCGCAGAATGCTCAGAATCAAGGAAGATAATGGAGAGATAGATGCTGAGGAAGTGGGCAGTCTGATAGCCCAGGCTTATCCGGAGCGCATCGCCAGGGCGGTGGATAATATTGGCAATTTTCGCATGGCAAACGGCAATACGGTCTTCATCGACAAGTCTGATGAGATGTCTGCACAGGAATGGATAGCCATCGCTTCGCTCAATTCTGCCAGCTGCAACGAATCTGCATCCGGCAAATCTGTTTCCGCTAAATCTTCTTCCGGTAACGATGCCGGTGGCAAAGGAAAAGTTTTCCTCTGCGCTCCCGTCGCTGTCAGAGACCTGCCATTTACGGAGGTTGAAAACATCTCCTGGGACAGTAAAGCAGGAATGGTGAAGATGCAGATGGAACAACGCATAGGCAAGCTGGTGATTGATAGCAAGCCGATTCAGAATGCGGATAAGCAGCAGATCATCGATATCATCTGTACCGCAGCCAGAAAAGACGGACTCAGCATGTTCGACTGGAACGAAAGCGTACAGCGCCTGCAGCGACGTGTAGCGAAGGTGAGCGAATGGCATCCCGAATTGGAGATACCCGACCTTTCAACAGAAAAGGTCCTATCGACCGCTGCCGACTGGCTCCCTTTCTATCTGGAGGATGCAGGGCGCGTGAGGACCAGCATCAGCGAGATGAAGAAAATCAATCTTGAGGAAGCCTTGTGGGCACTCATCCCATACGATGTTCAGCAGGAGATAGAGCGCCTCGCCCCTACCCACCTCCGTGTTCCTTCGGGCAGCAACATCCGCATCGACTACCGCCAGGGCGCAGAAGCCCCTGTTCTGAGTGTGCGTCTGCAGGAATGCTTCGGAATGACAGAGACGCCGACGGTGAATGATGGCAAGCAGCCGCTGCTGATGGAGTTGCTTTCACCTGGATTCAAGCCGGTGCAGTTGACTCAGGATCTCCACAGTTTCTGGGAAGGAACCTACTTCGAAGTGCGCAAGGAGCTCAAGCGCCGATATCCGAAGCATTTCTGGCCTGAGAACCCGCTGGAAAGCGAAGCTGTAAGAGGAGTAAAGAAGAAATAGAAACAAGAATATAGGAAACAAAAAAAGGATTGCAAACTTCATGATGAAGAATGCAATCCTTTTTAAATTTTATATCTTCTTCAGATGAACTGAATACTCAATAGCTTGAGATTAGTCCTTGAAGAAATCCTTAACAGCCTCGTTAGGTACCATCTTCTCATCGAAAACATAAGCACCAGTCTTAGGGCTCTTAACCATCTTGATAACCTTTGTATATGCGCGACCATCCATGTTACCTTCGTGGAGGGTAGCGACCGCTTTCTTTGCCATAGTCTATTAAAATTGATAAAATTGTTTATAAACTTGTAAGCTAGCTTACTTAATCTCCTTGTGAAGAGTCATCTTCTTAAGGATTGGGTTGTACTTCATCAACTCAAGACGCTCAGGAGTGTTCTTACGATTCTTAGTAGTCACGTAACGACTTGTACCTGGCATACCACTGTTCTTATGTTCAGTGCACTCGAGGATAACCTGTACTCTATTACCTTTTGCTTTCTTTGCCATGATATTTATTCTCCTATAACTTTAATGTCCTTCCAATCTACATAGCCCTTCTTCACTGCCTGATTAAGTGCAGCGTCAAGACCTACTTTGTTAATAAGACGAAGACCAGCAGCACTGATCTTGAGGCTAATCCAGCAACCCTCCTCTACATAGTAGAATTTCTTGCTGAAGAGGTTAACGTCAAAGCTTCTCTTTGTACGGTGCTTTGAGTGAGACACATTACAACCTAACTGTGCCTTCTTACCTGTAATTTGACAAATCTTAGACATTTCTATCTTTAATTTTCTAATTCGTTAATTATTACCTATTCCAAACAGAGTGCAAAATTACAAAATAATTCGGTAATAACAAAATAATCCCTAAAAGAACGGTGTCTTTTAAGGATTATTAATACTTTACCTGCCAAAATTAGCAATTTATGCCTCTTTTTCCGGTTCTTCTGCATGTTCCTTGAGGAAATCCAGCATGCCCTTAAGCGCTGTATTTGTGGCAATTGCAAGGTTGATGTCTCGTCCGAAATCTTCGGTGAGTTTTACCACGCGAACGTCATCCTTGTTGCCATAACCTACATAGATAGTTCCCACTGGAATGGCTGGAGTGCCACCTGTAGGACCAGCGCAACCTGTGGCTGAAATGGCGAAGTCTACATTCAGGGTCTTGATGGTACCCAGCACCATCTCTCTAGCCACTTCCTCGCAAACGGCAGTCTGCTCCTCCAGCACCTCATGGCTCACGCCCAGGAGATTCTCCTTCACCTCGTTGGTATAGCTTACTACGCCACCCTTGAAGTAATTGCTGGCACCTGGTACTGAGATGATTGCCTCGGCGATACGACCACCTGTGCAGCTCTCTGCTGTACCCACTGTCTTGTCACTGTTGTAGAGCATCTCCTGAATGCCCTTACTCAATATCTTTGTTTCAAATTCCATTCTAAATACAAATATATAATGTATAACTTACTTAAACGTTACTTTTGAATAAGCCGGCAAATCGATGGTAGCGAACTCTCCGTCACGATACTTGAAAGTGCCCACGCAGCCAATCATCGCCGCATTATCGGTGGTATAGCTGAACTTAGGGATATAGATGGTCCAGCCAAAGCGCTTGGCATGATCGCGGAAGGCATTGCGGAGACCGTTGTTGGCACTTACGCCACCAGCCACAGCCACATGCTTGATGCCCGTCTGCTTCACAGCCATGCGGAGCTTCTTCATCAGGATATCCACGATGGTAAACTCGATGCTTGCAGCCAGGTCGAACTTGTTCTTCTCTACGAAGTCAGGATCCGCAGCCACCCACTTGCGCAGACTGTAGAGGAAACTGGTCTTGAAGCCGGAGAAACTGTAGTTCAAGCCAGGGATGTGAGGTTCAGAGAAGCAGAAAGCCTTCGGATTACCCTGGCGGGCATACTTGTCTACGATAGGACCACCCGGATAGCCCCACTCCAGCACCTTGGCACACTTGTCGATAGCCTCGCCAGCCGCATCATCGATGGTCTGTCCGAGCACTTCCATGTCGTTGTAGGCGTTCACCTTCACAATCTGCGAATTTCCACCGCTCACTAGGAGGCAGATGAATGGGAATGGAGGAGCACTCTGGTCGTCATCGCTCTCCTTGATGAAATGCGCCATCACATGACCCTGCAGGTGGTTCACGTCAATCATTGGAATATTGAGCGAACGGGCGAAACCCTTGGCAAAGCTCACACCCACGAGGAGCGAACCCATCAATCCCGGACCACGGGTGAAGGCTACGGCAGAAAGATCTTCCTTCGTGATGCCGGCACGGGCGATGGCCTGGTCTACGACAGGAACCACATTCTGCTGATGAGCGCGTGAAGCCAGCTCAGGTACCACACCGCCGTAAGCTCTGTGAACTTCCTGGGAAGCGGTCACATTGCTCAGCAATACTCCGTTCTTGAGCACTGCGGCAGAGGTATCGTCGCAGCTGCTCTCTATACCTAATATATATATATCCTTTTTTTCTTCCATAATTCTATCGGGCTCATGCCCCTTGTTTTAATGTGTAAGAATCTCCACACCGGTCTCTGTCATCACGAGGGTATGCTCCCACTGTGCAGATGGTTTCTCGTCACCGGTGATAACCTCCCATCCGTATGGATCGTCAGCATCGATGAACACCTGCCAGGTTCCCATATTGATCATTGGCTCAATAGTGAATACCATACCTGGAACAAGCAGCATGCCGGTACCGCGATGACCATAGTGGAGCACTTCAGGTTCCTCATGGAACTTGCAACCTACACCGTGACCGCAAAGATCACGAACCACGCCATAACCATACTTCCTGCAATGCTTCTCGATGGCATGGCCGATGTCGCCTACGAAGCTGTAAGGCTTGGCAGCCTCCATACCAATCTCCAGACACTCCTTAGCCACGCGTACCAGCTGCTCCTTCTCAGGAGTAGTCTTGCCGCCTACGATAAACATACGGCTGGCATCAGCATAGTAACCGTCCACGATGGTAGTCATGTCCACATTGATGATGTCGCCCTCTTCGAGCACATCCTCTTCCTTAGGAATACCATGGCAAACCACCTCGTTGATAGAAGTACATACGCTCTTAGGATAGCCTTCATAGTTGAGGCAGGCAGGAATCGCATCATGATCCTTGCAGTACTGCATGCAAAGGTCATCGATTTCCTGTGTATTGATACCTGGACGGATTATCTCGGCTACAGCGTCGAGACAACCGGTATTGACGACGCCGCTCTTGCGGATGCCCTCAATCTGCTCAGGAGTCTTAATCAAGTCGCGGGTAGGAACCAGCTTACCCTTATTTTCCCAAAACATCACCTGCTTGTCGAGCTCAGTAAGAGGCTGTCCAGGCAAGCAATGCCATCTCTTTTTCTTAACCATTGTCTTGTTATTTTAATATTTGCGAATGCAAAAGTACATCATTTATTGCAGAATGCAAAATAAAATGGTAATTATTTGCAATCGGACTGCAAATAATCACCATAAACTGTTACATCAATTCGATACCCAAAACGTTACTTCAGATAATCGTAGATCTTGTCGCACCAGTCTTCCCCGTTCTGCGGACAATAGGTGAACAAGCCCAGTTCCGAGGCAGCGCAGCAGTTGCGTGGACCGTCATCGATGAAGAGACATTCCTCGGGCATCGTCTTCTCCTGCCCCAGCACATAGCGGAAGAAGTTCTCGTCCGGCTTCATGTATTTCACCTCATAGCTGCGATACATCGCATCAAAATAGTCACCGATAGGATGACCGTCGCCGGAGAACGCCTCACTGTCTACCCAAGCCGATACGTAGGGATTAGTATTGCTGAGGAGCACCACGCGATAGCCCTGCTCCTTCAGTTTTCTGAGCGCCATGAGATTGCGGGCTGGCACCTCTTTCATATAGCCCAGCCAGCAGTGCTGCAGCTCTTCGAAGCTCACCTCTCTGCCCAGCTTTTCGCTCACCATCCGGCGATATTCTTCTTCAGAGATTTTTCCCTCTTCCAGCTGGCCGTTCAAGCCCACCTGCTTGTAGGGGTCCATCTTCTCGGCAAACTCCTTCATTCCCAACTCAACAAAACGTTTGCCTGCCTTATTCTCGTCGAGGGTGATGATAACGCCACCCATATCAAAAATAACTGTCTTGATCATAATTATCCTAAAAACATTTGTATTCTTATCTTTTAGAACAGCTCCAGCTTGTTCTTTCTTGCTTCTTCAAGCGATGCTATCTTGGCCTGCTGCTCGTGATATTCGTTGCGGAGGCGCTCATAGCGCTCATCCAGCTCTGCCACGAACTTAGGGCATTCGGTCTCGTTGAGGAAACGGGTGCAGATGCCGGCATTGAGCGAAGCATCCTTCACCCAGATAACCGGACCGTCGTAAACCGGGGCTATCTTCAGCGCCACATGAAGCTCGCTCGTCGTGGCTCCACCCACCATGATAGGGATACGGAGCCCCGCCTTCTGCATTTCCTTCGCCACATGAACCATCTCCTCGAGCGATGGCGTAATCAGGCCGCTCAGTCCTATGGCATCCACCTTTTCCTCTATCGCCTTCTTCACGATCTGTTCTGCAGGAACCATGACGCCCAGGTCGATGATTTCGAAGTTGTTGCACGACATCACCACGCATACGATGTTCTTGCCGATGTCGTGGACGTCGCCCTTCACCGTAGCCATCAGTATCTTGCCAGCCGAGGTACTGCCACCCTGTTTCTCTGCCTCGATATGAGGCTGGAGGATAGAAACCGCCGATTTCATCGTACGTGCGGTCTTCACAACCTGAGGCAGGAACATTTCGCCCCTGCCGAAGAGTTCGCCAACAAGGTTCATACCGTCCATCAGCGGACCCTCGATAACGTTCACGGCATGGGGATATTTCTGCAGAGCCTCGTCGATATCCGGCTGCAGGAACTCGGTGATGCCCTTCTGCAGCGCATACTTCAACCGCTCTTCTACAGGCTGTTTTCTCCATTCCGGAGCCGCCGGTTTCTTCACCGGAGCACCGCCAGCCTTGGCAGCTGCCTTGGCTGCATCTGCCTTCGCCTTGATTTCGGCAGCCAGCTCGATAAGGTCATCGGCAGCACCCTTTCTGCGGTTCAGCACCACGTCCTCGATGAGTTCAAGCTGTTCTTTAGGTATCTTGTCATAATCCATTCTGGCTTTTGTATTTACGATACCGAAATCCATGCCCACTTTCTGGGCGTGATGCAGGAAGACGCAATGGATGGCTTCACGGATATAGGTATTGCCACGGAACGAGAACGAGAGGTTGCTGACTCCACCGCTCACGTGGGCCCCAGGCAGATTCTGATGAATCCACTCGGTGGCACGGATGAATTCCACGGCATAGTTGTCGTGTTCCTCCATACCCGTAGCGATGGCGAGTACGTTAGGGTCAAAGATGATGTCGAGCGGATTCATGCCCAGCTTGTCCACCAGCAGTCGGTAAGCACGCTCGGCTATCTCGATGCGGCGCTCAAAGGTAGTAGCCTGACCCACTTCATCGAAGCACATCACCACCACGGCAGCGCCATATCGCATCACGTCCCTGGCATGCGAGAGAAATACCTCCTCACCCTCCTTCAGCGAGATGGAATTGACGATGCACTTGCCCTGGCAGCATTTCAGTCCAGCCAGGATCACCTCCCATTTAGAGGAGTCTATCATCACCGGAACCTTGGCTATCTCCGGCTCAGCCGCTATCATATTGAGGAAGTTCACCATCTCAGCCTTCGCATCCAGCAGTCCGTCGTCCATATTGACGTCTACCACGGCAGCTCCGTCAGCCACCTGCTTGCGTGCGATACCGATGGCTTCCTCATAACCTTTTTCATTAATCAGACGCAGGAACTTCCTGCTACCAGCCACGTTACAGCGCTCACCCACGTTCACGAACCTGCTGGCGTCCACCGGCAGATGAACGGAGTCATCCACCTGCAGGAGGTCCAGTCCCGAGAGCCACATATACTTAGGCTTCTCCACCACCTGATGCGGCTTCTTTCCTTCAGCCAATCGGGCATAATGAGCGATGAATTCGGGACTTGTGCCACAGCAGCCGCCGATGATGTTCACGATGCCTTCATCGATGAATTCGGCGATTTTCGGAGCCATCGACTCAGCCGTCTCGTCATATTCGCCCATTTCGTTAGGCAGGCCGGCATTAGGATGGGCACTGATATAATAAGGTGCCACCTTGGCAAGATGCTCGATAAACGGCTTCATCTGAGGCGCACCGAAGGCGCAGTTCATGCCCACGGAGAAGATAGGATAAGGCGAGAGCGAGGCTAGGAAAGCATCCACCGTCTGACCGCTCAGGGTTCTTCCTGCCAGGTCGCTCACCGTCAGACTGATCATGATAGGCAGCTCCACCCCATGCTTCTTCATCATGGTGATGGCAGCATCAATCATCGCCTTGCAGTTGAGCGTATCAAAGATGGTTTCGATGAGAATCACGTCCGCGCCACCCTCTATGAGACCATCCACCTGTTCGCAGACATCGGTGAAGAGTTCATCGTATGTAATCTCGCGGGCGGCAGGGTTGCTGACGTCCGGACTCATGGAGCAAGTCTTGTTGGTTGGTCCCACGTCTCCGGCAACGAAGCGTGGCTTGTCGGGTGTAGAAAACTTATCACATTCGATGCGCGCCAGTCGTGCGCCCTCGAACGCCATCTCGCGGGCGCAGTCTTCCAGGTGATAATCCGCCTGCGAGATGCGCTGGCACGAGAAGGTATTGGCTGTGATGATATCGGCGCCAGCCTCCAGGTAGCGTCGGTAGATGTCCGAGATGACATCAGGTCGGGTGATGTTGAGCATGTCGTTGTTGCCCTTCATCATTCCCGGTACATCACGGAACCGCTCACCTCGGAAGTCATCCTCGGTCAGATTATATTTCTGAATCTCCGTACCCATGGCACCGTCAAGAATCAGAATCTTCTTTTCACATTGAGCTTTGAACTTTGAACTTTGAACTTTATGATTTGTCATATTATCCTAAAAACTTAAATAATGAAGAGTATTTAAACATCGAGAAAAGAACCGCCCGAAATGACTAACATCATTAAAAGATGCATTTCATAAAGTTCAACGTTCAAATCTCAACGTTCAAAGTCTTAAAAGTGCTTAATGGCTCTATCCATTTCTCTTCTGTCCTCTTTCTCCTTCAGAGTCTGACGCTTGTCATACTCCTTCTTACCCTTACAGAGGGCGATATCCACCTTGGCACGGCCCTTGTCATCGATGAAGATGAGCGTAGGGACGATGGTGAAGCCCGGCTGCTTGCTGTCCTCTTCCAGTCGGCGCAGTTCGCGCTTGGTAAGGAGCAGCTTGCGGTCTCTGCGCGCCTCGTGGTTGCCGAACGAGCCGTAGAAGTAGGGAGAGATGTTCATTCCCTTCACCCAGAGCTCGCCCTGATAGAAATCGCAGTAACAGTCTACCAGCGATGCCTTACCACCGCGGATAGACTTAATCTCAGTACCCGTGAGCACGATGCCCGCGGTATAGGTGTCAACGAAGAAGTATTCGAACGAAGCCTTCTTGTTGCGTATCTGTATCGGACTCTTCTTTCGGAGTTCCTGTTCTTGCTTGTTCATATATATATAATAATGTATAATTTATAATGAATAATGAATAATTAAAAAGTAATCATTAAACACTAAACAATCAAACTATCGTTCCGAAGTTCTCGATATGCTCATCGATGTAGAACGCCACCCTGCTGGTCCATTCCTCCTCATTTTCAACGAATTCATCGTCGAAATCATCAAATTCCGGAAACTTCTCGTAGAGCGCCATGAATTCCTCATCGCTCATCTCGCCCTCGATGTCCTCATGATGGCTCTTATATAGGAAATGGCTCTTCTTGATGAGCTTCGACAGCTCCACCAGCCCCCAGTTGCGGAACGCCTTGTCCGTAGGATTCTTCCATAGGAAGGCGCCATAGCCGTTGTGGATGAGCTGTATCATGCCCCCATCCATCATCTCCTCGTGCAGGGTGTCCCACGCCAGGAGCGTAATCTGGTCGCTGTTCAGCTCAGCCATGTTCTGGGCAGTAAGCTCCCCGCCTATCGCCTCCCGGATGGCATCTACAAACGCCTTCACAAAATCGTCCATGCCCGCTTCGGCAGCCTGCTGAAGCACGGCATCCTTTATCTTAACTTCGATCATAATCTACAAAAATTGCTATTTTTAGTTTGCAAAGATACATGAAATTGTGCATAAACCCAAGAAAAAATCTAAATATTAGGTTAAAGAGTTAAAAAGAATACTCATTTTTAGGTATTTTCCGGATTTTTTTTGTACTTTTGTGGTCGGAAATCATGTCGTAAGACAGATGTTTCAGCAAACAAAGTGAAATTACTATAAGGATTTATACTTATATATATTCATTAATATAAAATTTAGCGAATATGATCTATTCTAAAGAAGTAGACAACATGTGCGTTGTCGCTAAGGGTCCTAACCACGGACCAGCTCCAATTCCTGAAGAGGGAAAATGGATTCAGGCAAAAGAGATCAAAGACATCTCTGGTTATACTCACGGTGTGGGTTGGTGTGCTCCTCAGCAGGGTGCTTGCAAGCTCTCTTTGAACATCAAGGAAGGCGTTATCCAGGAAGCTCTTGTTGAGACCATCGGTTGTACTGGTATGACTCACTCAGCTGCTATGGCTTCTGAGATTCTCCCAGGCAAGACTATTCTTGAGGCTTTGAACACTGACCTCGTTTGCGATGCTATCAATACAGCTATGCGCGAGCTCTTCCTCCAGATTGTTTACGGTCGTAGCCAGAGCGCTTTCTCTGAGGGCGGTCTCGTTATCGGTGCAGGTCTTGAGGACTTGGGTAAGGGTCTTCGTTCACAGACAGGTACTCTCTATGGTACTGTAGCTAAGGGTACACGTTACCTCGAGTTGACAGAGGGTTACATCACAAAGCAGTTCCTCGACAAGGACAGCCAGGTTTGTGGTTACGAGTATGTTCACCTCGGCAAGATGATGGAAGCTATCAAGAACGGTATGGACGCTAACGAGGCTGTCAAGAAGTTCACAGGTAGCTACGGTCGTACGACTGCTGAGCAGGGTGTTGTTAAAGCTATTGATCCACGTAAAGAATAATAAGGAGATACAGATATGATTAGAAAAGTAAGTTACGAAAGTCAGGAACGTCGCGAGAAGCAGGTTCTTGCTGCTCTTAATGCTAACGGTATTCAGAGCTTGGAAGAGGCTAATCAAATCTGCGAGGACGCAGGTGTTGACCCTTATCAGATGTGTGAAGATACTCAGCGTATCTGCTTCGAGAACGCTAAGTGGGCGTATGTAGCTGGTGCTGCTATCGCTATCAAGAAAGGTGTTAAGACTGCTGCTGATGCAGCAGAGGCTATCGGTATCGGTTTGCAGGCTTTCTGCATCCCTGGTTCTGTAGCTGACGACCGCAAGGTTGGTCTCGGTCACGGTAACTTGGCTGCTCGTTTGCTCCGTGAGGAGACTCAGTGCTTCGCTTTCTTGGCTGGTCACGAGTCTTTCGCTGCTGCTGAGGGTGCCATCAAGATTGCTGAGATGGCTAACAAGGTTCGCAAGAACCCATTGCGCGTTATCTTGAACGGTCTTGGTAAGGATGCTGCTCAGATCATCAGCCGCATCAACGGTTTCACATACGTTCAGACAAAGTTTGATTACTACACAGGTGAGTTGAAGGTTGTTAACCGCATCGCTTACAGCGACGGTCCACGTGCTAAGGTTAACTGCTACGGCGCTGACGACGTTCGCGAGGGTGTTGCTATCAACTGGAGCGAGGATGTAGACGTATCTATCACTGGTAACTCTACCAATCCTACACGTTTCCAGCACCCAGTAGCTGGTACATACAAGAAGGAGCGTGTGGCTGCTGGTAAGCCATACTTCTCAGTAGCTTCTGGTGGTGGTACAGGTCGTACATTGCACCCAGATAACATGGCTGCTGGTCCTGCTTCTTACGGTATGACTGATACAATGGGTCGTATGCACTCAGACGCTCAGTTCGCAGGTTCTTCTTCAGTTCCTGCTCACGTAGAGATGATGGGCTTCCTCGGTATGGGTAACAACCCTATGGTAGGTGCTACAGTAGCTATCGCTGTAGCTATCGACCTCGCTATCAACAAGAAGTAATTTTCTTTGAGATAACAAACAGATAAGTATAAATGTTGAGGGTGTGTCATTCTGAATGGCACACCTTCCTTTTGTTTGCTATAACCAGATAATCTTTTCTAGATTATCGTGATCCAGATACTTTCGCCTCTGTCGCGAGCCGCTTCCATGACGTTGATGAGTTGATGCTGTCAGATGCGGGAGTCCACCACCATGCCCTCGAAATTCGGCACGCCCAACAGATAGAGTCTGCCTATGTATAAGTTCTTTTTTAGCTATACGCTTTAATACTATTTCCATTAGTCTGAATGTTAAGTGTTTCCAAACCATTAAACGCTAAAAACTCTCAGGTCGAGTCCGTCGGAACGAAATAACAGCTTCTTAAAACTGAATAACTGAATACTGAACACCTTTCCACCTTGCTTTCCGTCAGCTCCGTCGACATTTTCGTCCTGCAGACGCACCATCTCAGCCTGGGTATAGGTGAGCTGTCCTTGTCCTCCATCACAGGCTGGATAAAATCCTTGACCCACTTGCAAAACAACTTACGCTCACGATTTTTCTTAATGTTAAAGGGTTGGACTGCGAGATATTCGCCAAATTTCTGTTTTCAGGAACGGCACCGGATTCCTATAAACAAAAAACGCCCGCAACCAGACTTTAGTTGTCTGACTACGGGTGCAAAGATACGAATATATTTTTATATTTACCTAGTACGTACTACGTACGCGTACTAGTACTACCTTCAGTAAAGGGGATATTTCATCCAGGAATTTTCTCGTCATCTTCTGCTCCATTCCTCTATTATACTTTCCCCTTATGCTGCCATGATACCCAGGGCGTATGGTACCTAAAAGGTTATTCAGTATTCAGTTATTCAGTTTTTTTCGCGATAGTAACCCTTTTTGTAGTTATAAATTGTAAGTAATTATTTTATATTATATATATATATTTATATATATATATAATATACTATCTATACAGAGAATTGTAACAACAGCGAAAAAACTGAATAACTGAATACTGAATACGTTTCCCGAAAACGGGTATTACTTTGTAATATGCTGATTTATATGGTAAAACATAGTTTTCTGTGCCACAAAACATAGAGATGCGCCCCACAAAACATAGAGTTTGATTTCTTTAACTAAGTTTCAAATCGTAAGTTGCTGAAAATCGCTCCTTATCACATGCAAAAATTTGGTAGATACAGAAAATCTTCGTATCTTTGCATTGTCATTAGAAGAAAGGCTGCACTCGGCATAGTTCAAGCAAGCTTGACTCTGCGCTCGTTTGCACTTTCTTTGCACCGTTGTTAAGAGATAACTGCTCCACTGTTGAAAGACAGGCGAAATGCAGGTATATGACAACTGCATCACCGTTCTGAGGGATAGGCGCCAGCCCGATGAACGAACTGAAAACTGAATTATTAACCCCTTTAAAAATTAATTGATTATGGGAATTGGAACTAGTAAGTATCGTAAAGTAATGCGTACCCCACAAAGTGGTGAGAACGCTGGTAAGAAACTCTGGTATGCTACTGCAGTGAGCGACCGAGAGATGAGCTTCGAGGACTTCGTAACTCACATCTCTGAACACAATTCGCCTTACAGCCGAGGCACCATCCACGGAGTGCTGATGGATACGCTCGACTGCCTGAAGGAGCTGATTCTCGACGGCAAGAGCGTGAGACTCTCAGACCTCGGCCTGTTCTCCATCGGTATGACCTCGCGCGGTGAGGAAACCAGAGAGAAGGTGACGGCTGCAAGCGTGCAGGGGGTTCACCTGATTGTGAGAAATACCAAGAACTGGAGTAATGCCGAGCTCAAGAAGCTCACCAAGATCGTGGCATACGATGAGTATGTAGCCGGCGAAGGAGGCGGAACCTCCGGTACTCCTGGCGGAGGCTCAGGCTCCGGTGATACCACTCAGGGTGGCGGCGGCACTCAAGAGGGCGGCGGCTCTCAGGAAGGCGGCGGCACTCAAGAGGGCGGCGGCGGTAACACCGATAGTGGTGACGTTGGCTTCTAGGCATAGCCCCTTCGGGGGCTTTGCTCAGGTACTGAAACTGAATTAATCACTAATAAATTCGAGTTTCGCAAGTGAGGGAATTGATTGAAGTTAAAGAAGTTATCACTCCCTACGGTCGTTCCTTCTAACTTCCCTAACTTCACTTAACTTCCCCATATGCGAAAGTTCAGTTAATCACTAATAAATAATCACTAATGAAATGAAAATGAAGCGTGAAACTTGGAAGACAATCATTCAGATCTTGTTGTCAATCGTAACGGCAGTAGCCGCATCGCTCGGAGTAACGAGCTGCATGTAATAGCAGTAATGTGCTGCATGTAATAGCTGTAACGAACTGCATGTAAATTTAGGTTCTTAATATCCTCTCCATTCTGAAAGCCCTCTCCTGTTTCCCCATGTTCAGGAGAGGGCTTTTGCAGGGGCAAACGAAAAACTATCATTTCCTTTTAAGGTATGCCGTGATGGCAAACCAGATATAGGCTACCAATAATACATAGCCGATATAATATAAAGTAAGCACACTGAAGATGATGTAATCCATGGCGCAGACACTAGCCAATCCGCCCAGATACAAGACTCCTTCGCCCCATGGCAACCGATGATACACCTCATCTACGCAAGCCAGTCCTACTATGACAACAGCCCATACAGCAGCAAGGAAGACTCCCAGGATGCGGGGTACGGCAAAAGGATTGAGCGTGGGATGGAAATAGAAATGTCGCCATGTTTCCGGTTCGAAGGTCTGAATGGTGGCATAGAATGCAGCTGAGATTGCTACCAGTATGACCAGTGCCGTAGGATATGGAGAATCTATATCATTGTAATGCACTATATAGATGTTGCTGCAGCTCACCTTGCGTATCAGGTAAGCTATGGCTATCACAACTATAATGACCATGAAAATCAGTAAATGCTCATTACTGAATGTCATGATAAACTCAGATATCGGGTCGGCAGGAACAACCTGTTGCAGCATTTTCGATTCCCGTGTCCAGCCGAATGTATTATCTTCTGTTGCAAGCTGAACCCATACGGAATCGATGGAATCCTTTGGAACCATACGGATATCCGTTACTACCAACAGCATGTCTTTCTTTACTGCAAAAGAATCTACCGGCAATTCACTCATCAGTTCCTCAGGCTGTTGCTTGACAAGTACGAGTGAATCCTTGAATACCATAAAGTTGAATTTATTGGTATAATGGTGCGTCGTAGAAAAGGAAATGGAATCCAGCTGCTTGTTGCTATATTCAATGAGTGCAGCATGCTGCTGATGAGAATTATAACGATGATAGCAGCTACTGAGCATCATTGTGATGCCCAGTAACAGTAAGATGTATATGTGTTTCATTCTCATCATTTTCTATCGTTTATGAATTTAGTCAGAATATATGTTCATCTGACAAACGTTGCACGCAAATTCCAGTCTGAACCTTCTGCCATCGCCCAACTCCAGATAAAGCGGTTCTTTCCATGTTGGCTTCCTGCCACCACGCTTTACGCAATAGCCAAGGGAGTAGCGGATGCAATGGCGACACTGCATGATGAGGCAATCGTCGGTCTTCGTGCCTTGAATGGAGGTCTTGCTTAATTCGAAGGCTTTCTCCGTATGATTCAGCCCATGCTGCTTGTAAAACTCATGTGCACTCTTGTTGGCAATGTTGTAGAGATAACCATATTTGCCATATTCCCTCTGCCAGACTTTCACTTTGTTATCTCCTTCCGCATTACTCAGATGGCTGGAAACTGTCTTTGCTTCTGATGAAATATCAGCATTCTTTTCGATGTCTTCCATCAGATTTCTGCGCAACTCAGTCAGTACGCTGCTCGGAATGAAATAGTTGTCAGCCTGGTTCTTTATCTCCACTTCCCTGCACTCATAGATGGTACCGCCAAGCTTACTGAGCTGTCTGACGATATTATCATGCTGAGGCTTTTGAGCCGGATTGTGTTCAAAAGCCACAATACCCTTGCCCAGATAGTTGGAATCATCAGAACCCCATCCTATTCCCTGTTCTCTGACATATTGCGCTTCGGCAGAGAATCCGCAGTGACCATCCTCATCATACAGACTGAACGTAATCCTGACAGGAATCTTTCTTTCTGCCGTTTTTCCTGCGAGAATCTTTTCAAAAGCCTGGTCATTGTTACGGTACAAGCCCATTCCCGGACGTAAGTTCATCGGCATTTTCAATGGGTACAGACGGTTGCCCTGTGCACGGTTCACGCGGAAACCTTCCAATTCGTGCTCATCATTGATGAAGCACAAGCCATCACCATTGGTAAAACTGGCGATACTGGCTACATTGAAACTGTTGCCACGGATTTCCTTGACCTTGCCTACAAACTCGCCGATTGCCTTCGGAGTATCGAAACTTGCAATATCCGGCTGGCGTCCTTTCAGGAAATAGTTTGTAAAACCACGATTGAATGTCTTCTTTAAATTGGCTTCAAATTCATATCGTGGACGTCCAAAAGACGGGCGTGCATACTTCTGGGGATGTTTCCTGCAGATTTCATCAAGGCGCTGGCTATAGGCTGAAACAACGTTCTTGACATAACCTGCATCCTTCAATCTTCCTTCTATCTTGAATGAGCAGGCACCCGCATCAGCCAAAGCCTCCAGATTGTCGATTTGGCACATATCCTTTAAGGAAAGGAGATGACGCTGATGTTCTATTTCCTTGTTGTCCGCATCCAGCAAGTTGAACTTCATGCGGCAGAACTGGGCGCATTCGCCACGGTTGGCAGAGCGGCCAAAGCACCTCTCGGAAGCATAGCATACGCCGGAATAGCTTACGCATAATGCACCGTGAACAAACACCTCCAGGTCCATATCCGGAACAGCCTGATGTATGTCGGAGATTTCCTTAACGGACAGTTCTCTTGCCAGGACAGCACGGTTGAATCCCAGAGCCTGAAGCCATTTTACCTTTTCAGCACTTCGCGTATCGCATTGCGTACTAGAGTGTAATTCCCTTGTCCAGGTGAAGTCTACAGCTGAAGGACCCTTACCCTGCAATGCATACAATACTCCCATGTCCTGCAACAGGAGAGCATCAACGCCAGCCTCCTGCAAGTCACGGATCATATCCAGCGTATCATTGAGCTCAGAATCATAAATGATGGTATTGACAGTAACATGCACCCTTGCCTGATATTGATGGGCATAGCGGCATAGCTGTCTGATATCATCCAGAGAATTGCCGGCTGCAGCACGTGCGCCAAATCTTGGTGCACCGATATAAACAGCATCTGCACCATGGTCAATGGCTGCAATTCCACATTCAAGATTCCTGGCTGGTGCCAAAAGTTCCAGTGTTCTCATTATCTATATCTTCTTAAACTTTAGCTTACTTGATATCATCAATATTGTATGGTGTCTCCTGGTAAACGTAATAGTTGATCCAATTGCTGTAAAAGAGATTGGCATGGGCACGCCATGTTACCAATGGTGCCTGCATCGGGTCATCATTATAATAATAATTCTTCGGCAAGTCAACATCATCACGTTTTCCCATATCCCGTTTATACTCCTTGTCAAGCGTATTTGGGGCATATTCCAGATGACCGGTAACAAAAAACTCTCTTCCACCTCGTGCCATCACGATACTGACTCCACTTTCCTGTGATTCGGCAATAATATCGAGTCCCGGAACCTTGATGATATCCTCACGGCGCACTTCAGTATGGCGACTATGCGGCATGTTGAAATAATCATCGAATCCGCGGAAAATAGGAAGAGTAGAATCAAGCGGCTTCTGTGGAAATATACCAAACATCTTTTTATCCAGCTGATATTTTGGAACTCCATAGAAATGGTATAATCCAGCCTGAGCACCCCAACAGATATACAATGTTGATGTAACGTGGGTGCGTGCCCAATCGAATATTTCCGTGATTTCCTTCCAATACTGCACATCTTCATACTCCATGGTCTCGATAGGTGCACCAGTTACAATCATGCCATCAAACTTCTGTTTAGACAATTCCTGGAAGTCCTTATAGAACATCATCATGTGTTCTATAGGTGTATTCTTTGGAGTATGACTCTTCAGTTTCATGAAATAAACTTCCAACTGGAGTGGCGTATTGGAGAGCAGACGTACAAGGTCTGTTTCCGTTGTAATCTTAAGTGGCATCAAATTGAGCACACAAATCTTCAATGGACGAATTTCCTGGCTATGAGCACGGCTTTCATCCATGACAAATATATTTTCATGCTTCAGCAATTCTATTGCAGGAAGCTTATCTGGTAGTCTTAATGGCATATTCTGTTTTTCCCTTTCTTTTTAATTTGGTGCAAAGTTACTAATTTTAGGCGATTTAAACAAAAAAAGGATGCTAAATTTCTATAGCATCCTTTAATTAATTACGATTTATTCATTTTACCAAAGTTCCAGACGCTCATTCTTAGGAATGAACATCTTGTCGCCCTGCTTTACACCGAATGCCTCATACCAGGCATCAATGTGAGGAAGAGCACCATCTACACGCCACTTGCCAAGCGCATGAGGATCGTTCTTCACACGGTTGCGAATCTCCTTCTCGGTGATGTTCTGACCCCATACACCTGCGTAAGCAAGGAAGAAGCGCTGATCAGCAGTAAAGCCATCCTTGTTCTTCAAAGGCTTCTTGGCTGTCGCATTCTTGAATGCATTGAAGGATACCATCAAACCTCCGTGGTCGGCAAGGTTCTCACCCAATGTAAAGCGACCGTTGGCATTCAGGTCTGGCAATACCTTGATGTTGCTGAAGAAATCAGCATACATATCTGCACGCTTGTTGAAGCCCTCTGCATCAGCAGCGGTCCACCAATCCTTCAAGTTACCGCTGGCATCATACTGGCGACCCTGATCGTCGAATCCGTGAGTCATCTCATGACCAATCACTACACCAATAGCACCATAGTTGAATGCCGCGTCTGCCTTGGCATCAAAGAATGGATACTGAAGGATACCTGCAGGGAAGCAGATCTCATTGGTGGTAGGATTATAGTAAGCATTCACAGTCTGTGGAGTCATATACCACTCATCTCTGTTGACTGGCTTACCAGCCTTCTCAGAAATCTCCTTATTGTTGCGGAACTGACGGCAGGCCATCACGTTCTCATAGAAACTCTTGGATGGGTCGATGGTAAGCTTGCTATAGTCGGTCCACTGGTTAGGATAACCAATCTTGACATAGAACTTATCGAGCTTATTGTGGGCAGCAGCCTTGGTCTCTGCACTCATCCACTTCTGAGCATCGATACGCTGACCGAGACTCACCTGGAGATTCTTGACCAAAGTCTCCATCATCTTCTTGGATGACTCAGGGAAGAACTTCTTGCAGTAGATTCTGCCGAGTGCCTCACCCATCTGAGCATCTACCTGAGAGGTAGCACGCTTCCACAATGGATGGTCTTCCTTTCTGCCACTCATGGTCTTGCCGAAGAAATCGAAGTTTGCCTCTCGGATCTCATCGGTGAGATAAGCAGAAGAGCTGCCGATGACACTCCACTCCATCAATGCCTTCAAGGTCTCAGCATCCTCAGCAGCAGTAATCTTGTCATAACCAGCCATGAATGCAGGCTGACCCACAATCATCTCCTGGATATATTCACTCTTGATGCCCTCGCCGTTAGCCAATGCCTCGAGAGGGATGTTTGGATAATTCTCCTTGAACTGCTTCAGGCTCATCTTGTTGTAGTTAGCCTGTGGGTCACGGAGTTCGGTACGGCTCTTGGAGATAGTAGCAAGACTGGTCTCGTGGAGGAATACCTTCTGTGCCTTCTTGGCTGCATCGGCAGCAGAGAAGCCATAGAGCTGGAACATCTTTGCCACGTAGGTCTTGAAAGCCTCACGGATAGCTACGGTAGCAGCATCGTTGTTGAGGTAATAATCCTTGGAACCGAGAGTCAAGCCACCCTGCATCACATTGTAGATGTTCATGGTAACGTTCTTCTCGTCAGCACCGAAACCGGTACCGAAACCTACGCCCAAGCCCTGCATGGCATACTTCACCTGCAGTTTCTGGAGCTCAGCCTTGTTCTTGGCAGCTGCAATCTCGTCGAGGAGAGGCTTTACAGGAGCAATGCCCTCCTTGTTGCGGCGGTCGATATCGAGCGACAACTTGTAGAAGTCGGAAAGCTTCTGCTCGATGGTTCCAGCCTTGTAGGTCTTCTTCTTGAGCTCATCAAGGATAGAGTTGATACGCTTGTTGCTGTTCTCAGCCAACTGATCGAAACTACCATAACGGCTGTAGGCAGCAGGCAGCGGATTGTTCTTCTGCCAGCCACCGGTAGCAAACTGATAGAAATCATCAGCAGGCTTTGCTGTCTTGTCAAGATTGCTCAAGACAAGTCCCGACTTGTTCTGGGCATCAGCAGCCAAAGGCATGGCTGCGAGCATCATCATCGGAAGGATAAACTTCATTTTCATTTTCTCGTTATTTATTATTGATTTAATTATTCAAGTTTTGAAAGTTCAGGAGTTAAAGAAGTTAAAGGAGTTATCGCTCCCTACGGTCGCTGAGGAGTTAAGACATTAGTCTTTTTGGCGTAGTTTTTAAGCTGCAAGACATACGCCTTAACTCCTTAACTTCCTTAACTCCTTTAACTTCCTGATATGCGAAAGTTCAGTTAACTATAAATTCTTGATTTCCTCCAGCTCTTCTGAAAGCATCATCCAGTTCTCGTTTTCCTCATCCAGGCTCTTCATCAGCTCGGTATATTCGGTAACGAGTTCCATATTCGTAGCGTTCTCAGGCTTCATCAGGAGGGCATCAATCTCAGCCTTGCGGGTTTCGAGCTTTTCAATCTTCGTCTCGCATTCCTTCACCGCCTTCTCAGCCTTGCGAATCTTCTTCTGCTGCTCCTTGTGCTCGGCATAGCTGAGCTTGCCGGAGGATGCCTCGGAAGAATCTGCAGATGATGATGAAGATGAAGAAGAAGATGGAGATCCGGCAGATGACATATTCTGACTTACGCCCTGACTGGCCAGCGCCTGACTGATGCTCTCGGCATTGTGGGCACGGAGATAATCGTAGATACCGCCCAGATGCTCACGTACCTTTCCACCGGCAAACTCATATACCTTATCTACCAGTCCGTCGAGGAACTCACGGTCGTGGCTCACGATGATAGCGGTGCCGTCGAATGCCTTGATGGCTTCCTTCAACACATCCTTCGACTGCATGTCGAGATGGTTGGTAGGCTCATCGAGAATCAGGAGATTCACCGGTTCGAGCAGGAGCTTGATCATCGCCAGACGACTGCGCTCTCCTCCACTCAACACCTTGACATACTTCTCGGAAGTTTCGCCACCAAACATAAAGGCACCCAGCAGATCGTTCACCTTGAGACGCATCTCGCCCGTAGCCACATTGTCGATGGTCTGGAAGATGGTAAGGTTCTCATCTAGCAGCTGAGCCTGGTTCTGTGCAAAATAACCAATCTGCACGTTATGACCTATCTTGAGATTGCCCGTAAAAGGAATCTCGCCCATTATACACTTCACCAGAGTAGATTTACCCTCGCCGTTCTTACCTACGAATGCCACTTTCTCGCCACGCTTGATGGTAAGGGTCACATGGTCGAAGACGGTATGATCGCCATAATCCTTTCTCACCTCATCGCAGATGACAGGATAATCGCCGCTGCGGAGACAAGGAGGGAACTTGAGATGCATCTGCTTGGTATCCACCTCGTCCACCTCGATAGGAACGATTTTCTCCAACTGCTTGATGCGGCTCTGCACCTGTACAGCCTTGGTTGGCTTATAGCGGAATCGCTCGATGAAGTCCTTGATATCGGCTATTTCCTTCTGCTGGTTTTCGTAAGCGCGGAGCTGCTGCTCACGGCGCTCGGCACGAAGAACCACATACTCATCGTATTTCACCTTGTAATCCTCTACCCTTCCGCAGGTAATCTCCAGGGTGCGGTTGGTTACATTATTGATAAAGGCACGGTCGTGACTTACCAGCACCACCGCCTTGGCACTCTGAGCCAGGAACTGCTCCAGCCACTGGATACTCTCGATATCAAGATGGTTGGTAGGCTCATCGAGGAGGAGTACATCAGGCTTCTGGAGCAGGATCTTTGCCAACTCGATACGCATACGCCATCCACCGGAGAACTCCCGGGTAGGACGGTCGAAATCTTCACGGGTGAAACCCAGACCGCTCAGGGTTCGCTCAATCTCAGCCTCGTAGTTTTCACCGCCCATCATCATGTAGCGCTCGTGCTCCTGGGTGAACTTCTCCACCAGCTGGGCATAGCTCTCGCTCTCGTAGTCGGTGCGGTCGGCCATTTCCTGCTGCATCTTGTCGAGGCGCGCCTTCATCTCGGTATTGTGGGCGAAAGCCTTTCGGGTTTCCTGCTTCACGGTGGTATCATCCTGCAGTTTCATCACCTGAGGAAGATAGCCGATGGAGGTTTCATTAGGGATAGCCACCACACCGGAAGTTGGCTTCTGCAAGCCACAGAGAATCTTCAGCATCGTAGATTTGCCGGCACCGTTCTTACCTACCAGGGCAATGCGGTCGCGGTCGTTGATTACAAAGCTTACATCATTGAAAAGTGGCTTTACGCCAAACTCTACTTTCAGTCCTTCTACTGAAATCATACTATTTTACTTTGAACTTTGAATTTTGAACTTTGAACTTTATGATTAGCAGTTCTGTTATTGCTCTGACTTCTTCTCCTTACGGAATGAGCAGGGAGGAATCTCCATAGCTCAGGAAGCGGAAATCATGAGAGAGGGCATAATCATATACCTTCTTCCAATCACCATGCAGGAAGGCACTCACCAGGAGAAGCAGGGTGCTCTGAGGCTGATGGAAATTGGTTACCAGCATCTTCACTATCTTATAGGTATAACCTGGAGCGATGATGATCTGTGTGCTGGAATGCAAGGCTTCCAAGCCGTTGCGGTCGAGATAATCGACGATTGCCTGGATAGCCTGCACCGGACTGATGCCATCCACCAGATTGCCATCTGCCGACAGCTCGTATGGATCCCACTGTTTTACATGCAGGTCCTCTTCACTTGCCTCAGGATGCTTGATGAGATGCACTCCCATATAGTAGAGACTCTCGATGGTTCGCACGCTGGTGGTTCCCACGGCGATGACCTGGCACTCGTGCTTGATGAGCTTCTCCAGACTGCGACGATGAACCACGATATATTCGGTATGCATCTGATGACCTTCTATCTCAAGACTCTTCACCGGCTTGAAGGTTCCCGCTCCTACATGAAGGGTTACCTCTTCACGGTCGATGCCATGCGCATCCAGGTCCTGGAGCACCTCATCGGTGAAATGCAGACCGGCTGTTGGGGCAGCCACGCTACCCTTGATCTTGGAATATACGGTCTGATAAGTGGTCTTGTCACTTTCTTCTGTCTTGCGGTTCAGATAAGGAGGGATAGGCAACTCTCCCACTACCTCGAGAATCTCGGCAAAGGAAACATGCTCGTTGTCCCAGTCGAAATCCACCCAATAGTTGGTGCCACCACCCTTGGCTACCATCTCTGAAGCCTCTACACTGAGGGCATCTCCACGGCGCATGGTAGCAGAGAGAGTAAGCTGATGCCCCTTAATCTCGAAGTCTCGCTTCAGGCTTCCCTCTTTCCATTTCTTCAGGTTACCAATCATACAGAGCCATGAGCAGTGACCCGATGTCTGGAACATCAGCTCATAGTCGGTAGGTGCAGCAGGTTCCATCAGGAACACCTCGATGAGTGCTCCCGTCTCCTTGCGGAAATGCATGCGCGCCTGGATTACCTTGGTATTATTGAATACCATCATGGCACCCTTTGGCAGATAGTCGGGAAGATGGAAGAACACATCGTCGCTTACCTCGCCATGCTTATAGACCAGCAGTTTACTGTGGTCGCGCTGTGAGATAGGAAACTTGGCGATGCGCTCATCAGGCAAATCGTAATTATAATCGCTTATCTTAATATGTTTTGTTTCCATTATGTTTTATTATCGAATTCTTTTATGTAGAGTTTATTAAACGATACCAGCCATGACAACACTTCTTGTCACTACATATACTAATGTGAGCATTAAAATGACCATTGCCTTATCGATATCGTCATGATCATATCCTGTACTTGTATACTGGTTGGAGATATAATTAATCTTTGGAGAAATCCGAAGATAAATCTTGTAATAAAGCAGATAGACCAGAATGCCTACGATGATACCGATAATCATGCCGCAAAGAATATCTGAAGGGTAATGTACACCTAGATATAATCGCGTCCAACAGTTTATGAGAGACCATATTACCAGTGTTATCGTGAGCAATTTACTACGGATAAGTAAGGAGAAGAAAACAGCCAGCGACATCGTATTGGCAGCATGTGCAGAGCAGAAGCTATAACCCTTCAGACGGATATCGTCCACAACCTGCACCATATACTTGAATGTAGGATCATTTGAAGGTCTCCATCTCTCAGCCAGCTGTTTGATGATGCCGTCAACCAGTCCATCAGCAAATAGAACGCAGAAGATTGCGCTTCCCACCACCAGGGCTATCTGCCCCATCGTCTCATTGTTGCGCATAACAACAAAAAAGAGCATGACGTAGAGTGGTATCCACGTCAGGCCCGATGTTAATATCTGTACCATCTGGTCAAGCATGATGTTGTCGCTACCATTGAAGATGCTCAACACCTGCATGTCCATGTCTTGTATTTTACTGAAATCCATTATATTTCTTCTATATGTTTGGTTTCTATCCAACCTTCTCTGCCATCAGCAACACGAATGCCTCGCCATCCATTTATTGTCTTGTCGGTAATATCCACCCGGGTTCCTTCATGCAGGACAAACAAGTCAGCACTTTGTTTGGCAGGTGTCTTCTTGATATTTACCGATGGTTCCATAATGATGGCACCCGTCCTGTTTATCAGAACCTGTTTCTGCTGATAGGCAAACAGATTACTTATCAGGAAGGAAATCAGGAAGAACAAGCCTCCGAAAAATCCTATCTTACGCATGAAGAGCTGAGATCCAAAGAGATAAACCAATACGAGTATCAACGCCATGATGATACTGAAGATTCCAATCTTTGCCCAATTGTCTACACTCGTGTAGTTGACAAGCATCCTGTACCATGTGACGAAGAACATTTCTGATGCCGGTGTAATCTTGTCAATGGTCTTGCTTCTTGCAAACTGGAGATTGAAATTGATGTCCTCATCTCCCGGGGCGTATAAGTGAGCACGCTCATAGTTGAGCACAGCCTTCGTGATATTGTCTGTACGGAAATAAGCATTGCCGAGATTATAATAGATGGCAGCAGATGCCCTAGTCTTCAATATCTCCTCGTAATCACGAATAGCTTGCTGATAATTACCTTTCTGATACTCTGTATCTGCATTCTGTTTGGTGATGGCACTAGCCTCAAGAGTGAAGCCAAGCATCATTGCCAGAAGCATGATGAGGGAATATCCGTTGCGATTGGTCTTGCGCTTCTTACGTGCCATATTGATTGCATTCTCTATTTCCATGATTCCTGTTATTGCAGCATTGAATGTATGATTCATATTACCCACTGAATCGCCTGGTGCATAACGCTCGAATTCACACTCATCAATAGCAGTAGTAAACTTCTTGATGGTATCGTCGTCTACGTTGTGAGAAATCATTTTCTCGCGGATGTTCTCACGATTCAGCTTTTCTACAGGTATATTCAGTTTGTAACTGATATATCCCCATAAAGCACGTAATACTTCATCATAAAACTCTCCCTGTTTATGCTTTACCATCAAGAGATGAGCTTTCTTCAAGCGCTTGGTTGCCATCTTCTTTGCCTTGTTGGAGCGCATCTTGACGATGTCGGCATTTTCCATAGCTCTGCGATGGAAGATGATAATCAATGCGATGAAAGCAAGCAGAGGAATCAACAGACAGATCCAATAGCTTGCGCTGCCATAAAACATGTCGTTGATGTTCTGGTGACAGTCTTTGCCGAGCTTCAGGGTATGAATGTCCTTGTCTTTGTTGAAATCAGCACCTTCATTGCTGTTACTTGAGCCGTCACCCTTATCAACCTTGATGGTGAATGGTTGAGTCTTGATGGTCTTATACCTGGATGATGATGTATCATAATAGGTAAATTCGATGGCTGGTATGGTATACTGACCTTGATTGCGAGGTACCGCAAGGAAGTCGTAAATCATATTGCCCTCCAGACCATTGGCAGTAAGTCGGGTTTTGTCTGTTATTTTTGCATCATACTGATCGAAGTCTTTCGGGAATTCGATAATAGGCTGTTTCAGCAGCTTCAGATTTCCGATACCTCCTACAACCACACGTATATTGATGGGTTCGCCGGCTTTTACTTCTTTCTTGTCTATAGTGGCAGAAATATTAAACTTACCTACTCCACCTGAGAAATCAGCAGGACGTTGCGGTAATGGGTCAACCGAAATGGTAATACCCGGAGCCTTGATATCCTTGTGAACCTCAATATAACCGGAACCTCCATTAAAGAAAGCTTCCATAGGATCAATATTACGGTTTTGCTGGACAACGATTCCCTTGAAATTGATGGAAGGTATTTCCAGCTTTCCTGTCATCTGTGGATACATGACGTATTGACTCCAGGTCACGCATTTGTATGGTCGGCCGTTGACCATCTCTGTATGGAACTGCTTCTGTTGAGGAAGCGGAACTTCCTGAGTATGAAAACCTTTCAAATCAGGCATCTTACCCTCCAATTGGGTAAGTTCAACCAGAGTATAAACCTTATAAGTCAGCAAGATAGGTTCTTGTTCTGTGACATGTTTCTTGTTGGCAGAAACCTTGATGAAGAGGTCGCTGCCAGAAATGCTGGAACCAGCCTGTCGCATATGAGGTTCATCATTATCATTTCTTCCATGCATCTTGGTAGAACCATTAGGATTACGGGCAGCCTGTCCGGTAACATTAATCTTAACAGCGCGGGATGCCAGTTTCTTTCCCCCTACAAGGACCTGGGAAGAACCGATGGTGAAAACACCATTCTTGGCTGCATAAAGCGTATAAGTAATCGTTACGGAAGAAGATGATGATGTATGTCCGTTTATCATCTGATAACTGGACTGTTGCGATGTGTATGGACCAGCAATGACCTCCAGCCCGTTCGGCACGTTTCCCATGCGGAATTCCTCCACGTCGCGTGCATTGATGGTATACGCAACACGGAAGTTTTCACCTGCCGCTACATGGGATGGAGCCGATACTTTCAGGTGTTGGGCAACAGCATTTATGCTGGCGCTCATCAGTATCATCAAGATGATAGTAAACCTACCTATATGTTTCATATTTATTATCTAATTACAAATTATATTCTTTATCTTACAAATGAATATCTAAAGAGACAGAGCTACCAGTTTTTGTCATATACCTTTCGGCGTGGCTGGCTCATTGCCTTCTGCATCTTGCGCTTCGTAGCTTTCTCTTGCTGGATAGCAGCGTTCAAGAGCTGTTCGGCATTGTCGCGACTCATTTTTTCCTGATTCTGCTTGTTCTTGTCAGAATTATTCTTGTCCTGATTCTTGTTTTGCTTATCTTTGTTTTGGTCGTTCTTATTTTGCCCGTCCTTATTTTTGTTCTTGTCGTTCTTCTTGTCCTTGTTTTTATCGTTTTTATTCTTGTCCTTATTGTTCTTGTTATTTTGATTCTGCTGGTTGTTCTTGAGCAACTTTTTGCAGAGGGCAAGATTATAACGAGTCTCATTGTCTTGAGGGTTGCATCTTAAAGCCATCTTGTAATACTCGATGGCCTGTGCATATTCCCGGTGGTTTTGCATCACTACTCCCATATTGTGATAGCTCTTGGAGCGGCGGAAGATATTGCTCTCCAATTGTGCAGCATTACCAAACTGAACCATTGCCAGTGAATCTTTCTGCTGCGCCAGCAAGGCACAGCCAAGGTTATATATCGCCTGTGGATTCTTCTGATTCTTGGAGATAGCCTTGCGATATTGGGTCTCAGCAGCTGCCCACTTCTGGGACTTGAAAGCCCTGTTTCCCTGGCGTATCAAGTTGCGGTCGGTTTGTGCGTCAGCGTTTGTCCCACCTACCAACAGAAAAGCTACCGTTACTATTATATAATGTATATAGTTCATGTCTTATATCATTTCTTCAAATCTTTCTTAAAGAACTTGATGTT
Source organism: Prevotella sp. LCP21S3_D2 (assembly GCF_052118345.1). NCBI lineage: Bacteria > Pseudomonadati > Bacteroidota > Bacteroidia > Bacteroidales > Prevotellaceae > Prevotella > Prevotella sp. LCP21S3_D2. The sequence continues at coordinate 100,475 of NZ_JBQKHJ010000006.1, read as the reverse complement.
CCTAAGCATCGGATTCTTCACTTCCATCATGCAGACCTCAACGAGGAGCAAGAGTATAATCAAGATTCCTACAGCCTGGAACTGTTCGTCATAAGCACTGTAGATGACACTGGTCATATCCCCTTTCTGCAATTTTGCCAAGTCATCGTTGAGCGCTTTTTCTACATCGCTAGTATTATCTACATGGATATACTGTCCTTTGCCAGCCTGTGCCAATTCGCGGCACATCTGCTCATTCAAGGCGGTCATTACCGTATTGCCGGCATTATCTGTCAGATAAGAGCCGTCTCCCATAGGGATTGGAGCACCCTTGGCGTTACCGATACCCAGGATAAACACGTTGATGCCTTTCTTGTTGGCCATCTGGGCTGCATCCTGAGCACCCACCTCATGGTTCTCACCATCAGTTATCACGATGATAGCCCTACCGATGTTTTCCTGCTGGGTGAAACTCTTTGAGGCAAGACTGATAGCCTGGGCTATGTTGGTGCCTTGAGTTTGTATCAAGCTTGGCGAAATGTTCTGCAGGAACATCTTGGCAGAAACATAGTCGCTGGTGATAGGCAACTGCACGAAGGCATCGCCAGCAAAGACGATAAGACCAATCTTGTCGTTGCTGAAGTTATCTACCAGATTCTCTATCAGCATCTTGCTCTTGTCGAGACGGGATGGAGCCACATCTTCTGCCAGCATGGAATTGGAAATGTCCAGACAGATCATAATCTCGATTCCGTTGCGCTTGTCGTGAGAAACCTTGCTACCCATCTGCGGTCGCGCCACCATCACGATAAGTAATGCCAGGGCTGCAAGCATCAGCACGAATTTCACCGTTGGGCGGTATTTGGATATGTCGGGCATCAGCTGTTTGAGCAACTCAGGGTCTCCCAGTCTTCTCAGTTTTGCCCTTCTTTTTCTCCAACCGATAAAGCGTACCAGTATGAGTACCGGGATTATCCATAGAAGCCAGAGAAATATAGGATCTTCAAATCTTAACATTGTTCTATATATTTATGGTATTCTTCTGAGCCAAGTAATGCGCAGCAAAATCTCCAGGAGCAATACCAGGAGTGCTGCCAAGGCAAAAGGCTGATAAGCCTCATAGCGTTTGGCATAATGCTTCACATTGAATTTTGACTTCTCCAGTTTGTCGATATCTTGATAAATCTTCTTCAACTCCGCATTGTTGGTAGCACGATAAAAGTTACCGTCTGTGGTTTGCGCAATGTCGCGCAGGGTCTGCGTGTCAATTTCTACTGGAATATTGACATATTGCACACCACCAGCTACTGGCATTGGGTATGGAGCCACCTTGTTGGTTCCCACGCCGATGGTATAAACACGGATGCCATAGCTCTTGGCAATTTCTGCAGCTGTCATAGGCGATATGTCGCCCATGTTGTTACTGCCATCCGTCAAGAGAATCACCACCTTGCTCTTAGACTTGGAATCCTTCAATCGGCTTACTGCATTTGCCAAACCCATACCTACAGCAGTACCATCATCGATGAGTCCGCGTGCGGCAATGTCAGTTCTTGTATCTTGCAACAGGCGCAGCAGACTGGCATGATCGGTAGTCATTGGACATTGGGTGAATGCTTCACCTGCAAAGATGGTCAAGCCGATATTGTCGGTAGGACGACCTGAGATAAACTCATTTGCCACATCCTTAGCCGCTTCCATTCGGTTTGGCTTCAGGTCTTCAGCAAGCATGGAGGTTGATACGTCCATAGCAAGCATGATGTCAATTCCCTCCACAGTCTTGTTGTCCCAAGAATGATGAGTCTGTGGGCGAGCCATGGCACACACAATGAGCACAAAGGCGATGCATCTCAGTACCATAGGCAGATGGATGAGTCGCACTCGAAGACTCTTTGTCGCATACTGATACATTCGGGTATCGCTCATGCGCATAGTTGGCTCACTTTTCTTTCTCCCAAGAAAATACCATAAGATATAAGGTATCAGCAACAGGAGTAGCAGAAAATATGCTTTACTTGCAAATTCCATTTCTTATAACATTTATAGTTTGCATCACTCTGATGATTTTGTCTATCAGTGATGGTTTTACATCAACAGCATGACAACTTGATAGATGATATAGCCTAAGATAGCAACAGCGCTGAAGCCTCCTATCCAAAGCAGCGTTTTGATGAGGCGGCGTTGCTGCTGAGACTTCTGGTCCTCGCTGCTGAGCGTAGGCACAATTTTCTCTTCCTTAGGCAGCTCATTGGTCTTCGTCTGGTCGATGAAGTTAATTGCATTTACCAGGTTGGCATCATTTTCATTCATCGGAATCTCGTATTTGGCGAACTTGACGAGGTCGGCTGTTGAGAAGAGCATTCTCAATTCGTCAATCATCTTCTGATCGCCAGAAGCACGCAGGTTCTCAATGATTTCAGTACTGGTCATCTCCATGGCATTGAAACCAAACCGATTTACTATATATTCACGCAGCGCATTGGTAAGGTGAGTATAGTACTCCTTCTGTGTTTCCTGGTTCGATGTACTGTGATGCTGTTTGATGTAGTTAATCTCTTTCAATGCCTTCTCATGGGCAGGCACACGTTTGATGATACGGATGCGGGCAATGATAGGCTTATTCTTCTTCAATCGGTTGCGCAGATAGAGCATTGCTCCACAGACGATTAACAGCAGAAAGCTCAACCAAAAGGCGAAGCTCCACTCACTCCAGAGGAAGGGATTCTCCTGCACCGTCTTGGGAGGATAGAACTGATTGGGATGAACCGTATCCACGGGTACTGTGAGCACCTTCAGCGCCAATGGGTTGCCGTGGCAGTTCTTACCGTCTATCTTCACATTGAGTGCCGGGATGGCATACACCTTCTCATCAAAAGATGTGATGGTATAGTCGCGGCTTACCACCATCTGGTTGTCACCTAGATGCATGGTGTCACCCTTGCTCTGCTCCACCACCTCAACACCTGGAACTATCTGGACCTGAGGCTTGAAGGATGGCATCACCACCTTGGCACCCTTTCGGGCTGTAGCCTTAAGGTGCAGGATGGTCTGCTGTCCGATAAGCATCTGCAAAGAATCGATGCGCTGTTCCACTGTCTGGCTGAAAGCCAAACCAGAACAGCCCATAAGAGCCATTGTCAATATGATATTCTTAATTTTCAACATTGTTGCTTTACTTTGAACTTTGAGCTTTGAACTTTAAACTTTATGATTAGTAAAGCCGTAGAATTCTTCACTCTTCACTCAATTTAACCTCTTTGTTTGAACAGTGCCAGGAGCGACTTCGAAAAGTCCTCATTGGTTGCGACTGATGTCCAATCCACCTTGCTTTTGGCAAAGAGCTGGCGCAAGTTGTCCTGACGTCGGAACCAGTTCTGTGCATGAGCCACTCTCAACTTTTTGGAACTGGTGTCGATATACATCTCATGCCCTGTCTCTGCATCCATTACTTTCAGCAATCCTACGTCAGGCAACTGTTTGGCTCTCGGGTCATATACCTGAATGCCCACCACATCATGTTTCTGGTTGGCAATCTGCAAGGCATGCTGATAATCCTTCTGGTCGTAAAAGTCACTGATTAGGAAAGCCGTACAGTGGCGTTTCATCACGCGTGTGAAGTATTCCAAGGCACAGCCGATGTTGGTACGCTGGCTCTGAGGGTGGAAGTCGAGCATTTCTCTGATGATATAAAGAATATGCTTTCTACCCTTCTTAGGTGGAATATATTTCTCTATTCTGTCGGAAAAGAAGATGACACCTATCTTGTCGTTGTTCTGGATGGCACTGAAAGCCAAGGTGGCAGCTATCTCGGTTGCAAGGTCGCGCTTCATCTGGCGCATCGTACCAAAGTCGAGCGAGCCACTCACATCCACCATCAACATCACGGTAAGCTCTCGTTCCTCTTCGAACACCTTGACGAAAGGACGATGAAAACGTGCCGTGACATTCCAGTCGATATCTCTCACGTCGTCACCATACTGGTATTCGCGCACCTCGGCAAAGGCCATACCCCTGCCCTTGAAGGCAGAATGGTACTGACCGGCAAAGATGTTCTGGCTCAATCCGCGAGTCTTGATCTCAATCTTCCGAACTTTCTTTAAGATATCTTGTGTATCCAACTTATTACTTTGAACTTATTTACTTTGAACTTTGAACTCCTTTACATTGAGCTTTGAACTTTGAACTTTATGATTAGCTAAGCAAATGAATTCTTCACTCTTCGTTCTTCACTCTTCACTTACTTCATCAAGGCACTTCCACCTTGTTGATGATACGGCTTACGATTTCCTCGCTGGTCACTTCGCTAGCCTCAGCCTCGTAAGAAAGACCGATACGATGGCGGAGCACATCGTGAGCCACAGCACGAACATCTTCAGGAATCACGTAACCACGGTGCTTGATGAAAGCATAGGCGCGAGCAGCCTTGGCAAGGGAAATGCTGGCACGAGGACTACCGCCGAAGGTAATCATGTCCTTCAGGTCGCCCAAACCATAACGGTCAGGATAACGGGTAGCGAAGACGATGTCGGCTATATACTGCTCAATCTTCTCATCGATATACACCTCGTTCACGATGCTGCGGGCCTTCAGGATTTCTTCTGCTGTAGTTACAGGAGTAACCGTTGGCAGACCGCCCTGAATATTCTCACGGATGATGAGCTTTTCTTCCTCGATAGTTGGATAGTCAATGATGACCTTGAGAAGGAAACGGTCCACCTGAGCTTCAGGAAGCTGATAGGTTCCCTCCTGTTCTACCGGGTTCTGTGTTGCCATTACCAGGAACGGATTTGGCAATTTAAATGTCTGTTCGCCGATAGTAACCTGATGTTCCTGCATTGCCTCGAGCAAAGCACTCTGTACTTTGGCTGGAGCACGGTTGATTTCATCAGCCAGAACAAAGTTGGCGAACACCGGACCACGCTTTACATGGAAGGCTTCGTCTTTCTGAGAATAAATCTGTGTTCCCACCACGTCGGCAGGCAACAAATCTGGTGTAAACTGTATGCGGCTATAGTCTGCACTTACTAACTGTGACAATGTTTTGATTGCGAGAGTCTTCGCCAAACCAGGCACACCTTCAAGCAAGATGTGGCCGTCAGAGAGAAGACCGATGAGAAGACAGTCAACAAGGTGCTTCTGACCTACGATGACCTTGTTCATGCCCATTACCAAATTGGTAACAAACTGACTCTGTTGTTCAATCCGGATGTTCAACTCACGGATATCAATAGCTTCTGCCATAATTCTTATAATATTATTTTACGTTTTATTCTACTTTTTACGATGAATTAGGGTGCATATCTACACCCTCCCTCTTAAATCAAACGCAAAAGTACTGAATTATGGGGACAAAAGCGAATAATGCTAACTAAATAATATTAAAAAATGTTTCACAAAAGCTATTTTTAGAAACTTTTAATGAAACCCTTCCTATATATGGAATCTTTCTTTCAATAAAATGTCATATTTAGGAAGGGCTGGATGATATAAGAAACCTTAGCGATTACGATGTTTCATATACCAGGGATGTACGACGAAATTATACAGGACAAGTGACAGACCTGTAAATATCATGCCTGGAATAAGCACTTCGTGAACGGTTGGGTTGAAGATGACGTTATTGACGCCCGGAACTTGCTTGTAAGCATTTTCCAAAAACATAAAACCTATCGCAATACCTAATGATAGCCCAAATTCCCATGCCAGAAAGAAGGAACTGGTACTGGTGCCGCGCTGACAATGCTTGGCCAGCTTGATGTAGAAAAGCAGAAATCTGCTACCGATCACACCTATTCCCATACCTAGCAGCAAAGGCACAAGCACCTCTACGGCAAAGTCCTGGTCGTTTAATGAAACGAACTCGGCTGCTCCCATTAATACCAAGCCCACGAGAGCCTGACTCTTCAAGTCGGCATCGGCAAAGACATATTTCTCTGCAACAATAGCCATCAGCAGTCCTAACAGAAACATCAGGTAAACCGTCTGGTTATGAGGAATGGCAAAATACATTCCTGCGCCTATCAATATGAGTACAATATTGATGAACAGCGGGATGCCTTGTGGCAGGAAGAAACGATCGTAACTGAAAAGCGGCAAGTGCTCAGAGGGAGCCTTGAAGGGGAACTTTACCAGCGATACAAGTACGAAAGCTCCAAGAGCCAACAGGGAAGCTACCGGAAAGATAAGGTGCATGTCTGAAAAATCATCAACAAGCCAAGCTATAATTGGTCCCGTGGCAATAGATAGTCGGGCGAACCAGGAGGTGATATAATTCGCCTCGGTGCGCTGGAACGACTCGCAAGTGTCAATTACCAACGTGCTGGTCAGGGCCATTTGTGCCAGTCCTAAGAATGCGCCCTGTAATACTCGTGTTGCTACAAGAACTCCAAAGCCGAACTTGATGTTCCAGAAGGTCTCCAGATAATAGAGTGCAACGAGACTGATTGCCACGCAACAGATAGAAACCAGACATACTCTGTTACGGCGATAGCGTTGCAGGAGATAGGAACAGAAGCCACCCAGAAGGAATAAACCAAATCCGTAAGCACCTACTACAACTCCTATCTGCCAGTGACGATAACCTTCAATGGTCATAAAATAAGGTATGCCGATGATGAGCATGCAGACACTCGTCATCAGAAGCAGGTTGGCAAAACAGAGTCTCCAGAAGTCCCGATGCCATAATTTAATATGTATGGGCGTGTTTTGTGTATCCATAACCAAAAACTTTATGAACTATATGACGCTAAAATGTAGAGAGGAGGCTTAATAGCTCTCCTCTATGCTTGGATATTCTGTACTCTTAACGGCGTCGATGTATGCCTTCACACCCTTCTGCATCTCCTCGCCTACCTGGGCAAAGTGGCGCAGGAACTTTGGCTTGAAGCCTTGGGTCATACCAAGAGCATCAGCATAGACCAGAACCTGTCCGTTGCAACCGTTGCCGGCTCCGATACCGATAGTTACGGCTTTCACCTGTCGTGTTACTTCAGCCGCCAATTTAGCTGGAACCTTTTCCAGGACAATGGCGAATACGCCAGCCTTATCAAGAGCGATAGCATCGCTGATGAGCTTCTGAGCCTCAGCCTCATCCTTGGCACGGATACCATAACCACCAAACTTGTTGACGCTCTGTGGAGTGAGTCCAAGATGACCATGCACAGGAATACCGGCGTCTACCAGAGCCTTGACAGTATCAGCAATTTCGATGCCGCCCTCCAGCTTGAGTGCGTCTACTCCTGTCTCCTTCATCATGCGGCAAGCATTGCGAAGAGCCTCTTCCTTGCTGATCTGATAGCTGCCGAAAGGCATATCGCATACCACGAAGGCATGCTTGCAGGCACGAGCCACGCTGCGGGCATGGTAAATCATCTGGTCAACAGTAATTGGCAAAGTATCTGCATTTCCAGCCATTACATTGCTGGCAGAATCGCCAATCAGGATGCTGTCGATGCCAGCGGCATCCAGAATGCCTGCAGTCGTAAAGTCGTAAGCTGTAAGCATTGTAACCTTCTCGCCTGCTGCTTTCATTTCAGCAAACGTCTTGGTTGTAATTTTCTTTTTGTCAGTAGATAAATATCCCATGATTATTAAATTATCTTTTTCTGTATTTATTACTTCTTGATTACTTCTTGTTTTCTTCTACAACTTTCACTAAGTCGGCAAATGTAAAGCCAGAGTAATCGGCAATTACATAGTCGCTATATGGCTCAATCGACTCCTTGGAATTGGTAGTGGAAAGTCCGAGGGTGAATGCACCTGCAGCACGTACAGCCTTCAAGCCGTTGAAGCTGTCTTCCAGTCCTACGCACTCTTCCGGCTTGGCATCAAAGCATGCTGCGCCCTTCAGGTAGCAGTCCGGATCCGGTTTGCTCTTGGCGAAGTCTTCGCTGGTCAAAACACGGTCAAAGTAGCCTTTGAATTCCGGGTGCTGTCTGTAGACATTCTGCATCTTCTGAACGTTGCTACTCGTTACTACAGCGCACTTTACGCCATTCTGCTTCAAGTCTTTGATGAAGTCTTCGAAGCCAGTGATGTAAGGGTACGACATATTCTTCTCAAATTCATTGAGACGAGTAGTAATCTTATCCTGTTCTGACTTTGCATCGGTATAACCTTTGATATGAGCAAAAACAGAATCTTCAGAGAAGTACTTATCATAAATCTGTACTAATGTCTGTCCTTTGATGCGGTACTCGAAATCTGGGATTTCCGGATGATATTCACGTCCAATCATACCCCAGAAGATGGAATACTGTGATTCGGTTTCGAACACTACGCCATCCAGGTCAAATAATGCAGCCTTTATCATATTAACTATTCTATAATATCTGTTATGTTTTACTATCTAATTGATTCGAACAAGCAGTTTTATGCATTTTTCTGCTCTACAACATCTTTTTTCGGGTGCAAAGGTACACATTTTTTTAATAAGTTGGGACCAAAATCTAAATAAATATATAAAAAAAGCTATATAATTTTGTTTTGTCCACTAATTGCGTTAACTTTGCACCTTAATATATTAAAAGATTCACTTAAATAAGTAACATAAACGAAAGATAATAGAAGGATGAACATCATAGAGAAATATTTCACCCATCTTACTGATGAGCAGAAAAAGCAGATAGCAGCGCTCGATGAGCTGTATCGCGACAGGAACAACAAGATCAATGTCATCAGCCGTAAGGATATTGACAACCTTTATGAGCACCATGTGCTTCATTCCATGGCAATAGCCAAGGCCATCAATTTCCGTCCTGGTACAGAGATTCTTGACTTCGGATGTGGTGGCGGTTTCCCGGGTATTCCGCTTGCCATTCTCTTCCCAGAATGCCAATTCAAGCTCATCGATGGAACCGGCAAGAAGATTCGCGTGTGCAATGAGGTGGCTTCTGCCATCGGCTTGAAAAATCTTGTGGCTGAGCACTTGCGTGGTGAGGATGAGAAAGGAAAGTATGATTTCGTGGTAAGCCGTGCTGTGATGCAGTTGCCTGACCTGATGAAAATCATCAAGAAGAATTTCAAGAAGAAGGGGCAGAACGCTCTGCCTAATGGCTTGATTTGCCTGAAGGGCGGCAATCTGCAGGAAGAGCTCAAGGATTACTGCAATGTGGCAGAAATCACTCCGCTCAGCACCTTCTTCGAGGAAGAATGGTTCAAGCAAGACAAGCAGCTTATCTATGTTCCGGCGTAGAAGTGAAGAGTGAAGAACGAAGAGTGAAGAGTGAAGAATTCAATAGCCTTTACTAATCATAAAGTTCAATGTTCAAAGCTCAAAGTTCAAAGTAAAGGAGCTCAAAGTTCAAAGTAAAGGAATTCAATGTTCAAAGTAAATAAAGTAAAATGTTACATATAGAAAGATTTCAAGTCAACATGTTGCAGGAGAACTGCTATGTTGTAAGTGATGAGACCAAGGAATGCGTCATCATCGACTGTGGAGCGTTCTATCCTGAAGAGCGCAATGCCATCACCCAATATATCCGTAAGAACGAACTGAAGCCGGTTCATCTGCTCGTTACCCATGGCCATCTTGACCACAACTTCGGCAACGACACCATCTATAAGGAGTTTGGCTTGAAGCCGGAAGTGGCTCAGGGCGATGAGAAGCTGATGAAGGGGCTGGCCCATCAGGCAGAGACCTTCTATCAGATGCAGCTGGATACGAAGTTCCCTCCTATCGGTCATTTCTTCGAGGAAGATGAAATCATCAAGTTCGGCAGCCATGAGTTCAAGGTTATTGAGACTCCTGGTCATAGCAACGGTTCCGTCACTTTCTATTGCGAGGCTGAGCATGTTGCGTTTACCGGCGATACCCTCTTCAAGAGTTCTATCGGCCGTACCGATTTCCCTGGTGGCAGTATGTTCCGAATCATCAACAGCCTGCGCCATCTGGGTATGCTCCCTGATGAAACCAAGGTGCTTCCTGGTCATGGCGATGCTACCAGCATTGGAGAGGAACTGGCGCACAATCCTTACATGGACCGATAATTTTAACCAGAGAATCAGAAATTGAAAAAGAATAATACAGAGAAGATCATTCTTGGAATTGACCCGGGAACCAACGTGATGGGCTATGGTGTGATACGCATCATGGGCAATAAGGCTGAGTTGGTGGTGATGGGTGTCATCGACATGCGCAAGGAGAAAGATCCCTATCTGCGACTCGGCAAGATATTCGAGCGGGTTACAGGCATCATCGATTCTTATCTCCCTGACGAGATGGCGATTGAGGCTCCCTTCTTTGGAAAGAACGTGCAATCGATGCTCAAACTTGGTAGAGCTCAGGGAGTTGCCATCGCTGCTGCCATCCATCACGATGTGCCCATCCATGAATATGCTCCTCTGAAAATCAAGATGGCAATTACCGGACAGGGACAGGCATCCAAGGAACAGGTGGCTGCGATGCTGCAACGCATGCTCAACATCAAGGAGGATGAAATGCCGAAGTTCATGGATGCTACCGATGCACTGGGCGCTGCCTACTGCCATTTCCTGCAAATGGGCAGACCGGAGATCAGCGACAAGCATTATAGCAGCTGGAAGGACTTTGCACGGAAAAACCAGTCGCACATTGGCGGCACCAACGGCATGACTGGGCCACAAGCCAAACTTCTGGCTGCCATCAATCGCACAACACATAAATAAAAATATAAGAGAGATGCAAAAGATTATTAGCATTAAGGATGGCGTGACTCGTATGCCGGAATGGCGTATGGCCGAGCCTGTAAACTTTGAGTCCTGCGAAGGTGAACATATCGCCATCGTTGGACCAAATGGTGGTGGAAAGTCGATGTTTGTTGACATCATTGTCGGCAGACACCCTCTGTTAATGCACGACCCTGATTATGATTTCTCACCTAGCACCAAAAAGATGGTGAGCGACAACATCAAGTATATCACCTTCCGTGATACCTATGGTGGCGACAACGACCGCACATATTTCCTCCAGCAGAGATGGAACCAGCTGGAAATAGATGAGAACACTCCGATTGTGAAGGATAAGCTGGAAGAGGCCTACAACATGGCGGGCAAAGATACTCCGGAGCGACGCAATTTGCAGAAGCATATCTATGAACTCTTCCACATGGAGCATCTGCTCGACAAATACACTATCCTCCTGAGCAGCGGCGAGCTGCGCAAGTTCAAGCTGGCTTCTACCCTCTTCTCAGAACCACGCGTCCTCATCATGGACAATCCGTTCATCGGACTCGATGCCGATACCCGCGACCAGCTGAAGGAACTCCTCAAGACTTTGGCACAGGAGCATGCCCTGCAGATTATCCTCGTATTGAGCAAGAGCGATGACATTCCTGACTTTATCACCCACGTAGTGGAAGTAAAGGACATGAAGGTTATGCCGAAGTTGGCCAAGGAAGAGTATCTGGCTCAGCGCACTCCAGTCCCAAGCCGGATGTTGAGTGATGAGCTAGAACAGGAAATCATCAATCTGCCGTATAGTGACCGTGAGTATAAGAGCCAGGAAGTGGTCAAGATGAACAAGGTTCGCATTCAATATGGCGAGCGCATCATTTTGAAGGATCTGGACTGGACCGTGAACAATGGTGAGCGTTGGGCGCTGAGCGGACAAAACGGAGCCGGAAAGAGTACCTTGCTGAGTCTGGTATGTGCAGACAACCCTCAGAGTTATGCCTGCAACATCGCCCTCTTCGGTAATCCTCGTGGCAGCGGCGAGAGTATCTGGGACATCAAGAAGCATATCGGTTATGTTTCTCCTGAGCTCCACCGCTCATACCAGCGCGACCTCCCTGCCATCAGAATCGTGGCAAGTGGCTTGATGGATTCCGTAGGACTTTACGTAAAGCCGAAGGATGAAGATATGGATAAGTGCCGCTTCTGGATGAAGGTGTTTGGACTGGAAGGATTGGAGGAGCGTGGCTTCCTGAAACTCTCAAGCGGTGAGCAGCGTCTGGTTCTTCTGGCTCGTGTCTTCGTGAAAGATCCGGAACTTCTTATCCTCGACGAACCTTTGCACGGTCTTGATAATTACAATCGCCGTCTGGTTAAGGACGTCATCGAAGCTTTTTGCAAGCGAAACAATAAGACCATGATCATGGTTACGCATTACAAGGAAGAACTTCCTGCATGCATCGACCATAGCATTTTCCTCATGCGTCATGCATGATGAATATCCACTTCTGTGCTCTTGCCTATACGGGTAAGAGCGCAGAAGGCATATAATGAGGACTTGGCATTACACCTTATTATATTAATAAACGAGTTTCTTTCCGTTAATGAAAGTTAACTTTAACAAAGTATTCGGTAATATTTTTCTATGTTCGGAAAATATTCATTACCTTTGCAGATAATTAAGAAAAGAGTTATGCCATGATGGCTCAGTTGGTAGAGCAACGCATTCGTAATGCGTGGGTCGCGGGTTCGAGTCCCGCTCGTGGCTCTCTTGTCATTATGTACGATAAGCTAATTCAAGCGAGATTAGCACATCGGTAGTGCACGGGCTTCCCAAGCCTGTGAGGCGGGTTCGACTCCCGTATCTCGCTCGTTCATCTTTCCAGAAGTTATGGAAAGATTTTTTTGTAAAGTTTCGTAAACCTTTACGCACGTTTTTTCAACATTTCCGATATAATGTACCGATTTTTTTTATACCTTTGCATCAGATTTCAGAAAGATAACAATATTGATTAAAGAAATAGATATGACATCTGGGATGGAACTAATAGTAAAACGAATAACAAACATAATAACAAATCATGAAAGAGCTTAAAGCATTAAACAAGCGCACTGCTCCTAAGAGCGTCGCTCCAGAGAAAATTATTCAGTTTGGTGAAGGTAACTTCCTCCGTGCATTCGTTGATTGGATTGTATGGAATATGAATAAGAAAACTGACTTCAACGGTTCTGTTGTTGTCGTTCAGCCATTGCCTGGCGGTATGGTAGACTGGTTGAACGGTCAGGATTGCCTCTATCACGTGAACCTTCAGGGCAAAGAGAACGGTCAGGCTGTCAACACATTGGAGCGTATCGACGTTATCAGCCGTGCATTGAACCCATATTCTCAGAACCAGGCTTTCATGGCTTTGGCTGAGCAGCCAGAGATGCGTTTCATCATCTCTAACACAACTGAGGCTGGTATTGCATTCGATGATTCCTGCAAGTTCACAGATGCTCCAGCTGCTTCTTACCCAGGTAAGTTGGTTCAGTTGCTGTTCCACCGCTACAAGTTCTTCGAGGGCGACCCAACCAAGGGTATGATTTTGATGCCTTGCGAGCTGATCTTCTTGAACGGTCACCACTTGAAGGAGTGCATCTATCAGTATATCGAGCTTTGGAAGGAAGACATGGGTGCTGACTACGAGGGCTTCAAGGAGTGGTTCACCAACCACTGCTATGTTTGCGCTACACTCGTAGACCGTATCGTTCCTGGCTTCCCACGCGACACCATCAAGGAAATCCAGCAGAAGGTTTGCTACAAGGATAACCTCGTAGTAAAGGCTGAGAGCTTCCACCTCTGGGTAATCGAGAAGGCTGAGAACATGACTGTAGAGCAGATGCAGGAAGAGTTCCCTGCTCACAAGGCTGGTCTCCACGTTCTCATCACAGACAACGAGAAGCCATACCACGAGCGTAAGGTTACTCTCCTGAATGGCCCTCACACAGTATTGAGCCCTGTGACATACCTCAGCGGTGTGAACATCGTTCGCGATGCTAGCGAGCACCCAGTATTGGGCAAGTACATCCACAAGGTACAGTTCGAAGAATTGATGCAGACATTGAACCTCCCTATGGACGAGCTTCAGAAGTTCGCTTCTGACGTATTGGAGCGCTTCGAGAACCCATTCGTTGACCACCAGGTAACCAGCATCATGCTGAACTCATTCCCTAAGTTCGAGACTCGCGACCTCCCAGGCGTAAAGATCTACTTGGAGCGTAAGGGTGAGTTGCCACAGGGATTGGTATTCGGTCTTGCTGCCATCATCACTTACTATAAGGGTGGTGTTCGTGAGGACGGTGCTCCTATCCAGCCAAACGACGACCAGAAGATCATGGACAAGCTCACAGAGCTTTGGGCTACTGGCGACACCCAGAAGGTAGCAGAAGGCGTACTCGGCTTCGACTACATCTGGCATGAGAACCTGAACGAGACAGTTCCAGGCTTGACAGAGTTGGTTAAGAAGGACCTCGACCTCATTCAGGAGAAGGGTATGTTGGAGGCTGTGAAGACTATCCTCTAATCTTCAATTGACTAATATAAGGTAAAAAGATATGTAATAGAGTCCGGTAAGATGAAGTGATGCTTCATTCTTGCCGGACTTATTTTGTTGAAGGTGAAAAAGTCACTCGTCACTTTTAATTTTTTGAGATATTGTCTTATTGTTAAAAAGAAGATATCATATTAATATATATATTATATTTATTATATAATAATGTACGCGCGAACATTAATATATATATAATTATTATAATCTTTTATTCTTAAGGCTTATCAACCTACTTTTGGAAAAAGAGGAAAAAACAAAAAGTGACGAGTGACGAGTGACGAGTGACTTTATCACTTTTTGTGGAAGAAGGATACTGCTCATCTGCCAGCTGCCGATGGAGCTGAAAATACGTGGCGACGCAGCCGGAACTACGTCGGGACGTAGAGGTTGCTACGTCGGGACGCAGTTGAGACCACGTCAGGACGTATTTTTGTCTATCTCTCCATGCTGTTGGACAAGGCATGAAAGACCCGTTGATTTACGACAGATACAGCCAGTAAATAGCAAAGAGAACGGCAATCATGATGACGCCTACTGCCATTTTAATCATGCAGGTGGCTACCTTTTTCAGAATAAACAGGCCCACCACCAGGACTACTAGCGCAAAAGCATAATAAAGGAAATTATCCATTGCGTCCCTCCTTTCTGAATGGTTTGTGGTTTGCATGATTTGGCTTATTGCCAGCATCATAAGGCTTATTGTCTTCCTTCATTGCTCTGATGAACTCATTAGGAATTGGAGTTTCAAACTCCATTGGCTGATGAGTCACCGGATGATAGAAGCAGAGCACATAAGCATGCAGGCAAAGACGGCCGCATGGGTCATCACCGTTTCCGTACTTGATGTCGCCACAGATAGGATGGCCCATATCTGCTGTATGTACACGAATCTGGTTCTTTCTACCCGTCTCCAGCTTATATTCTACCAGGGAATGCTCGGTAGTGCGCTGCAATGTATGAAAGTGGGTTACTGCATATTTGCCGCCATTGTCTGTTTCGCTGGCATAAGTAATATATGCCTTGTTGTCCTTCAACCAGTTGGCAACGGTTCCCTCGTCTTCCTCCATCTCTCCGGAAACCAGGGCAACGTATCGGCGGTCGTATACGTTGTGGTGCCAGTCATCCTCCAGCGCAAGCTCGGTCTGCTTGTCCTTGGCGTAAATCATCAATCCCGAAGTGTCACGGTCAAGACGGTGAACTACGTGAGCCTGACAGTTCTGGCGGGTCTTGTGAAAGTAATCATCCAGTACGGTCTTTACGTTGAGCGTAGAATGTCCGGCAGCCATACTGAGGATGCCCACGTTCTTTTCAACCACGATGACGTAGCGGTCTTCATAAACAATCTTGATGTATCTGCTCTTGAAAACCTCCTGGTTCTTCTTGGTCTTGCTTACGCTCACCTTCATGCCAGGTTTCAGAGCATAGTCGAACTGGGTGATGGTCTTGCCATCCACCTTGATTCCTCTACCCTGCAGCGTCTGCTTCACCTTGGTCTTGCTGGGACCCTTTACGTTCTCCATCAGCCATTCCAACAACTGCGCCGGCTGCTCCACCTTGTAGTGGTCATATTCATTCGGATTGCCATAGCCGTAAGCATTGTTGGTATGCTTATTAAAATAGCCTTTATTATTTTGTTGTTTCATTTTCAATTTGCTGTTTCGTGTTATTTATATCTATTTGTTCTTAACACATATTCAACGGTATTGGGATATCGTTGATGCCTTTTAGCATGCAAAAGTAAGACTTTTCTGCAAAATGACAAAAAAGAGCTGTGTTTTTAACTAAAAAAAAGCAACTTTTACCAATAAATCATTGATATACAAATATTTTTTCGTAACTTTGCACACAAATTAAAGATAAATTCAGAAAAAGATATTTAGTAAACAAGAATGATAACAGTACAAAATCTTGCAATTCAATTCGGTAAGCGAGTGCTTTACAAAGATGTAAACCTCAAGTTCACACATGGTAATATTTATGGCGTAATCGGTGCCAACGGTGCTGGTAAGTCTACCCTCCTCCGTGCCATCAGTGGCGATTTGGAGCCAAACAAGGGTACAGTAGAAATGGGACCTGGCGAGCGTCTTTCCGTTTTGGAGCAGGACCACTTCAAGTATGACGAGTTCCGCGTGATGGACACCGTTCTGATGGGTCATCAGCCATTGTGGGAGAACATGAAGGAGCGCGAGCGCCTCTATGCAAAACCAGAGATGACAGAAGAGGATGGTAACCTCGCTGCTGAGCTGGAACTTAAGTTCGCTGAGATGAACGGTTGGGAAGCTGAGAGTAATGCTGCCCAGTTGCTTCAGAACCTCGGCGTGAAGGAAGATCGTCACGATAAGCTCGTTGGTGAGCTTTCTAATACAGAGAAGGTACGCGTGATGCTGGCGAAGGCTCTCTTCGGTAATCCTGACAACCTCCTCCTCGATGAGCCTACCAACGACCTCGACCTCGACACCGTAGAGTGGTTGGAGGAATATCTCAGCAACATCGAGCAGACAGTTCTCGTGGTTTCTCACGACCGTCACTTCCTCGATGCTGTCAGCACACAGACC
This sequence comes from Prevotella sp. LCP21S3_D2, assembly GCF_052118345.1. Lineage (NCBI taxonomy): Bacteria > Pseudomonadati > Bacteroidota > Bacteroidia > Bacteroidales > Prevotellaceae > Prevotella > Prevotella sp. LCP21S3_D2. The sequence goes on along the minus strand of NZ_JBQKHJ010000006.1, from coordinate 83,704 downwards.
GTGGATATCGACTTCGGTAAGGTAACCATGTTTGCCGGCAACTACTCTTTCTGGTACGAGAGTTCTCAGTTGGCTCTCCGTCAGGCTCAGAACCAGAAGATGAAGGCTGAGGAGAAGAAGAAGCAGTTGGAGGAGTTCATCCGCCGATTCTCTGCCAATGTAGCTAAGAGTAAGCAGACCACATCCCGCAAGAAGATGCTGGAGAAGCTGAACGTAGAGGAGATTCGTCCTTCTAGCCGTAAGTATCCAGGAATCATCTTCCAAATGGATCGTGAACCAGGTAACCAGATTCTGGAGGTTGAAGGCCTGAAGGCTTGCGATGAGGACGGAACAGTTCTCTTCGACAATGTAAACTTCAACATCGAGAAGGGCGAGAAGGTGGTATTCCTCTCTCACAACCCTAAGGCTATGACCGCTCTCTTCGAGATTATCAACGGCAACCGCAAGGCTGACGCAGGTGATTACAAGTGGGGCGTTACCATCACAACAGCTTATCTCCCACTCGACAACACCGAGTTCTTCCAGAGCGACATGAACCTCGTAGACTGGTTGAGCCAGTATGGTCCTGGCAATGAGGTGGCAATGAAGGGTTATTTGGGAAGAATGCTCTTCAGCGGCGAGGAAGTACTGAAGAAGGTAAACGTACTCTCCGGAGGTGAGAAGATGAGATGTATGATTGCCCGCATGCAGTTGCAGAATGCAAACTGTCTGATTCTCGATACTCCAACCAACCACTTGGACTTGGAGAGTATCCAGGCATTCAACAACAACCTGGTAGGTTTCAAGGGCAATATCCTTTTTGCCAGCCACGACCATGAGTTCATCAATACCGTGGCTAACCGTATTATCGAGCTCACCCCATCAGGAACCATCGATAAGCTGATGTCTTACGATGAGTACATCTATGATGAGGCTATCAAGGAGCAGAAAGCTAAGATGTACGGTCTGCAGTAATAGAAAATACACCTAAATGAGATAAGTGCCAATTCGATGAGAGTCGAGTTGGCACGCTTTTTGTCAAAACAACCATAAAAAGGAATAATCATGTTTAAAAAATTTAAGACTATGTCAAAAGAAAAGAAGATTAATATAGAGGACGGTAACGCTAAGGAACAGGTTCTCAACGAGAATGCTGAGCAGAACGATACTCAGAATAATGAAGAGCCTAAGGCTGAAGAGACAAATACAGAGGATGCTGACAATAAGGCGGCAGATGCTGACAGTAAGACTGACAATACTGACAATGCGGCAGAATCTGAAGAAGCAGATCCATTGGCAAAGGCTCAGCAGGAAGTAGAAGAATTGAAAAAGCAACTGCTCTATAAGACTGCAGAATTTGAGAATTACCGCAAGCGCACCCTGAAAGAGAAGGCTGATCTGATTCTCAACGGTGGTGAGAAGACTATTGCTGCCATTCTTCCAATTCTTGATGACTTCGAGCGTGCCATCGCAGACAAGAGCGAGGATCCTAAGGCTATCAAGGAAGGTGTTCAGATGATTTTCAACAAGTTCATCAAGACTCTTGAAGGTCTCGGAGTAAAGAAGATTGAGACTGCTGACAAGGATTTCGACGTAGATTTCCATGAGGCAATCGCTATGGTGCCAGGAATGGGTGACGACAAGAAGGGCAAGGTTATCGACTGCGTGCAGACCGGTTATACCCTCAACGACAAGGTAATCCGTCACGCTAAGGTTGCTGTAGGCCAATAAGTCTAATGAAGAATTACGATCAGGAATAAAGAAATAAAAATCCATATTTAACAAATGGCAAAGAGAGACTATTACGAGGTGCTTGGCGTTGATAAGCAGGCATCTGAAGACGAAATAAAGAAGGCTTACCGCAAGATAGCCATCAAATATCATCCAGACCGCAACCCTGGAAACAAGGAGGCTGAAGAAAAGTTCAAAGAGGCTGCAGAGGCATACGAGGTTCTTCATGATCCTCAGAAGCGTCAGCAGTATGATCAGTTCGGATTCGACGGTCCGCAAGGCGGTTTCGGTGGATTCGGTGGTGGAGCCAGCATGGATATGAATGACATCTTCTCTATGTTCGGCGATATCTTTGGAGGTCACGGTGGATTCGGTGGCGGATTCGGCGGTTTTGGCGGCAGCGCCCAGCCACAGCAGTACCAGGGAAGAGATTTGCGAGTACAGGCAAAGCTTACATTGGAAGAGGCTTTTGCGGGTTGCACCAAGAAGTTCAAGATTCGTAAAGACGTAACATGTTCTGCTTGCCATGGCACAGGATGCGAAGGCGGCTCACAGCAGGAGACTTGTCCTACCTGTCATGGTACGGGTTACACAGTCCGTACCGTGCGCTCTATGTTTGGAACCATGCAGACTCAGGCTGCATGTCCTACATGTGGCGGCGAGGGTCACGTGATCAAAAACAAGTGTAAGGCTTGTGGTGGTGAAGGCATTGTTGCTGGCGAAGAAGTTGTAGAAATCAATATTCCTGCAGGTGTGGATGACGGAATGGTCGTTACCGTACCAGGTAAGGGAGGCGCCGGTAAGCACAATGGCGTCAACGGCGACCTTCAGGTTATCGTACGCGTAGAAAAGAGCGATGTCTTCGAACGTAAAGACAAGGACCTCTACTATAATCTCGTACTCGACTTCTCTACAGCTGTTCTTGGCGGTGAAGTGGAAATCCCTACATTGGAGGGAAAGACTACCATCAAGATAGAACCAGGAACCCAGCCAGGTAAGCAGGTTCGCCTGCGTGGTAAAGGTATGCCTGCCATCAAGGGATATGGTTATGGACGAGGCGACATCATCGTGAACATTACCGTCTACATTCCTAAGACCCTCAACAAGGAAGAGAAGGAATTGGTGAAGAAGTTCAAGGAATGCGAGAACTTCCAGGCAGACAATGCCACCAAGAAGTCAATCTTTGACAGCATCAAGAATCTGTTCAACAAATAGATTCCTGAAGATTCTATGGATGAAATCTCATAAAAGATAAAAGTAACAGGCAATCCTGATTATTGGCTCAATGCCAGTATTGGGATTGCCACTTTTTGTACCTACACATTTATAATATATAAGAAATGAATTATCAAGAAACGACAGAATATCTCTTCAATAGTACTCCGGTGTTTGAAAAAATTGGTGCCAAGGCATATAAGCCTGGTCTGCAGACTACCCATGAGCTGGACGAGCACTTCGGTCATCCTCATCGTCAATATAAGACTATACATATTGCCGGCACCAACGGCAAGGGTTCCTGCTCTCATACGATAGCAGCCATCCTTCAAAGCCAGGGTTACAAGGTGGGATTATACACATCTCCTCATCTTGTTGATTTCCGCGAGCGCATCCGTGTGAACGGAGAATGCCTGCCGGAACAGTATGTCATCGACTTTGTAGAAGAGAACCGTGCTTTCTTCGAACCTCTTCATCCGTCTTTCTTCGAGCTGACCACGGCCATGGCATTCAAGTACTTTGCCGAGCAGAAAGTAGACTATGCGGTAATCGAAGTAGGACTTGGAGGAAGACTTGACTGTACCAATATCATCACTCCGGTTCTTTCTGTCATTACCAATATCAGTTTTGACCATACCCAGTTTCTGGGAAACACCCTAGCAAAGATAGCTGGCGAGAAGGCAGGAATCATAAAGCCTGACGTGCCTGTAGTTATCGGTGAATACATCGAAGAGACCCGTCCTGTTTTTGAGAAGGTTGCCGGAGAACGCCATTCTCCTATTCTCTTTGCACAGGATGAAGACACGGCTATGGAGGTAGATATGGAACTGAAAGGTTCCTATCAAGAACGTAACAGAAAGACCATTCTTGCAGCACTCAACGTCTTGCGACAGACGATGACCATCAGCGACGAAGCAATCAGAAACGGTTTCGGGCATGTATGTGAGCTGACAGGGTTGCGAGGTAGATGGGAGAAGCTGGGAGAAGCACCGCTTGTCATCTGTGATACGGGTCACAATCTTGCGGGATGGAAGTATCTTGCCACACAGATTAATGATGTTGACGCTCAGGTCAAGCACATCGTTTTTGGAATGGTGGACGACAAAGATGTTGAGCACGTATTACAACTTCTGAGGGATAAGCTCAAAAATGGGGTAAAATTCTATTGGACGCAGCCTTCTACCAAAAGAGCCATTCCTGTGGAGAAATTGCGAGACACTGCATTAAAGTATAACTTGCATGGTGAGATGTATCATTCTGTAAAAGAAGCATATATGACAGCGAAAGCAAATGCAAAAAATGATGATTTTGTCTTCGTTGGAGGTTCAAGTTATGTAGTCGCTGATTTGCTCTCCTAAAAATTTTTAGTTTTTTTAAATCAAATAATTGCTAAATATTTTGTCATATTCATTTTTTTTTAGTTACTTTGCAGTAGATTACTTTAGAACATAAAGTAGAGTAACTAAAAAAAGATATATTATGAATACAGAACCAGTTAACAAGTGTGGTTTGAAAAGAGAAGATTTTCAGACCACAGTAAATGGAAAGAAGACTGATCTCTTCGTGTTGAGAAACAATCAGGGCAATGAGATTGCAGTGACTAACTACGGTGGTGCTGTTGTTGCTATCATGATGCCAGATAAGGACGGCAACTATGCTAACCTCATCGAGGGTCACGACAACATACAGGATGTCATCAACTCACCTGAGCCTTTCTTGAGCGTCCTCATCGGTCGTTACGGAAATCGTATCAAGGAGGGTAGATTTACCCTTCATGGCAAGGAGTATCAGTTGGCATGCAACGATGGAAAGAACCATTTGCATGGAGGTCCTACCGGATTCCACGCCCACGTTTGGGATGCAACCCGTATGAGTGACAATGCAGTTGTCTTGAAGTACACCAGCCCATACGGCGAGGAAGGCTTCTCTGGAGAATTGACTGTTTGGGTAGCTTACACCTTGACAGACGACAATGAGTTCGTCATCAAGTATCAGGCTACAACTAACAAGATGACCATCTGCAACTTGACTCATCACGCATTCTTCGCAATCCAGGGTATTGCAAATCCTACCCCAACTATTGACAACATCATCTGTGAGGTGAATGCAGACTACTACCTCCCTATCGATAAGGAGTCTATCCCAACAGGTGAAATCCTGAAGGTAGAGGGTACACCTTTCGATTTCCGCACTCCAAAGCCAATCGGCCAGGACATTGATGCCGACAACGAGCAGATCAAGAATGGTCAGGGTTACGATCACAACTATGTTTTAAACAAGAAGGAAGAGGGCGAGTTGAGCTTTGCTGCCCGCATTAAGGACCCTGTTAGCTGCCGTACCATGGAGGTTTATACCACAGAACCAGGTTTGCAGATGTATACAGGTAACTTCCTGGCAGGCATCAAGGGTCAGCATGGTGCAACATTCCCACGCCGCAGCGCAGTTTGCTTCGAGGCACAGAAGTTCCCAGACACACCAAATCATCCATACTTCCCAAGTTGCAGATTGAACCCTGGTGAGACATACACACAGAAGACAATCTATAAGTTTGGCGTAGACAAATAAAATCAGATTAAACCATATAGGAGTTGCTGCCTCTAAGTGCACAATGCTGGGGCAGCCGCTCCTTTTTGCGGTTAAATTAACCAGTGAACAATCATATGGTAACAACCAGCAATACAAGCAAATAACAAATATAACAATAACAAATATCAACTATCAAGATTAAACAATGGAACAAAAAAGTGTAAATAACAACGGTCGTGTCATTGCCATCATCACGATGTGCTTTATCTTTGCAATGATCTCGTTTGTAACTAACATGGGAGCACCTTTTGGCAACATCTGGGGCTTCAAGTACTCTTGGGCAGCCATGATGGGTAACTTCATGAACTTTGCCGCTTACCTCTTCATGGGTATTCCTGCCGGCAAGATGATTGAAAGCAAGGGTTACAAGAAGACAGCATTGATCGCACTCGCTGTCGGTACAATCGGTTTGATGATTCAGTACTTGTCAAGTATCTTCGGTGACGACATTCCAGTATTTAACCTCAGCTCTGGTGCCGTTTGCCTCAACCTTATCATTTATCTGTTGGGTGCTTTCATCTGCGGTTTCTGCGTATGTATGCTTAACACCGTGGTAAACCCAATGTTGAACTTGCTCGGTGGCGGTGGTAACCGCGGTAACCAGCTCATTCAGATTGGTGGTACATTGAACTCTTTGAGTGGTACTCTTACCCCATTGTTGGCAGGTGTACTCGTAGGTACAGTTACAGCTAACACAAGTATGAGCGACGTTGCTCCTCTCCTCTTCATCGGTATGGCGGTGTTCATTGCAGCCTTCTTCATCATCTGGTTTGTTGCTATTCCTGAGCCAAACATCAAGAAGGAGAACGTACAGTACGATCACAGTCCTTGGTCATTCCGTCACTGCGTACTCGGTGTCATCGGTATTTTCTTCTATGTAGGTGTTGAGATTGGTATTCCTGCTCAGCTTATTTTCTACATCAGTAGCATGGACTTCACAGGTGCTGCTTCTGTAGGTGGTGCTTTCGCAGCAGTTTACTGGTTGCTCATGATGTGCGGCCGATTCCTCAGCTCATTTATCAGCGGTGCAGTTTCTACCAAGACACAGATGACAATAGTATCAACAGTAGCTATACTCCTGTTGCTCACAGCCATCTTCTTGCCAGAAACCAACACATTGAACTTCTCTTTGGCTGGTGATTCTGAGATTGCAAACCTTCTCAAGCTCGACGACCACGGTACTGGTCTTGTAGCATTTACTATCCCTACCAAGTGCGTACTCATCGCTATCTGCGGTTTGTGTACTTCTATCATGTGGGGTGGAATCTTCAACCTTGCTGTTGAGGGTCTCGGCAAATACACAGCTCAGGCATCAGGTATCTTCATGATGATGGTAGTTGGTGGTGGCGTAATGCCTCTCATCCAGGACGCTGTTGCTAAGGCTGCTGGTCCTATCGCATCTTATTGGGTTATCATCGCCATGATTGCATACATTCTCTTCTACGCCCTCGTTGGTTGCAAGAATGTAAACAAGGACATTCCAGTAGAGTAATAATGAAACATCTTATTCCCGGGTGAAGCAAAACTTGATTTATCCGGGAACAACTAGTTTATAATTAAATCTTTAATAATAACTTTTAAACAAAAACAATTATGGATATCGAAAAAGTAAGAAGCCGTTTCATCAAGCACTTTGATGGCAAAACAGGTAACATCTATATGTCACCAGGTCGTATTAACCTGATTGGCGAGCACACAGATTATAATGGTGGATTCGTATTCCCAGGTGCAGTAGATAAGGGTATTATGGCTGAGATCCGTCCTAACGGAACAGAGACAGTGATGCTCTACTCTATCGACTTGAAGGACCGTGTAGAGTTCAAGGTAAACGACCCAGAGGGTCCTCGCGCATCTTGGGCACGCTACATCTACGGTATCTGCCAGGAGATGAAGGCGCTGGGTGTTGATGTAAAGGGCTTCAATGCAGCATTCTATGGCGATGTGCCTCTCGGTGCAGGTATGTCTTCTTCAGCTGCTCTTGAGAGCTGCTTCGCTTTCGCCTTGAACGATCTCTTCGGTGACAACAAGGTTTCTAAGTGGGATCTCGTTCTCGCTGGTCAGGCTACTGAGCACAAGTACGTAGGTGTTAACTGCGGTATTATGGACCAGTTTGCTTCTGTATTCGGCAAGGAGGGCAAGTTGATGCGTCTCGACTGCAACAGCCGTGAGTTTGAGTACTTCCCATTCGAGCCTAAGGGCTACAAGCTCTGTCTGGTTAACTCTAAGGTTAAGCACGAGTTGGCTGGTTCACCATACAACGACCGTCGTAACTCTTGCGAGAACGTGGTTAAGCACATCGCTGCCAAGCACCCAGAGGCAAAGTTCGAGACTCTCCGCGATTGCACATGGGAGCAGCTGGAAGAGGTTCGCGCAGAGGTAGGCGAAGAGGATTACAGCCGCGCTCACTTCGTATTGGGCGAGAAGGACCGCGTATTGGCAGTCTGCGATGCTCTTGAGAAGGGTGACTACGAGACTGTAGGCCAGAAGATGTATGAGACCCACCACGGTTTGAGCAAGGAATACGAGGTAAGCTGCGAGGAGCTCGACTTCTTGAACGATGTTGCCAAGGAGAACGGTGTTACTGGTAGCCGTATCATGGGTGGTGGCTTCGGTGGCTGCACCATCAACTTGGTTAAGGACGACATCTATGACAAGTTCGTAGAGGATGTTACAGCTAAGTTCACAGCTAAGTATGGTCATGCTCCTGAAATTTACCCAGTAGTTATCTCTGAGGGTTCTCACAAGGTTTGCTAATATACATATTATATAATATAAAGGAACTGCAGTTAGTGTTGGCTAGCTGCAGTTTTTTTTGCCCAAATTTAGCCAAAAGCAGGCGTAATCATGCAAATAGTGTTAAAAACACACTTTAGAATGAAAAAAGTTAGGGAAAACTATTGCCGTTTCAAAATAAAATTGTAATTTTACACCCAAAATAAAGTAAACAATTAAAAACAGCCTAAAAATGAGTACATTTAAGACCCTTTTCATGGGAGTAGGTTTTGCGGCAATCGCTACCCTCTCTGCTTGTTCATCAAGCAGCAACGCTAGTCTTACACAGTCTGGTTTGAATCCTGCAGATTTCGATTCAACCGTATTGGGAAAGAAGACTGAGTTAGTAACCCTCAAGAATGCCAACGGCATGGAGGTATGTCTCACCAACTATGGTGGGCGTGTGGTTTCAATCTCTGTCCCAGACAAGGACGGCAAGCCAACTGATGTAGTTCTTGGTTATGACAATATCCATCAGTATGCAGATACGCTTAACTCTCCTTCTGATTATGGTTCATCAGTAGGTCGTTACGCTAACCGCATCAAGGATGCCAAGCTTTCACTTGCAGGTTCTACCTATCAGTTGAAGGCAAATGATAATGGCAACTGCCTGCATGGTGGTGGTGCTACAGGATGGTTGAACCAGGTTTACGACATTACAGAGAAGAACGACTCATCCGTTACCTTCACTATCAATGCGAAGGATGGCGAGAATGGTTTCCCTGGCAACGTAACAGCAACAGCTAAATATACAGTCAAGAGTGACAACACACTCGACATCGAGTTTGGCGCTACAACAGACAAAGAGACCGTTGTCAATATGACCAACCACAGTTACTTCAACTTGAATGGCGATCCATCTAAGGAAGGTTTCGATCAGGTAATGTACATCAATGCAGATAAGTTCACTCCTGCAGATTCACTTTACATCCCAACTGGTGAAATCAAGAGTGTCGAGGGAACCCCTATGGATTTCCGTAAACCTGCAGAAATCGGCAAGAAGGTAGATTATAACTTTGACCAGATTAAGAATGCCACAGGTTACGACCACAACTGGTGTTTGAACACATATAAGAATGGTAAGGGCGATGACAAAACAGTTTGCGCAAGCCTCTACTCACCAAAGAGCGGTATCCTTCTTGAAGTATTTACCAACGAGCCAGGCATTCAGGTTTACACCGGTAACTTCCAAGGCACAGGTATTGCCTGCAAGCATGGCATCAAGTATCCTAAACACGTAAGCGTTTGCTTCGAGAGCCAGAAATATCCTGATTCTCCAACCAAGATTGCTCAGGGTGTAAAGGATTGGACAGATGCCACATTGAAGCCAGGAGAGAAATACAATTCTCACCTCGCTTACAAATTCAGCGTTAAAAAGTAAGCGTAAGTTAGTTTAAAAGTTAGCGAACCGGCGGATAAAGTCCGCTGGAACAGCTAACATCCAACAAGAAGTTTTCGCAATGACAAAAAAACGAAATGTGCTGGATAAGAAACTAACATAATAAGCATCCAATAAAAGAAAAGAATAAACAAATAATAATAAACAAACAATCTTATAGTAATTATGAATTGGAATTCAACAGAATTCGTATGGCTTGATTGGGCTATACTCGCCATTGGTGTTATCGGCGTAATTTGGGCTGTTTGGCACGCAATCGTGAAAGACAGAAAGGCTCAGAAAGGTGAAGACTCTTCTGCCTACCTCTTCGGTAAGGGTGAGCCGTGGTATGTAATCGGTATGGCTATCTTTGCTGCCAACATTGGTTCTGAGCACCTCGTTGGTTTGGCTGGTACAGGTGCCAAGAGTGGTGTCGGTATGGCACACTGGGAGATGCAGGGCTGGATGATCCTCATCTTGGGTTGGCTGTTCGTACCTTTCTACCAGTTGCTCATCAACAAGATGGGTAAGATCATCACCATGCCTGACTTCCTGAAGTTCCGCTATACCCAGCGCACAGGTTCATGGCTCTCTATCATCACCCTCGTAGCTTACATCCTTACAAAGGTGAGCGTTACAGCCCTTACAGGTGGTATCTTCTTCGAATATCTTTGGGGCTTGAACTTCTGGGCTGGTGCTATCGGTCTGATTATCCTCACCACCATCTTCACCGTATTCGGTGGTATGAAGGGTGTGATGACATTGTCAACTATCCAGACACCTATCCTCGTCATCGGTTCTTTCCTCGTACTCTTCCTCGGTCTCTCTACCCTCGGCGGTGGCAGCATCGCTGCTGGTTGGGCCGACATGATGGATTACTGCGGCAAGTTGAACAACGGCTACGGTACAACCCACATGTTCCACTGGGAGGCAGGTGATTCTATGTATCAGGAGTATCCTGGTTTCGTAGTATTGATCGGTGCAACCATCATCGGTTTCTGGTACTGGTGTACTGACCAGCACATCGTTCAGCGTGTACTCGGTCAGGTTCCTGGCGAGAGCAACGTAGAGGTTATGAAGCGTGCCCGCCGCGGTACTATCGCAGCCGGTTTCTTCAAGGTACTCCCTTGCTTCATGTTCCTCATCCCAGGTATGATTGCAGCAGCCTTGGCTCAGAAGGGTGCCATCCAGATGAACGAGACTGATGCAGCCTTCGCCATCATGGTAAAGACCGTTCTTCCTGCAGGTATCAAGGGTATCGTAACCATCGGTTTCATCTGCGCACTCGTTGCTTCATTGGCAGCATTCTTCAATAGCTGTGCTACCCTCTTCACCGAGGACTTTTACAAGCCATTGAAGAAGGGCATGTCTGAGGCTCACTACGTACTCGTTGGCCGTATCGCTACCGTAGTAGTTGTAGTTCTCGGTTTCGCATGGTTGCCAATCATGATGAAGATGGATACATTGTACAATTATCTCCAGGGTATACAGTCACTTCTGGCTCCAGCCATGGTAGCCGTATTTGCAATGGGTATCTTCTTCAAGAAGATTACTCCAAAGGCAGGTGAATATACCATGATTACAGGTTTCCTCATCGGTATGCTCCGCCTCGTTACCAACGTCATCACTGATACAGGTAAGGCTACAATGGATGGTGCATTCTGGGATTACACCGCATGGTTCTGGCAGACCAACTGGCTTGTATTCGAGTGCTGGTTGCTCGTATTCCTCATCATCTTCATGGTAGTAATAAGCTGCTTCACTCCAGCTCCAAGCAAGGAGCAGGTAGAGGCAATCACCTTCACATCAGACTTCAAGAAGTCTATCCGTGAGAGTTGGAGTGCCTTCGATATTATCGGTACCCTCGTCGTAATCGGCCTCTGCGCTGCATTCTACGCATACTTCTGGTAAAATATTATTCACGTCAGGAGTAAGAAGTGAGGAGTCTGGAATTTTCTCAAAGATCAGACAAAACTGTTTCCGTTGAAAAATCCGCGATCCTTTCTTCTCCTTCTTACTCCTTGATTTTCCTCTCGAAGCTGCTCTATGAAGAGCAAGCAAAAGAACACGACAAGACATACATTGAATCATTACATCAAAACAGCAGAAAGGCCATGACCCAGTTTTATAATGAATACTCCAAAGTATTTGTATCCGTCGATTGTATCATTTTCGGTTTCGACGGTAGTAACCTCCAGGTACTGATAGGCAAACGCAAGATGGACCCGGGAAGAGGCGAATGGTCACTCTATGGTGGTTTCGTTGGTTCAACAGAAAATCTCGAAGATGCAGCTAACAGAGTCATCCTGGAACTTACTGGAATGAAAGACCTCTATATAAGACAAGTAGGAGCTTTCGGCCGCATCGACCGTGACCCAGGTGAGCGAGTGATCTCTATCGCCTATTGCACTCTCATCAATGTGAAAGACTATGATGACAGCCTCCGTGTAGAACACGGATTGGAATGGGTTAGTCTGAACGAACTTCCAGAACTATACTCAGACCACAAACTCATGATCCGCAACGCTATCGCACAGATACGCCGCCGCATCAATCATGAGCCATTAAGCTTCAAACTCCTCCCAGACCTCTTTACGCTGACACAGCTTCAGCATGTATTCGAGGCAGTAATAGGCGAAGAGATTGATAAGCGCAACTTCCGCAAACGCGTGAAGGATATCGACTTCATCGAGAAAACAGAACTCATCGATAAAGTCAACTCGAAACGAGGCGCCGCCCTCTACCGCTTCAACAAGAAAGCATACGAGGAAGACCCATCGTTCAACTTGAAATAGAATAAACAACTTAAAACAAAAAATATTATGTTAGAAGAATTAAAAGAAAAAGTGTTCAAGGCAAACCTTGATCTCGTTAAGCACAACCTCGTGCTCTTTACATGGGGTAACGTGAGTGGCATCGACCGCGAGAAAGGTCTGGTTGTCATCAAACCATCAGGCGTCGATTATGACACCATGAAGGCTAGCGATATGGTAGTAGTAGACTTGGAAACAGGTAAGGTAGTAGAAGGCGATCTGAATCCATCATCTGATACACCAACCCACTTGGTTCTCTACCGCGCATTCCCAGAGTTGGGTGGCGTAGTTCATACTCACTCTACTTATGCTACCGCTTGGGCACAGGCTGGCTTGGACATCCCTAATATTGGTACAACTCATGCTGATTACTTCCACGATTGCATCCCTTGCACTGATGCGATGACAGAGGATATGATGGCAGAATATGAGCACAACACAGGTGTTGTCATCGTTGACCGTTTCAAGAAAGATAACATCAACCCAGTTCATACTCCTGGCGTATTGGTTAAGAACCATGGTCCTTTTACATGGGGTAAGGATGCTGACCAGGCTGTTTATCACGCAGTAGTAGCTGAACAGGTGGCCAAGATGGCTTTCATCTCATTCTCTGTGAATCCAAACACCACCATGAACCCATTGCTCGTAGAGAAGCACTTCAACCGCAAGCACGGTCCTAACGCTTACTACGGACAGAAAAAGCACTAATTAAAGGTTTTTCAAATAAAGATATTAGATCACATTAACAATAACAATTAATACAACAAACAATCATGATTAAAGCATTTGAAAATTTAGAGGTATGGTTTGTAACTGGTGCACAGCTTCTTTACGGAGGCGAAACAGTTAAGATAGTTGATGGTCACTCAAAGGACATGGTAGATGGTCTGAACAACAGTGGCATCATCCCAATCAAGGTAGTTTACAAGGGCACAGCTAACTCTTCTGCAGAAGTAGAGGCCGTCATGAAGGCTGCCAACAACGATAAGAAGTGCGTAGGTATCATCACATGGATGCACACCTTCTCTCCAGCTAAGATGTGGATCAAGGGCTTGCAGGCTCTCGAGAAGCCTCTCCTCCACTTCCATACTCAGTACAACGCAGAACTCCCTTGGGATTCTATCGATATGGACTTCATGAACCTCAACCAGTCAGCTCACGGCGACATCGAGTTCGGTCACATCTGCACCCGCATGCGCATCCCTAGAAAGGTTGTTGTAGGTTACTGGAAGAGCGAAGAGGCTCAGAAGCAGATTGCTACATGGGCTCGCGTAGCTGCAGGTGTTGCTGATGCTCACAACGTACGCTGCTTGATGTTCGGTATGAACATGAACAACGTAGCCGTAACAGATGGCGACCGCGTAGAGTTCGAGCAGCGCTTGGGTTACCATGTAGATTACTACCCAGTATCTTCACTCATGGAGTACTACAAGAAGGTAACAGATGCTGAGGCTGATGCTCTCGTTGAGGAGTACAAGAAGGAGTACACCATCAAGATTGATGAGTCTGGCGAGGAAGTTTACTGGGAGAAGGTGAAGAACGCAGCTAAGGCTGAGATTGCTCTCCGTCGCGTATTGAAGGATGAGAACGCAGTAGCATTCACAACCAACTTCGATGACCTCGGCGATGCTGACATCGACGATCCAAACTTCTGCGGTTTCGACCAGATTCCTGGTTTGGCTTCACAGCGCCTGATGGCAGAGGGTTATGGTTTCGGTGCTGAGGGTGACTGGAAGACAGCTTGCCTCTACCGCACACTCTGGGTAATGAACCAGGGCTTGGAGAAGGGTTGCTCATTCCTCGAGGACTACACACTCAACTTCGCTGCCGACCGCACATCTAGCCTCCAGAGCCACATGCTCGAGGTTTGCCCATTGATTGCTTCAGACAAGCCAAAGCTCGAGGTTCACTTCCTAGGCATCGGTATCCGCAAGCAGCAGACAGCTCGTTTGGTATTCACATCTAAGACAGGTAAGGGTGTTAAGGCAACTGTAGTTGATCTCGGCAACCGTTTCCGTCTCATCGCAAGTGAGGTAGAGTGCATCGAACCAAAGGCAATGCCTAAGCTCCCTGTAGCTTCAGCTCTCTGGGTTCCACAGCCGACCTTCGAGATTGGTGCAGGTGCTTGGATCCTCGCTGGTGGTACACACCACAGTGCATTCTCTTACGACATCACTGCTGAGTACTGGGAAGACTTCTGCGAGATCCTGGGTATTGAGTTCGTCAACATCGACAAGAACACAACTATCAGCAGCTTCAAGCAGCAGCTCCGCAACAACGAGATTTACTACATGCTCAACAAGGCGTTGAGATAATTTAAGTGAAGAGTGAAGAGGGAAGAACGAAGAGGGAAGAATTCCATTGCTTTTCTCTTTGTTCCATCCATTAAAAAAAGAATCAATAATGAGAGCAAAAACTATTATAGAATCAGGTAAGGCCATCCTCGGTATTGAGTTTGGCTCTACCCGAATCAAGGCTGTCTTGATTGACACCGACAACAACCCTATCGCACAGGGTAGCTTTGAGTGGGAAAACCAGTTGGTTGATGGTCTCTGGACTTACAGCATCGACACAATCTGGAAAGGTTTGCAGGATTGCTATGCCGACCTCCGCAAGAACGTGAAGGCTGAGTACGACTGTGAAATCAAGCAGTTGGCTGCCATCGGTATTTCTGCGATGATGCACGGCTACATGGCTTTCGGTAAGGATGAGAACATTCTCGTTCCTTTCCGCACATGGCGTAACACCAATACAGCCAAGGCTGCAGCTGAACTTTCAGAGCTCTTCCACTTCAACATCCCATTGCGTTGGAGTATCTCTCACGTATATCAGGCTATCCTGAATGGTGAGGACCACATCAACAAGATTGACTTCCTTACCACTCTCGCCGGTTATATCCACTGGCAGCTCACAGGCAAGAAGGTTCTGGGCGTAGGCGACGCATCAGGTATGCTCCCTATCGATTCCAACACCAACAACTACGATGCAGAGATGGTGGCTAAGTTCGATAAGCTCATCGAGCCTAAGAACCTGGGCTGGAAGATTCTCGACATTCTCCCTGAGGTCTTGAACGCAGGCGAAGACGCTGGCGCCCTGACCGAGGAAGGTGCTAAGAAGCTCGACCCATCAGGCACTCTCCAGGCTGGTGTTCCTCTCTGTCCTCCAGAGGGTGATGCTGGCACAGGTATGGTGGCTACCAATGCTGTCCGTCAGCGCACCGGTAACGTAAGTGCAGGTACTTCTTCTTTCTCTATGATCGTGTTGGAGAAAGCCTTGAGTCAACCTTACGAAGTCATTGATATGGTGACAACTCCAGATGGTAGTCCTGTTGCCATGGTTCACTGCAACAACTGTACTTCTGACCTCAATGCATGGGTTGGTTTGTTCAAGCAGTACCAGGAGTTGCTCGGTGTACCTGTGGATATGAACGAGGTATTCGGCAAACTCTACAACCACGCTCTTGAGGGCGATGCAGATTGCGGCGGTTTGATTGCTTACAACTATATCTCTGGTGAGCCTGTAACCGGTTTGGCAGAAGGTCGCCCAATGTTCGTACGTTCAGCCAACGACCACTTTAACCTCGCCAACTTCATGCGCGCCAACCTCTATGCTTCAGTAGCTGTATTGAAGATTGGTAACGATGTCTTGTTCAAGAACGAGAAGGTACAGGTAGACCGCATCACCGGTCATGGCGGTTTGTTCAAGACCAAGGGTGTAGGTCAGCGCATCCTCGCTGCAGCCATCAACTCCCCAATCTCTGTGATGGAGACAGCAGGCGAAGGTGGTGCATGGGGTATTGCCCTGCTCGCAGGCTATCTCGTAAACAATGCAGAGAAGCTGAGCCTGGCTGATTACCTCGACAAGAAGGTATTTGCCGGCAATACTGGTGTTGAAATCGCGCCTACTGCAGAAGAAGTAGCTGGTTTCGACAAGTATATTGAGACCTACAAGGCAGGTCTTGCCATTGAAAAGGCAGCTGTTGAGAACAAAAACTAACAAAATATCAATACGTTTGTGGGGAATCAGTCTCCACAAACGTATTCTTATAAAAGAACAACAAAAATAAAACTTATAAGATAATGAAGAAACTTTTCGCAACCACATTGCTTTCTGCAGCAGTTGCATTCACCGCACAGGCTCAGAATGTAACCGGAACAATTCATGCCAACCAAGGCAAGCAGAAAATTAATAAAGAGATTTACGGACAGTTTGCCGAGCATCTCGGTAGCTGCATCTATGGTGGACTCTGGGTAGGTCCTGATTCCAAGATTCCTAACACACAAGGTTACCGTAACGACGTGCTCCAAGCTCTCAAGGACTTGAAAGTGCCTGTATTAAGATGGCCTGGAGGATGTTTCGCAGACGAGTATCACTGGATGGACGGAATCGGGCCACGTGAAAATCGTCCTAAGATGCAGAACAACAACTGGGGTGGAACCATCGAAGACAATTCCTTCGGTACTCACGAGTTCCTGAATCTCTGCGAAATGTTGGGTTGCGAGCCTTACATCAGCGGAAACGTGGGTTCGGGAACTGTTGAGGAACTTGCCAAGTGGGTAGAATACATGACCAGCGACGGCGATACACCTATGGCTAAGCTCCGCCGACAGAACGGTCGCGACAAGGCTTGGAAGGTAAAGTACCTCGGTGTGGGCAATGAGAGCTGGGGCTGCGGTGGCAACATGCGCCCAGAATACTACTCTGACCTCTTCCGCCGTTACTCTGTTTATTGCCGCAACTATGATGGCAACGAACTCTACAAGGTTGCTTCCGGAGCCAGCGACTACGATTACAACTGGACCAAGGTGCTGATGGACCGTGTTGGTCATCGTGCCAACGGAATCTCCTTACATTATTATACAGTAACCGGCTGGGAAGGCAGCAAGGGTTCGGCTACCAAGTTCGACAACGACGATTACTACTGGACCATGGGCAAGTGCCTCGGCATTGAGGATGTCATCAAGAAGCACGAAGCCATCATGGACAAGGCTGACCCAAAGAAGCAGATTGGTCTTCTCGTAGATGAATGGGGAACCTGGTGGGATGAGGAACCAGGAACCATCAAGGGCCACCTCTATCAGCAGAACTCCATGCGCGATGCTTTCGTGGCAGCCCTCTCGCTCAATGTCTTCCATCGCCATGCTGACCGCATCAAGATGGCAAACATCGCTCAGGTGGTCAACGTGCTCCAGTCTATGATTCTCACCGACACCAAGGGAACCGGTCACATGGTTCTGACTCCTACCTATCATGTTTTCAACATGTACAAGGACTTCCAGGAGGCTACCTATCTCCCAATGGACGTGAAGTGCGACTCTATGGACGTTCGTGGCGACAGCCATGCGAAGGACGGCAGAAAGATTCCTCTGGTTTCTACATCTGCTGCCAAGAAGGCAGACGGAACCATCGTGGTTTCTCTTGCAAATGTTAGTCTTGACAAGGCTCAGGAAGTTGAGTTCAAACTGGATGGCGCAGCTGCTCCAAAGGCTGTAAACGGACAGATTCTTTCTTGCAAGAAGGTGACCGACTATAATGATTTTGAGCACCCTGAGGTAGTGAAGCCTGCCGTGTTCAAGGATGCAAAAGTCAAGAAAAATACCCTCAAGGTTAAAATTCCTGCAAAATCTATCGTAGTTTTGAAAATAAAGTAGTATATTTGTAGGGCAAAATCTAAATTTCATCAGCGCTTTTCATATAAGGAGCTGATGAACAAACAGTTCGACATTCTGAAACAGAATTGTCAAAGGAATATTTCAGCAGAAAACAATCAATAATAACAAAATAAAGTAATTTGTGTTATGAACGACATTAAAGTAATGAATCATGCAGCAGATAATATCCGTATCTTGGCTGCTTCAATGGTAGAAAAGGCAAACTCTGGTCACCCAGGTGGTGCTATGGGTGGTTCTGATTTCATCAACGTACTCTTCGCAGAGTACTTGGTTTATGATCCAGCAGATCCAACATGGACTGGTCGTGACCGCTTCTTCCTCGACCCAGGTCACATGAGCCCAATGCTCTATGCTGGTTTGGCTTTGCGTGGTTTCTTCTCAATGGAAGACCTCAAGCAGTTCCGCCAGTGGGGTTCAGTAACTCCAGGTCACCCAGAGCTCGACCTTGAGCGTGGTATTGAGAACTCATCAGGTCCTCTCGGTCAGGGTCATGCCCTCGCAGCTGGTGCAGCTGTTGCAGAGAAGTTCCTCGAGGCTCGTCTGGGTTCTACTATGATGCAGCACAAGATTTACGCATATATTTCTGATGGTGCTGTAGAGGAGGAAATCTCTCAGGGTGTTGGTCGTATCGCTGGTAACCTCGGTTTGAACAACCTTATCATGTTCTACGATTCTAACGACATCCAGCTCTCTACAGAGTGTGGCGTTGTAATGAACGAGGATACAGAGATGAAGTACAAGGCTTGGGGCTGGAATGTCATCAAGATCAATGGTAACGACGTGGCTCAGATTCGTGAGGCTCTCGATGCTGCCCAGAAGGAGCAGGATCGCCCTACCCTCATCATCGGTAAGACCGTAATGGGTAAGGGTGCTCTCCGCGCAGACGGCACAAGCTACGAGGCTTGCATCAATACTCACGGTGCTCCTCTCGGTGGCGACGCTTACGTAAATACAATCAAACACCTCGGTGGTGACCCTGAGAATGCATTCGTTATCTTCGACGATGTAAAGGAGATTTACGCAAAGCGTGCTGAGGAGTTGAAGAAGATCGTTGCTGAGCGCAAGGCTGCAGAGGCAGAGTGGCGCAAGGCTAACCCAGAGAAGGCCGCTCAGATGGATGAGTGGTTCAGCGGCAAGGCTCCTAAGGTAGACTGGAGCAAGGTTGAGCAGAAGGCTGGTTCAGCTACTCGTGCTGCTTCTGCTGCTTGTCTCGGTGTTTTGGCAGAGCAGGTTCCTAACATGATCTGTGCATCTGCTGACCTTTCTAACTCAGATAAGACAGATGGTTTCTTGAAGAAGACCAAGAGCATCGTTCGTGGTGACTTCTCAGGTGCTTTCTTCCAGGCAGGTGTTGCTGAGTTGACAATGGCTGATATGTGTATCGGTATGATGCTCCACGGTGGTGTGGTTGCAGCAATGGGTACATTCTTCGTATTCTCTGATTATATGAAGCCAGCTGTTCGTATCGCTGCCCTGATGCAGGTTCCTGTTAAGTTTATCTGGACTCACGATGCATTCCGCGTTGGTGAGGACGGACCTACTCACGAGCCAGTTGAGCAGGAGGCACAGATCCGTCTGATGGAGAAGTTGAAGAACCACGCTGGCAAGGACAGCGTTCGCGTATTCCGTCCTGCAGATGCTGACGAGACTACCGTTTGCTGGAAGCTTGCTATGGAGAACGTTGAGACTCCTACAGCTTTGATCTTCTCTCGCCAGGGCATCGCTAAGTTGCCAGAGGGAACAGACTATGAGCAGGCTGCCAAGGGTGCTTACATCGTAGCAGGCAGCGATGAGAATCCAGACGTTATCCTGGTAGCTAGCGGTTCTGAGGTTTCTACATTGGAGGCTGGTTGCGAGGCTTTGCGTGCTGACGGCATCAAGGTTCGCGTGGTAAGTGCTCCATCAGAGGGCTTGTTCCGCGGTCAGAGCAAGGAATATCAGGAGAGCGTATTGCCAAAGAACGCTAAGATCTTCGGTATGACTGCCGGTCTTCCTGTAACACTCCAGGGTCTCGTAGGTGCCAACGGTAAGGTTTGGGGTATGGAGAGCTTCGGTTTCTCAGCTCCTTACAAGGTACTTGATGAGAAGCTCGGTTACACAGGCGAGAACGTTTACAAGCAGGTAAAGGCTTTCTTGGCTGAAGCATAAAGTTAAGTGAAGAGTGAAGAACGAAGAGTGAAGAATTCAATGGTTTTATTTTCGGATAATCTTTTGAATCATCTTCAGCTATTCGCTCTTCACTCTCCTTTTCATATTTATCAAGTGGGGCATGTTTCGTGTTTCATGTAAGATGAATACAGAATCTTATCCCTTTAATATTTTATTAACCTGGTGAAGCGAAGAAGCAGGTATGCGAGAGAAAAAGGATTTGAATTCTTCACTCTTCGTTCTTCACTTAAAAAACTTAAGTATTATGGAAGTAAAGACAGTTGGTATTGCATGCGACCATGCAGGTTTTCCATTGAAGCAGTTCGTTTTGGAATATTTGGAAAAGAAGGGTTATCCTGTTAAGGATTACGGTACTTATAGCGATGCTAGTGTAGACTATCCAGACTTTGGTCACGCTCTTGCTGAAGGCATTGAGAGCGGTGAGGTTTATCCTGGTATTGGTATTTGTGGCAGTGGTGAAGGTATTGCCATGACATTGAATAAGCATCAAGGTGTGCGTGCCGGTTTGGCATGGTGCAAGGAGATTGCTCATCTTGTTCGTCAGCATAATGATGCCAATGTTTTGGTTCTTCCTGGCCGTTTCGTTGACAACAAGACCGCTGAGACTATTCTCGACGAGTTCTTCAGCACCACATTCGAAGGTGGTCGTCATGAGCGCCGCATTAAGAAAATCCCTGTTCAGCACTAATCCCAGTCTGAACTGAAAGGATTTTTAAAAAAGGTTTTCAAAAAAATATCGCCCTGAAATGAAACTCAACTCATTTCAGGGCGATTTGTATATATGGGGTAATTTAAAGCTTCTGCCCTTTCTGGTCGTGTGGGCTTTTTATTCCGTTACAAGAGTGAACTCAGCTCCGGAAGCATAGTCCTGACCGCTCTGTTCATTCAGTGCACGCAAGCGGACGTAGCGTGCCTTGACTGGCTTTCCGAACATTACCTTCTGCAATTTGGCTGTCTTCTCGAAACTGCCCTTTGCAACAGGTTCTCCCCAAGTCTTGTTATCGTTGCTTACATAGATTTCGTAATCCTTGATGCAACCATTCAGCGAACCGTCCTGACGTGCCAGGTAAGTGAAGCCCTTGATTTCCTTCTGCTTACCAGCATCGAAGTCAACCCAGTGAGGATACTTCGCCAAGGTGATGGAATACATCGTGTGCCAGATAGTTGAAGGGTCACCGTCTACCAGATAGGCAGCATCGCCCTCATCAGGCTCCTGGCTGGAAGCAAAGGCAATCTGCAAACCGGTGTTCTGCTGGTTCTGCTTCATCTGCTGCATGATGTCCTTCACCATCTTTCTGCCCGTAGCTGAAACCTTCACGAGATTTGGAAGCTCTGACTTCACGGCTGGACGGATGATGAATCCGAAGGTGGTTGGAGTGCTGCGAACCTGATCAGGAGTCAAAGGACCACCCTGTCCGCAACTTGCGCCACCCAGACCGGTAACCTTTGCATCCAGGTGCAGATGGGTTCCGCTGCTCTTTGGCAACTGATAAGGATGAGCTGCCAAGGTCAATTCCTGCTGACTCCAAGGGAGAGCCGAAGCCGACATGGTGCTGTCGGAGATGAACACCACGCCCTGCTGCTGGCTGTTGGTAACTGCGCACCAGCGAACCTCCTCGCGGTTGCCCTGTGCCTGAGGCTTAGGAAGCATAATGCCCTGCTCTGCCACCGGACTGTGGTACCAACCGATAAACTGGCTGGTTTTGCGGTCGTTATAGTTGTTCACCGGTCCACGACCGTAGTAATCATACTGGTTCAGCTCGCTTGGCAATACCATAGAGTAACCGATGCGAGGCAGGATTACCTTAGAACGGTTGGCTCCGATGGCGCTCTGCATTTCGATGGAACCGTCCTTGTAGATGGTGTAGATCTGACGGGAAGTGAACTTCAGATCAGCATCTGTCAGGGCGCGCTTGTTCTTCTCGAAATTGTAGCAAGACTCTGGGTCGCGGTCACGGTTGCCATAGTTCACGTCGCAGCCTTCCTTGCCCTGGCTCTCCACGGTGAAGTCGAGCTTGTAGGTTCCATCCTTCTTGTTAGGAGTGCAGGTCCAGCTCTTCACCACGTGCTGCAGGTCATAGAGTCCGTTCTTGAACCATGCGTTGTGGTAACCGATTCCGGCATCGTTATCCGTAGGCGCACGGTAAGCATCCAGCTGAGGACCATTGCCATCCTTGATGATTATCTGGTTGCCGTACTTCAGGCTGTAGATGGCTCCGGTGTTCAGGTCGAAAGCCACCTGGAAGTTCTCGCCCGTGATGCTGGCACGTTTAGCAGCCTTATCCAGCTGATATTTCATCGCCTTTCCAGTCTTGGCAACTGCAGCGATAGAAGGTGCGGCAACATCAGCACCCTTCACTCTCAGCTGCTCTTCCATCTGCACATACCCCTTCTTAGCCCAAGGCATGTCCTTGCCCAGAAGGAACTGGACGGTCACGAAGTACTCGCTGTTAGCATCCAGACTTGCATAATCGTATGGCAAGGTGTAGATTCCCTTCTCGCGAGGACCCACGATGTTCTTGGCTCCCTGCAATGGCTGATTCTTTTTCACGCAGACTCCGTCCTTATAGAGCGACCATACTATCTGATAGTTCTTCAGAGGCTCGAAGTAGTTCTTGTTGAAGATTTCAATCTGTCCCTGCTTCATGTCGATTGCCTTAACGCCCACATTCTGGTAAACCTTCTTTACCTCGAAATACTGAGCCTTTGGAGTGAGGTCAGGACGCATGATTCCGTTCATGCAGAACATTCCGTCGTTAGGCTTGTTGTCCTTTCCGAAGTCGCCTCCGTAAGCCCAGTAGGTCTTGCCGGTAGCAGGGTCCTGCTTGTCCAGAGCCTGGTCCACCCAGTCCCAGATGGCGCCACCCATGAAGAAGTTGGTGCTCTCGATAGCATCCCAGTAGTCGATGAGGTTTCCGCAGGCATTTCCCATGGAATGCGCATATTCTGAGATGTGGAACGGATACTTCAGCTTGTACTTGCCCTGAACGGCTCCCTGCACCCATGCGATGGATGGATACTGGTTGGAACCCATGTCCACGATATCGTTGTTGCGCTCATACTGAACCGGGCGACTGGTGTCGTAAGCCTTGATGGCATTGTAGCAGTCCACAAAGGTCTTGCCCGGACCAGCCTCGTTACCCAGACTCCAGATCACCACGGAAGGATGATTGACTGTAGCGTGAACCATCTCCATGTTTCTTGCGATGTGGGCGTTACGGAACTCCGGAACGTGAGAAAGACTCTGCTTGCCGTAGTAATACTCATGGCTCTCGATGTTTGCCTCGTCCTCCAGGTAAATGCCGTACTTGTCGCACAGATAGTACCAGTAAGGCGCATCCGGATAGTGGCAGTTGCGCACGTGGTTGATGTTGCCACGCTTCATCAGAAACACCTCGTGCTCCATCTGCTTGCGGCTCACGGTGTGGCCTGCCTTAACATTGTTCTCATGACGGTTCACGCCCTTCAGCTTGATAGGCTGACCGTTCAGATAATAGTATCTTCCCGCCAGTCCGAATTCGTCTTTTTCTGCTGGAGTTTCCTTGATTTCCACCTTTCTGAAACCAACGAAGGTAGAGAAAGTCTGCACGGTTCTGCCCTTTCCGTCCTTCAGCTCGCCCACCAGCGTGTAGCGATGAGGTGCTTCTGCACTCCAGAGGTTCACCTTGTTGGCAGCATCCAGAGTAGCTTCGAGTTCGATTTCTCCCTTTGCGTTCAGCTTGCCTGCGAGCTTAGCCGATGCGGTTACACCGCTGAGCAGGGTGTTCTCATCAGAATAAAGGCGGTTGGCGTAGAGTGAATACTGGATAGTGTAGCCCTTGATAGCCTTCTTCGATAGATTCTGAAGCTGGGCTGTGATGTGGAGCTTGGCGTTGCTGTAGGTTTCGTCCAGGTCAGGAATTGCCTTGAAGTCTCTCACCTGCACCTGAGGCTTTGCCGTCAGCGCCACGGTACGGAAAATACCTGGCAGTCGGAACATGTCCTGGCTTTCGAGGAACGAACCGTCAGAATGGCGGTAAACCTCTACTGCCACCGTATTCTCTTCACCCTCCTTATTTAAATAAGGTGTAATATTGAATTCAGCCAGATTTCGGGAGTTCTTCGAGAATCCTACGTATTTGCCGTTGATGTAGAGATAGAAGAAGGAATCCACTCCGTCGAAGTTGAGATAGATTTCCTGTCCCTTCCAGTCGGCAGGCACGGTGAAGGTTCTGCGATAGGAGCCCACCTCGTTGCGGTTACGGTAGGTCATCCAGTCTTTTGGCGGTGTACGCATCACTCCACCCTTCCAGTCGTTCATCGGCTGCCAGGAGTGCTGGAAGATAACGCGCTGGTTGGAATAAAGCGGATCTCCATACTTGTTCTTTCCGTCTCTCTGCAGTCCAGCCATGTTCCAGTTCATCGGCACCTTGATGTCGTCCCATTTCGAAACGTCATAGTCTGTACGGAAAAAGTCCTTTGGCCGTTCATCAGGATTCGGCGCCCAATGGAATTTCCACATTCCGTCGAGTGATTTCCAATAGGAACTGTTTTCCGGCAATACCTTTCTCGCCTCGTCAATATTTCTGAACGAGAAGAACCAGGCATGTGGCTGTAGCTTGTTAACTGCCACGGAATCAGGACTTTGCCATTCCCATCCCGTTGGTGCTTCCTGCTGTTGGTAGAAATATCCTCCCAGCACGTCGCCTGCCCAGGCAGGAGAGCAGCACAGTATTCCAGCGAATAGTATTAAATGAGTTCTTTTCATTTGTTGATTTTTGTATTAAGTTTTTCCTAGTTAGAAAGTTCCCCCCATCGCCTGTATAAATCATGGCAATACGCCCTGAAAGGGCAGAAGCCCCTAGCCCAGGGCAACGCCCTGGGTATACGGGCATTCAATAAAAACGCCCTGTAAGGGCAAAAGCTTTTTAAATCGTCTGGCCTTTGAAGCTTTTGCCCTTACAAGGCGACAGGCTTGCGACCATAATTAACCCAGGGCGCTGCCCTGAGCTTAGGAGCTTCTGCCCTTTCAGGGCGTGTGGGGAAAAATGCGAAAGTTCTATAATCCTTATTTCTTGGCAACCATTGCCTTCTTGGCTGCAACTACCGCCTTCTTGTACTTGGCTGTTGCGCTCTTCACTGCCTTCGCATTGTTTGCCTTCTTGGCAGCAGCTACGGCGTCATAGAGCTTCCACAGATTATACTTGGCTGTTGCAGCCTTCTGAGCCTTGGTGTAAGCAGCGGCAGCTGCCTCGGTAGCAGCCTCGTCCTCAGGAGAAGCATACTGGTGCTTGTAACCCTGCACCTTGTTCCAGAAACCACGGGTGAAGTCTGGGAAGGCTACGGGTGCACAGTTGTTGTCCATTGAGATGGCTCCCAACTCTGCCAGTGAGCACCACTCAGCCAGGTCGTAAACGTCCATATCCAATGGCAAACCGTTCTGCAGACAGTAAACCAATCGAGAATCCATGATGAAGTCCATACCGCCGTGACCCATCTGACGGCCCAGCTCACCATACTTCTTGAGGATAGGATGATAATACTTCTTCACCAACGCTTCCTTCTGCTCCTTGTTCATGAATCCGTGAGCATTGAGGTTGTCCATCTGAGGAGCACCTGTACCCTTCAAAGCATCACCAGAGAGAGCAAACTCCTCGGTAGGATACTTGGTAGCATAACCCTTGGTTCCGGTCAACTTGAACAATCGGTTGTATGGCTGAGGAGTCATCACGTTGTGCTGAATCTCCACTACCTTACCCTTGGCTGTACGCATCAAGGTAGTAGTGTGGTCGCCATTGCGGAACTCCTTGCACTCCTTGCCGCTCTTCTTTGAAACCCAGTCCTTGCCTACGAATGATTCCGTATCCATTGCAACCAATGTTGTGAAGCGGTCGCCACGGTGGATGTTCAGACACTGAGCCACAGGACCCAAGCCGTGAGTAGGATAAACGTCACCACGGTTCTCCATGTTGTACTTCATGCGCCAGTGCAGATTGTCCTTGTCATTGTCATTAGGATCCTGCCAGTAAGCATTCCAGAAGTCCTCCAGGCAGTGGATGTAAGCACCCTCAGCACGGATGATGTTTCCGAAAACACCGTCCTGCGCCATAGCCAGGGCGTTCATCTCATAATAGTCATAGCAGCAGTTCTCCAGAATGAAGCAATGCTGACGTGTCTTCTCGCTGAGGTCAATCAGGCTCCAGCACTGTTCCAGGTTCATTGCACTAGGCACCTCGATGGCAGTATGCTTGCCGTTCTCCATCGCCATCTTAGCCACTGGGAAATGGTGATTCCAGTCGGCAGCGATGTAAACCAGGTCGATGTCCTTGCGCTTGCACAACTCCTCGTAGCCCTTGGCTCCGCTGTAGATGTCGGCAGGCTTCAATCCCTGCTTGCGGAGATACTCCTGAGATTTCTCGGCTCTAGCCTCTTCATAATCACAAAGGGCAACGATTTCTACACCAGGAATGTGGCAGAAACGCATCACAGCCCATGGACCACGCATTCCCAGACCCACAAAGCCCACACGTACTGTCTGCAACTTTGGAGCCTTCAAACCCAATACGTTCTCCTGTCCGGCAGGACGCTCAGGTGTGTCAACTACGATAGTACCCTTGTCCCAATGCCATTTAGTACTTGGTGACAAAGACTGTGCGCCAGCTGTCAGAGAAAATGCAGCCAAAGACGCAATCAAAAAACTCTTAATTTTCATCCCTAAATTCTGCGACACAGTTAGTTAGCAATATTATTATATTAGGTTCAGAGCATCTGAAAAGCCCCAGTTTATCATCTCAGATGTTCCGTCTGTCTTTGTGTCGCATTAAGAGACAAGGCAAAAATCTGAATGACAGTACAAAATTACAAATAATTTCTGAAACCACAAACTTTTTTTATAGATTTTTTATGAATTAATAGGTGATAAAGCAATTATTTTAAAAATGTAGGCATTTATAAAGCAGACCAACCGGTCGAAGATGGAAGGGCAAAAGCTTTATAAAAAACGAGTTTTTAAGAAATAGTTGAAAAAAAATTTGGTAGTTCCAAGAAAAAGTATTACCTTTGCAGCCGCAAACAAGAAAAAGGACTAAGGAAAATGGTTCCGTAGCTCAGTTGGATTAGAGCAACAGCCTTCTAAGCTGTGGGTCTTGGGTTCGAACCCCAACGGAATCACTCAGTTTTAGTTTTTTTAGGAGACTCTCTGAAGAGTCATGATTGTTATTTACAGCCGCAAGTTTAATTACTTGCGGCTGTATTTTTTTTATAAACAACTGTCTGGACCATTTACTCGCACTCAACGGCCGAAGGGAAAGGACGTATGGTGCCTAAGAGGGTACTCAGTACTCAGTATTCAGTTTTTTTCGCGATAGTTATCCTTTATGCAGTTATAAACTGTAAGTAATTATTTTATATTATATATTATTATAATATAATAATATATAATATACTATCTTTAGTGAGGATGGAAACAAGAGCGAAAAAAACTGAATACTGAGTACTGAGTACGTTTGCAGAAAACGGTTATTACTTTGTAATATGCTGATTTATATGACAAAACATAGTTTTCCATACCGAAAAACATAGAGATGCGCCCCATAAAACATAGAGTTAGGATTTTTAACTAAGTTTCAAATCGTAAGCTGCTGAAAATCGCTCCTTATCACATGCCAAATTTTGGTAGATACCGAAAAACTTCGTATCTTTGCACCGGCAATCGAAGGAAACGCCTTATGTGCCTTCAAACGGTTATCTATGATGACCCAGGCGGGGGATAAACGATGACAGGCGCCAGTCATCATTTTCCCTTCAGCGAACGCCTGATACGGGAGAAACTGTACAGAAGGGAAGCCGCACAAAGAAAAAGACCCAACAGCCAATAGCACCATGAATCTACCTCAGATAACCATACTACACAACCCAACAAGAGCAGATTCAATACATGAACCAACAGATGCTGGACCGACGGAAAACTCAGGCAATAGGCATAATGGATGCGGCAGAAGACATAAACTCCTATCGACTCTACAGCGTAGGCTACAACAATGCCCGCTCCCAAACCGTCCAGTCCGTGAAGCAGATAGCCGATGATTTCGCAGACGATGAGCAACACCACGCAACAGCTCTCCTGCACCAGGAACACACGAGCCTCGCCCCTGGACAGCGGAATGTACTCCAGAGGCATGTAGAATGCCTTGAACAGCAAGCCAGCAGCTGCAATCTGAGTCATCCCCACCACACCCAGAAACTCCCAGTTGTAGAGCAGCGGAATGGCAATGGGCAGCAGCAGGATGATGGAGCTGATGATGGGCCCCATCAGCAGAAGATTCATCTCCAACTGACGGTTGACGATCAGATTGCGGTTTTCTGCCTCTGATGTTGCGCTTCCTTCTCCCCTTACGGCAGAAAGACGAGGATAATAATCGGTCTCCATCACCGAGAAAACCATGCCGCCATAGACCAGCACCAGGGTAATGCCTGAATTGAAAAGTCCTACCTCAGCCAGGTTGCCCTGGTGGTTGAGAAAGGCTCTGACCAGAAACTCAGCCCCGCTGCTCATCATCCCAGCCAGCACAAAGGAGAGTCCGAAACGGATCATCGGGAAAGCCTTGAGCAGCTGGATTCGGGAAAGGCACAGGCGGAAGGGATGCTCCTTTCGCGAAAACGAAAAGGCGAGGAGCCACTGAGCAAGAGCCAGCAGAAAGAGAACAGCAAGAATGCCGCTCTCGCCAAAGAAGCCGTAAACGGGTACGGAAACGAGCAGGGAAAGGAGAGACAGGGCAAATGCCTGCGCAGCCAGGGACTTCAGCTTGCCCAAACCCTTGAGGATAGCCGTTTCGCCACCGGCAAGAATCGTGAAGAAAATGGTAGGAGCCAGCAGCACGAAATGGTAGGTATGATTGCCCCAGGAAAAGGTGAAGAGATTGAGGAGAGGACCGAGAAGGGCGCAGACCAGCGCACCCAGAAGGGCAGAAAGCAGACTGAGCGTGCGGACTTGAGAAATCGCCTGCTCTACCCCATTCCGGGCTTCAGCCTCGGAAACCACCCTGACGCCACTGGTAGGAATGCCGAGATTAGTGGCGGAGGTAAGAAAACCGGAAGTTGCATTGAAAAGAGACAGCAATCCCATGCCGGATGGTCCCAGGAACATGGCGGTAAACTTATTCCTCACAATACCCACGAGCATGTTGAGTCCCTGTACGCCTCCCAGCAATCCGGTATATTTCAGTATATGAGAGTAGCTGTTCTTTTCAGCCTCCATCTCATGATTGGTTTCCTTTGTCTTTTCCATATTATCTAAACGGAATTCTCGGCGGTTTATTGCAGGTATTTGCAGGAATAAAAACAACCAAAAAAGGCCGACACCCTTTAAAAAAGAGTAATCGACCTTATACTTTTCAATCTTCAAAGAAGATTCATTCAGAAGATTAAGCCTCAGCTGGAGCCTCCTCAGAAGCCTCCTCAGAAGCCTTAGCAGCTTCTGCCTCTGCCTTAGCAGCAGCCTCAGCAGCCTTCTTCTCAGCTACCTTCTTAGCGATTGCCTCGTTCATCTTCTTCTCAGCCTCGAGCTCCTTAGCAGCAGCTTCCTTCTTAGCCTTAGCATCGCCCTCACGAACAGCAGTATTCTTAGCGTCCTTACCGTTCTTCCAAGCGTCGAAACGCTTCTGAGCCTCAGCATCGTCGAATGCGCCCTTCTTAACGCCACCCTTGAGGTGCTTCATCAAGTAAACGCCCTCGCCCTTGAGGATGTTGCGAACTGTGTCTGTTGGCTGTGCACCTGTCTCTACCCAGTAGAGAGCGCGCTCGAAATTCAAATCTACAGTAGCAGGATTGGTGTTAGGATTGAATGTACCAATCTTCTCAGTAAATTTACCATCACGTGGTGCTCTAACGTCAGCGATTACGATGCTGTAGAAAGCATAGTTCTTACGACCGCCGCGCTGCAATCTGATCTTTGTTGCCATTTTTAAAACTTAATTTTAATTTAATTAATATATATGAGGTTTGAATTTTATGCTGCCATCTCGTGACAGCGGGTGCAAAGGTACAACTTTTATTTGGTACCCACAAATTTTATCCTATTTTTATAGGCTTTTTTAGCATTTCTTTTAAGAATCAGCCCCTTATCGGATGCGATCTGCCGCTTTTACCAGCTTTTCGTCGTCATTGACGCCCTTATAGGCCATTGCCTGAAGGATGATGCTGACGATAGGCAGGCAGGCTGCAAACTCGATGTTCACCTTGCCCTCTACCTCAGGAACCGGAATGATGCCGAAGAGAATCAGGGCATAGTCGAGAACCCAGAGCGCATTGAGCAGCATGGCATTCTTGCAGATTGACATCTGGACCTTGCGATTCTTATAAAGGAATATCGTTACCAACGATAGTATCGCTGTTACGCTGAGCAGGACAAACAACGGGATGCAGGTGGTAGAGATAGCGAGACCGCCATCACCCATCACCACTCCCAGATTGTAAATCAGACTGTCGGCACCCATTCCCTTCGGCTCAACGCTGCCTACTGGCAGGAACAGGCAGAGCGCACATACGATGACTGCCAAAAGCAGAAACAGAGTCTGTTTGCGCTGTATCATATCTTTTCTTTCCCTTTATTACAACTCATTGACTGTAGTAGCAGGACGATACTCTTTAGAAGGGTCGCGCCAGAAGATGCTGTTCTCGATAAACTCCTGAGTAGCTATCAATGTTGGCTTTGGCAACTTCTCGTAGTAGCGAGAGATTTCAATCTGCTCACGGTTCTCGAATACCTCCTCCAAAGAATCGTTGTAAGAAGCAAACTCCTGGAGCTTCTTGCTCAGGTCCTGCTTGATTTCAACCGAAATCTGGTTGGCACGCTTAGCAATGATAGCTACGCTTTCATAAATGTTTTGAGTTTCATCACAGAGGTCCATGATGTTACGAGTAACTGTGTTTACTGGTGCATTTGATTTCTTGTAATCCATAATTATAGTACTATTATTATTCTTTTTTACGATTATTACCTTGATTATATATATGCGCTCTAGTTCTCGGCAAGCTTTTCGAGCGAACCCTCAGGATGAGCCTTCTCATACTCCTTGCATTTCTCGATATACTTCTCGGCAAGCGAGCGCTCCTTTGAATCAGGATATTCATTGATGAAGCCGTAGCACTCATCCTCAGCGTCCTGATAACGCTCCAGCTGCTTGCTCTCCACACTCATCTTGGCAAGTTCGTACTTGCTCTTCATTACGAGCGAAGCAAACTCCTCACGACGGTTACTGTAAGGATAGTCCTTCAGGGCATTCTGCGCTGTGACGATGCAAGCCTCATAGTTGTTGCCGCCGTTGGTGCAGTTGCCGAAGTAGGTTCCCAAATCGAAGTAGAGACGGGCGCTCTTGTATTCCTTCTCCACGAGCAAATCCTGCAGGGCATAGAGACGGCTGGTGGCCTGAGACTTGAGATGAGCATCAGGGAAGATGTCGAGATACTCCTGGAAGGCAGCGATGGCAGTCATCGTAGTGCTCTGGTCCAATCGAGGCTCCGGAGCATTCTGGAAGAGACTCTCGCCCACGTAATACTTGGCATTCTCAGCGTAGCGACCCTTCGGATAGGAAGAGAAATACTTCTTGAAGTATTCGGATGCGGTCTCGTAATCCTTCATACCGAACTCAGCCATGGCAAGCATGTAGAGACATTCCTCGCCCTCGGTAGAACCCTTCTTCATGGTAACGACTTCCTGCAGGAGAGGTACGGCACGGGAATACTTGCCCTGAGCATAACACTGCTTGGCATACTCGTACTTCAATGTATAATCACCCGATTTGGTGATCTGGTTATATTCGTTCACACAGCTGGTCATCAGCAGTGCTACGCATGTTGCGATAAGAGTCAATTTCTTCATAATTCTCATTTTGAGATGCAAAGTTACTCATAATTTACTTATTATCAAAAGAAAAAATACATTTTTTCGCAAAATATTAATCTTTATAACGATTAATGGCGATTTTTTTGTATTTTTGCACCTAAATTCAGTGATTATGGACTTTAAAATTACATCAGAATACAAACCGACGGGCGACCAGCCACAGGCTATCCGACAGCTTACCGAAGGCATAGAGCAGGGTGAGCCGGCGCAGGTACTGCTGGGCGTTACCGGTTCGGGAAAGACCTTTACGGTTGCCAATGTCATCGCAAACATCGGCAAGCCTACCCTTATCCTGAGCCACAACAAGACGCTCGCCGCACAGCTCTATCAGGAGATGAAGGGATTCTTCCCTGAGAACGCCGTAGAATACTACGTATCCTACTACGACTACTATCAGCCGGAAGCCTACCTGCCAACCACCGATACATACATCGAGAAAGACCTCGCCATCAACGACGAGATAGACAAGCTGCGACTGGGAGCCGTCTCTGCCCTACTCTCCGGAAGGAAAGACGTCATCGTAGTTTCATCCGTATCATGCATCTACGGTATGGGCGGACCTGTGGCGATGCAGGAAAACATCATCAAAATCAAGAAGGGACAGACGCTGGACCGCAACGAATTCCTGCGCAAGCTGGTGGATGCCCTCTACGTAAGAAACGACATCGAACTGCAACGCGGCAACTTCCGTGTGAAGGGAGAAACCGTGGACATCTTCATGGCTTACAGCGACAACGTGCTGAGAGTAACCTGGTGGGACGATGAGATAGACAGCATCGAGGAGGTAGATTCGATGACCTATCACCGTCTGGCTTCGTTCGAAACCTACGAGATTTATCCGGCTAACCTCTTCGTAACCACGAAGGAACAGCAGGAAAGTGCCATCCGTATGATTCAAGACGATATGGTGAAGCAGGAGGAGTTCTTCAAGAGTATAGGCGACGGAATCAAGGCGCAGCGCATCAAGGAGCGTGTGGAATACGACATGGAGATGATCAAGGAGCTGGGTCACTGTTCGGGAATAGAGAACTATTCGAGATATTTCGACGGCAGAAAGGCGGGCGAACGGCCATACTGTCTGCTGGATTTCTTCCCGAAAGACTTCCTGCTGGTGGTGGACGAGAGCCACGTGAGCATTCCGCAGATTGGCGCCATGTATGGTGGCGACAGGGCGAGAAAGAAGAATCTCGTGGAATATGGTTTCCGATTGCCTGCCGCCTTCGACAACCGTCCGCTGACGTTCGAGGAGTTCCACAGTCTGATTCATCAGGCTATCTACGTCAGTGCCACCCCTGCCGATTATGAATTGAGAGAGGCTGAGGGCGTAGTGGTAGAACAGCTCATCCGTCCTACGGGCTTGCTGGATCCGGAGATTGAAGTGCGCCCGAGCGAGAACCAGATAGATGACCTGCTGGATGAAATCCTGACCCGCACGCACCGCAATGAGCGAGTGCTCATCACTACGCTTACCAAGCGCATGGCAGAGGAACTGACGGAATTCCTGCTGAACCATGAAGTGAAGGCAGCATATATCCATAGTGATGTAGCTACGCTGGACCGAGTAAAGATTATGAACGATTTGCGAGCTGGCGTTTATGATGTACTGGTGGGTGTGAACCTGCTCCGTGAGGGCCTCGACCTTCCGGAAGTTTCGCTTGTAGCCATCCTGGATGCTGATAAAGAGGGTTTCCTGCGCAGTCACCGTTCGTTGACGCAGACTGCGGGTCGTGCTGCAAGAAACGTGAACGGCAAGGTAATCATGTATGCAGATAATATTACAGATAGCATGCAGAAGACCATTGACGAAACCGCCCGCCGAAGAAGCATCCAGCTGCAGTACAATGCCGACCACGGCATTACGCCGAAGCAGATTCAAAAGGCGATTACATCTGCCCTGCCAACCAGCAAGGAGGAGGCAGAAAATGGATTGGGAAGTGGTTATGGAAGCAGTTCCGGAAAAGCTTCTGGAGCAGGTTCTGGTATCAATTCTGCATCATTCCGCACTATTCAGGGAGCTGATGGATCGAAACAGCGAGTTTACATCGAACCTGACAGCACCACGATGGTTGCCGACCCTATCGTCCGCAGCATGAGCAGGGAGGAATTGGAGAAGAGCATCGCCAATACCACCGCCCTGATGAAGCTGGCAGCCAAGGACCTCGACTTCATGCAAGCCGCACAATATCGCGACGAAATCATCCGACTGCAAAAGGAATTGGAAGAAAAAGGATAGGAGCTTCTGCCCTTTCAGGGCGCGTGGCGCTAATTTGCGAAGTTCTACCGAGGACGGCTAAAAGCCCCAAAGTACCTAGGTGTCTTCAAGAGCGTAAACCCGCCAGGCGTCCCGGCGGATTTGAAATCCGCCGTAAAAAAGTTCGACCTATAACACCGGGGGATTTGTAATCCCCCAACAAAAGGAAAAGCATACTCCTTTGCTGCGGATTGCAAATCCTCAGAGCCTAAATAGATTAGGACATTTTTTAACGCCGGATTGCAAATCCGGCGGGACGCCTGGGGGACTTACGTTCTTAAAAAACTAAAAAAGGGTGCGTTGTGGACTTATGACACACCCTCTTTTAGGGCGTGCGGGAACTCAGTGATTTTCCGTTATTCGAAGGAAAGCTTCTTCAGGCGAGTACGCAACTGCTCGGCTTCGCTCTTTCTGATGGATAACTTGATGGTACAGGTATTGTCGAAAGTCTGATCCACAATACGGGGTTTCATCTCCTTGACAATCCTCATCACATCATTCATCATCGGATAAGTGAAATCGTAGATAACGATTTCCTCCACCTGCTGCGTCACTTCCTCACAATGCGCCAAAGCATCTATTGCTGCTTCACGATAAGCAACAATCAATCCACTGGTACCCAACTTCACACCTCCGAAATAGCGGATGACGACAATGAGAATATCCGTCAATTCCGCCTTCGTGATTTGTCCAAGGATAGGCTTGCCAGCCGTAGAAGATGGTTCACCATCATCATTGGCACGGAACTCGGTGCGCTCCGGACCCAGCATATAGGCATAACAACAATGTCGGGCATCGTAATATTTCTTACGGTACCCGGCAACAATCTCCTTCACCTCGTCAACGGTCGTCACGTGGTGAGCAAAGGCGAGAAACTTACTCCTTTTCTCGGTGTAATATCCCTCGCCTACTGTATCTGATATAGTCTTAAATTCGTCAATCATTAATCCAACTTGTGAATAATCAATCCGCTACGCAACTTAGGCTCAAACCAGGTAGCCTTAGGAGGCATAATCTTGCCACTGTCTGCAATGTCCATAATCTGCTGCATGGTGACTGGATGCAAGGCTAATGCCATCTTCATCTCACCACTATCTACACGACGCTTCAACTCTCCGAGACCGCGAAGTCCACCCACGAAATCGATGCGCTTATCTGAACGCAAGTCCTTGATGCCCAGAATTTCATCGAGAATCAAACGGGATGAAATGTCTACATCGAGCACGCCGATTGGGTCCTCATCATCGTATGTTCCCGGCTTGGCAAACAGACCGTACCATTTGCCGTCCAGATAAAGGAGGAAGGAATGGAGAGCGGCTGGCTTCAGAATATCCAAACCGAACTGCTCGATAGCTGCATCAATGGCAAACTTCTCGTAGCAAGGGATTCCCTCCTCATCGCCAGATACGTTCACATTAATCGCATCAATCTCTATCACCTCGAAGTTCTTGGTCAATGCGTCGAGGAACTGCTCTGATGTCAAGCCATTCAGGTCCTTCACTACTCGGTTGTAGTCGAGGATGGTCAACTGGCTAGCCTGGAAGCAGACAGCCATGAAATAGTTGTATTCCTCCTTACCAGTATGGTTAGGATTCTGCTTAGCCTTCTCTGCGCCTACCAAAGCAGCGGCTGCCGAACGGTGATGACCGTCAGCTATATAGAGACTAGGCATCTTGGCAAATTCTGCGGTGATGGTCTCAATGTCCTTATCATCGCTGACAATCCAGAACTGGTGGCGGAAGCCATCAATCGGAGCGATGAAATCATACTCAGGTTCTGAAGCAGCATAGCGCATCAGAATCTCATTGAGTACGGAATTATCAGGGTAAGCGAAGAAGACAGGTTCGATGTTGGCATTGCAGACACGAACGTGCTTCATGCGGTCCTCTTCCTTATCACGGCGGGTGAGCTCATGCTTCTTGATGACACCCGTCATATAATCATTAACGTATGCACCCACAACAAGACCATACTGAGTCTTGCCATTCATGGTCTGTGCATAGATATAATACTGTTCTTTATCATCCTGCTTCAACCAGCCGTTCTCCTGGAACTTCCTGAAGTTCTCTGCAGCACTTTCATAGACGCGAGGATCATACTCTGATGTACCTGGTTCGAAGTTGATTTCAGGTTTAATAATATGATAAAGGCTTTTCTCGTTATCGCCAGCCTCGGCACGAGCTTCCTCTGAATCGAGGACATCGTATGGGCGAGACTCAACTTGCTCAACAATACTTTTAGGAGGTCTTACTCCCTTAAAAGGTTTTATTATTGCCATAATGTTTTATTTTATAATTAATATTTGAATGTTTCTAAAGTAATATAACGCTAAGATTACAAGGAATCCCATAATTAAAAGACAAAAAGCCCATAAAGAGTACTTATACAAAGCACCCTTTATGAGCTCTCTTATATCCTAAAATTATTTGTTTACTTGATATTTTGTGCAGCCATCTGCAAAGAACGCATTGATCTGCTTGGCGGCAGCAATACCGGCATTGATGTTAGCCTCGGCAGTCTGAGCACCCATCTTCTTAGGTGTTGAGAAGTAGCGACCCTCGAACTTGGCGAAGTCTGCATCAGCATCTGGCTTGATGTCGGTAATGAACTTCAAGTCCTCACGCTCAGCGAGAAGCTTCAGGAGCTCTGGCTCATTGATTACTTCCTTGCGGGCAGTGTTGATAAGGATACCACCCTTTGGCAACTGGTTCACGGTCTTGTAATCGATGCTCTTGATGGTCTCTGGAGTAGCAGGGATATGAAGAGAAACGATGTCGCAAGTCTGGAACAACTCATCCTGAGACTTCACGGCGTGAACACCGGCAGCCTCAATGACATCAGCTGGGCAGAATGCATCGTAGGCAGCTACCTCCATACCGAAGCCCTTGGCGATGCGAGCCACGTTGCGACCCACGTTACCGAAAGCCAGGATACCCAACTTCTTGCCCTTCAACTCAGAGCCTGCCTTGCCGTTGTAGAAATTACGAACGGTGAAAACCAGCAGACCGAAAACCAACTCGGCAACGGCGTTGGAGTTCTGACCAGGAGTATTCTCAGCCACCACGTTGTGAGCAGTAGCAGCAGGCAGGTCGATATTATCATAACCGGCACCAGCACGAACAATGATCTTCAGGTTCTTGGCTGCGTCGAGCACCTCGGCATCAGCCTTGTCAGAACGGATAATCATCGCATCCACATCCTTCACAGCATCGAGAAGCTGAGCCTTCTCTGTATATTTTTCGAGCAGCACCAATTCGTTGCCTGCTCCCTCTATTTCTTTCTTAATGCCCTCGACAGCAGCTGCTGCGAATGGCTTTTCTGTTGCAACTAATACTTTCATATTGCGATTTTACTTGGAACTTTGAGCTTTGAACTTTGAACTTTATGATTTGCTTTTTCAATATTTCCAGATTATACATAGATATATAATCTTTGGAGTAATCATAAAGTTCAAAGTTCAATGTTCAAAGTTCAATGTTAATACTTAGCTTCAAATTCCTGCATTGCCTTGACGAGTGCCTGAACACCCTCCATGGTCTGTGCATTGTAGCAGCTGGCACGGAAACCACCTACTGAACGGTGACCCTTGATACCAACCATACCACGCTCTGTAGCGAAATCGAGGAATGGTTTCTCCAACTCCTTGTACTCATCGTTCATTACGAAACAGATGTTCATCAATGAACGGGAAGCCTCTTCTACAGTACCCTTGAAGAGCTTGTTGCGGTCAATCTCTGTATAGAGAACCTCAGCACGCTCGTGAGCACGCTTGTCAGCAGCCTCGACACCACCGTTGGCCTTCAACCAGCGGAGATTCTCCATCAAGGTGTAGATAGGAACTACAGGAGGAGTATTGAACATACTGCCCTTCTCTACGTGAGTGCGATAATCGAGCATGGTAGGAATCTCGCGAGGAGCCTTGCCGAGCATCTCATCCTTCACGACGATGACGGTAACACCAGCCATAGAGAGGTTCTTCTGAGCACCTGCATAGATAGCGGTGTACTTGGAAACATCTACAGGACGGCTCATGATGTCTGAAGACATATCAGAAATCAATGGAACGTTCACGTCTGGATCTACACGGAGTTCAGTACCATATATAGTATTGTTGCTTGTCAAATGCAAGTAATCACAATCGGCTGGCACATTGTTAGGAACCTGAGGATAGAAAGTGTAGTTGGCATCGGACGATGATGCGATCTCCACGACCTCACCAAAATGCTTCGCCTCTTTCATTGCTTTCTTGGCCCAAGTACCAGAATTAATGTAGGCAGCCTTCTTGATGAGGAAGTTAGCAGGAATCTGCATAAACTGCAATGACGCACCACCACCAAGGAAGATTACGGAGTAACCCTCAGGAATGTCAAGAAGCTCCTTGAAAAGGGAGACAGCCTCGTCAACAACTGGCTGGAAATCCTTAGCACGGTGGCTGATTTCCATCAATGAAAGACCTGAACCATTAAAATCCAAAATCTGCTTTGCTGTGTTCTCAATCACTTCGCGTGGAAGCATTGATGGACCTGCGTTAAAATTGTACTTCTTCATCTTTATATAATTATTTAAGTAATTAATCGTATAACCCTCCTGTTAGCAGGAGACATACATGCGCAATCCACCCATATAGGCTTAGCTGTAAACCATATGATAGGACTTACGACTGCGAAATTACATTTTTTATTTCAAACTACCAAATTTTTCTGCACATTTTTAGCATTTTGGGCATAAATCTTTCTTTTTGTCACCAGTTTTAACATATTATCTGCATATTTATGCCCTAAATTACAATTTATAACCTAAAAAGCCTCATCTGGAAACAGATTCCAAGATGAGGCTTTTACTAGCTATAAATTTAACTCACTTTGCAGTTTTTTTATCCAAAACCTGAAGTTTCATC
This sequence comes from Prevotella sp. LCP21S3_D2, assembly GCF_052118345.1. NCBI lineage: Bacteria > Pseudomonadati > Bacteroidota > Bacteroidia > Bacteroidales > Prevotellaceae > Prevotella > Prevotella sp. LCP21S3_D2. The sequence goes on along the minus strand of NZ_JBQKHJ010000006.1, from coordinate 44,360 downwards.
TCACTTCTTCGACAATCGTCTTGACACCTTTAATCTTTTCGCCCTTCACATTGTTGAGCACGCTCTTCAGCTTAGGACGGGCGATGGCTGCATAGGCGTACCGGTCGTTGACATCAATCTTTCCGATTTCAGAAGAATTCAGACCTCCCTTCTTGCAGAGGAAGCCGAGAATATCGCCCTTGCTGATCTTGTCCTTCTTTCCCTTACCTATATATAAGGTAGCCATCTTTGGCTTGGCTGGTGCCGGCAACTCCTCAACGGCAGGAATCTCGTAATCCTCAACCTCTGCATCCACATATTCAGGAATATGCTCCTCAGGACCCAGCAGGAAAAAGGCTCTACCCTGCGCTTCCCAACGGGCTGTACGACCCACACGATGGATGTAGCCGTCCTCGCTCTCAGGAATGTGGTAATGGATGATGTTGTCAATATCAGGAATATCAAGACCACGGGAAGCCAGGTCGGTGCTCACCAGAATATTAGCGCTGCCATTGCTGAATCGGTAAAGGGAAGCTTCACGCTCCTTCTGCTCCAATCCGCCATGGAAGAATGAAGTGGAGAAACCCTGCTCAACCAGATAGTTGTTGGTGCGCTCCACGCTGTCACGGTAGTTCAGGAAAACGATGGTGCTGGTTTCGCCCAGACTGCGAAGCAATCGACCCAGACTCTCCAGTTTATCCTTCACCGGACTTTCCACCTTATATATATGTACTCGCTCAGGCACCTGCTCCTCGTCCATGCGATAATCTATCTTCTCTACCCTGCCCATGTGGACGAAGCGAGGAATCTCCTCTGCCTCGGTAGCAGAAAGCAGGAAGTGGCGGCGCAAGCCTGGCAAAGACTGGATGAGGCGGCTCATCTCGTCCTGGAAGCCCATCTCCAGACACTTGTCAAACTCGTCGATGACGAGATACTTGATATGATAAGGCGAGAAGTTGCCCTTGCTGAGATGGTCGTTCAGTCTACCTGGAGTTCCGAAGATAATCTGCGGACGAACCTGCTTCAGCATCCGATGCTCATCCATCGCAGCACGACCGCCGTAGCAAGCCATGGCACGAAGCCCCGAACCCATATCCTTCAATACGGTAGACGACTGCAAAGCCAGCTCACGGCCGGGAGTAACCACGATTGCCTGCGGCTCATCATCGCCCGCATCCACCAGCTGGGAAAGCGGCAAGAGATAAGCCAGCGTCTTTCCACTGCCCGTAGGCGAAAGAACAACCACATCCTTATTGCCATGTGCAATAGACTGAAAAGCCTCCTGTTGCATCTCGTTCAGCGAGATTCCCAGTTTATTCAATATTCTATCTATCATATTTATTTTCTTCATTATCAATTTTCTAATCCTTATTTTCTGCCCTGGTTCAGCAGCTTGTCAATCTCATCAAATTCCTTACCCATGTTCAGGTTCAGATAGATGGTATAAAGCGGCAAGGCCCACTGGTCCTTCTTGTCGGGCATCATCTTTCTGTATTTCTCCAGATACGGCAGAGCCTTCTTGTAATCGCTCTGAATCTGCAAACGCTGCTTGTTGGACTGTTTCAGGTTCTTGTCCTGCTCCACAGCCATGTTGAAGTAAGCCAATCCAGCATTCAGATAGGTTCCCGGCATAGTATCGTTCTGCGCAATGATCCGGTCGCACACCTTGATGCAATCCTTGTATTGGCAGAGATTGAGCAGCAGGGTGCTCTTGGTGAAGAGATAAATATCATTCACCGAATCTACAGCCAGCGCCTGATTGACCACATCCATTGCAGAATCGAGCTGGTTCCTGTCCGAATAGTATTCCACCAGACGCGGGAAGAAGAACGGGAACTTCGGAGCGCGTGAGAAGCCTTCCTTCAGCGTAGCCACATAGCGGGCAGTATCCTTATCCAGCTTGTAGGTCTCAGCCAGATACTGCAACATATAGTTGTAGTGAACCGTATCCTTCAACGCTTCGTAGGAATGATGCAGGGTAGCCTTGCTGTTCTTCATCTTATAGCCGGAATACACAGCCCAGTAGGCAGCAGTATGGAGCGGTGGATTCTTGCTCTGGAAATCATTGCCCTTGAAGAGCGGCTTGTTGGCACAGTCGATGTAGAGGTCGAAGAACTGATAAGCCTCCGGATATTTCTTCTTCTGCAGAAACCAGACTCCACCGTTGTAGATATTGGGACGGATGCGCTTGAGATATTCAGCATGCGCCTTGCGATACTCAATATCCACCTTGCCCTTCCGGTTAGGAACCATCTCTACCGAGTCCAGCCCCTGGGCAATGAGAAACATCTGCCTGCCAAGATTGAAAAGCTGGGCAGTATCATACTTCTGCTTGAGATAGAGCTTTTCATTGCCCTGTTCATACTGCTTTCTGACAGCATCAAAGAGCGTAACCCAAATCTTCTTGTTGCCCAGGTTAGCCGAATCCTTCAAGAGTTTCTCCATGCTAGCCTGTGCCTTGTTCAGGTCCTTGCCCTCCTTGACCTGATCACGGGCAGCCGCAATCTCCTTCTTCTGAGCCTGCATCACAGATGGAAGCCCGAAGAAAAAGACTATTGTAAACATCCATATGTATTTCAATCTTGTCATTTTCTAATCTCTATATAATAAAATCCCAATCTCTTACTGCAATATGATTTTATCTCTCAGAGATATTTTTTTATCTTACAGAGATATTATTTTATCTCTCAGAGATATTCTCCTTACTTACTGCAGTAGTCGAAATAATACCAGTACGTGTTGCCGTAGGTGTCACGGATGGCAGTCTGCATTTCCTGCCTGTTCGTATACTTGTGTTCCATCTGCTGATAGTCCTGGAAATCAGTATCAACCACATTGTCGTGATACTCGATGACAGGCTTGCTGCGACGATGGATGTAGAGCGTCAGAGCCTCCTTGTAATGGGTAGGGAGCTTGGCGGTCTTCACATCATAATGCTTGCACAGAGCCACGACAAACTGATCCAGCTTCTTGTCGAGCAGCAGCGCACAGAGCTTGTAATCGTCCGGCTTGCGATAAACCAGATGCTGCATCTTCATCGAATCGGTAGGCTCCTGCATCCAGCGGTGAGATTTCCACATCAATGACTTCACGGTAACGCTGTCGGGCAACATTGCCTTGCTGCCACCAACCAGCGGATAGGAAAACAGCTTGTCAGCAAGTTCACCCGTATGATGCAGACAAGCTATGCGCAGCATGGTCAGCGAGGAATCGGTCTGCAAGGACTTTCTGCCCACCTTCAGCGCCTCAGCATAATTCTTCTGCTTCATCAACCGCTCCATCTTCATACGTTCATGGAACAGATGGTCGTTGCTTGCCACAAAGCTCATCACGACAATCATCACCACCATCTGGAAGAGGTTGATCCACATATACTTGGAAAGCCAGCCGCTGCTATGAGGCTCCTGCTCCAAAGGTTCCAGTTGCCTGATGACCCATACCGCTCCGCCGAAAGCCAGAAGGCACAAGGGAGCCACAATCCACCAGGCACCGAGGGAATGATGAATATCCACATCCGTAGGAATGTCGGTGATGATGGTGAGAATCAGGAAGGAAGGAAAATACGTAAGAGCATGAAAGCGGCGCTTTACCTGAGTTAACGCATAGACGCCCAACTGCAAGACATAAAGTACCAACGTAATCAGCAGCGGGGCGACTGTATAGCTATAGTCGGTTTTACCATCACTCAGCACATGCTGAGCAACGGCTAATACATCTGCCTGGTAAAAAGCCAGGTAGCAATAAACAAAAATGATAAAGACAATAGCACAAGCGAAGTGCATCTTCGCTGTGCTATTCTTTTTATTTCCCATAAAATTTATCTACATTAATTTTTCTTCAGCACCAATGCTGTACGGGCTGGCAGATAGAGCTTCAGCCACTCCTTGCGGTCGTTCACGTAAAGTGGATCGTAAGTCGTGAGATGGGTCAGCTCATCATCATTCAAGCCGTTGCCGCCGAATGCCTTGTTGTCCGTATCAAGCACTACGCTGTAGGCGCCTGTAGGAACCAGGAAACCGTAATCGGTAAACGAACGGGTTGGCGAGAAGTTGAACACGAAGAGCAAGTCGCCTCGCATGTAGGCTAGAACCTGATCTCCATCATTGTGCCAGATCTCTACAACTGGTGTCTTGTTAAAATTCTTTTCGCTCGTAATCGTCTTGAGCATTGCTTTATCGAAATCGCCTAAGTAGTGGTAGCACAATTCCTTATTGTCTACCAGGTTCCACTGGCGACGGGCATACTTATAGCTCCAGCCATTACCCTCGCGAGGGAAGTCAATCCATTCCGGATGACCGAACTCATTACCCATGAAGTTCAGGTAACCGCCATTGATGGTGGATGCTGTAGCCAGACGGATCATCTTGTGAAGGGCAATACCGCGGTGGGCAACATAGTTCTCATCTCCCTTCTTGAAATGCCAGTACATATCAGCATCAATGAGACGGAAGATGATGGTCTTGTCGCCTACCAGTGCCTGGTCATGACTCTCGCAGTAAGAGATGGTCTTCTCGTCGGCACGGCGGTTCTTGATTTCCCAGAAGATGCTGGATGGCTTCCAGTCTTCATCCTTCAATTCCTTGATGGTCTTGATCCAGTAGTCAGGAATGTTCATCGCCATGCGGTAGTCGAAGCCATAGCCGCCGTCTTCAAACTTGGCTGCCAGTCCTGGCATTCCGCTCACCTCCTCGGCAATAGTAATCGCATTCTTGTTCACCTCATGAATCAGACTGTTGGCAAGGGTAAGATAACAGATGGCGTTATCGTCCTCATGACCGTTGAAGTAATCGCCGTAGTTGCAGAATGCCTCACCCAATCCATGGCTGTAATACAGCATAGAAGTTACACCATCGAAGCGGAAGCCGTCGAAATGGAACTCTGTAAGCCAGTACTTGCAGTTGCTCAGCAGGAAGTGGATTACCTCGTTCTTGCCGTAGTCGAAGCAGAGGCTGTCCCAGGCAGGATGCTCATGACGGTCGCCAGGATAGAAATACTGGTTAGGATCGCCGGCAAGATTACCAAGGCCTTCCAACTCGTTCTTCACTGCATGAGAGTGGACGATGTCCATGATGACGGCAATACCGTTCTGATGGGCTGTATCAATGAGATCCTTCAACTCTTCTGGAGTACCGAAACGGCTGCTGGCTGCAAAGAAGCTGCTCACATGATAACCGAAAGAACCATAATATGGATGTTCCTGGATAGCCATGATCTGGATGCAGTTGTAACCGTCCTCGATGATGCGAGGCAATACATTCTCCTTGAACTCAGTATAGGTTCCAACCTTCTCTGCATCCTGGCTCATACCGATATGGCACTCATAAATCAAGAGCGGAGTGGTCTTAGCCTTGAAAGTCTTCTTCTTCCACTTGTAAGGCTCTGGATTCCAAACCTGCGCAGAGAAAATCTTGGTCTGCTCATCCTGTACTACGCGCTGAGCCCATGCAGGGATTCGCTCGCCTTCGCCACCTTCCCAGTGCACCTTCATCTTATAGAGGTCACCGTGCTTCAATGCCTTCTCAGGAAGCTTCAGCTCCCAGTTGCCTGAGTTCTTCTGTCTCTTGGCACGATACTTCTCTGTCTCCTTCCAGTCGTTGAAATCGCCGATGAGATAGATATCTGTAGCGTTAGGCGCCCACTCACGGAACACCCATCCCTTCTCTGTCTTGTGAAGGCCGAAGTATTCGAAGCCATTGGCAAAATCGCTCAGGGTGGTCTTGCCGTTGTTGGTAAGCTGGCCCATCTTCCAGAGCACGTGGTCGTGGCGGCCACGGATAGCATCCTCGTAGTCTGCCAGGTAAGGATCGTTCTTTACAAGTCCTATATGTTTAACAGTAGCAGCCTTGGTTGTTTTCTTGCAGGCAGTCTTCTTGCAGGCTGCCTTCTTGGCTGTTGTCTTCTTAGCTGTAGTCTTCTTTTCTGTTGCCATGGATTATAGATTTAAATATTTATATTTATGTGTATTCGATTGTGAACTTGCCCAGATTAAGCCTTGATCTTGAAGATAGCCTTGTGGATGGCGCCCTTGCCGATACATGGCTGATGACCGTCCTCTGGCCAGAAGATGGCAAACTGACCCGGCTTGCAGGTAACGAGCGTCTGCGCCTTCACGCCAGGATACTTGGTAATATCCTTTGCCTCGTTGTACTCTACCTCTGGAAGGTCCTTCAAAGGAGTATATCCGTAGGTTTCCTCATTATCAAGTGGAATCTGGATATCGATCATCTTGCGATGAGTCTCGATAACAGCATCCTCCTCGTTCTTACCCTGAGCCTCAGCAATATTCAGAAAAAGGTCGGCGCCCTGAATAGGATGCTTACCTGCCTCAAGCTGAGTGAGATCGTTCTCCTTAATAAACTTCACCACTTCCGGGAAGAGTGGATTGAGAGAAATATATCTCTCCAAATTGTCTAATGTATCAACTATCATAGTCTTACTTTGAATTTTGAGATTTGAACATGGAACTTTGAACTCGGAACATTGAACATTGAACTTTATGATATGTTCACTGTTCAGTATCTCGTTATTAATTCATATTATTCCTATTTATTATTTCTTTATTATTCCTATTTTTCCGATTAATCTTCTTTATTAGTTCTATTTAATTCGATTAATCTTCGAAACGCTTGCCGTTTTCGTAGGTTCCCTTGGCTGTAACCTGACCATTGCGGTCTTTCTCTACGAATCTGCCGTCACGCATGTCGTTGCGATAGTTGCCCTCGAAACGCTTGCCGTTCTTATCTTCCTCAATGCAGGCTCCTTCGCGCTTGCCCTTGCGGTAGTTTCCCTTGAAGCGGCGACCGTCGGCATAGTGAATCACCACATTGCCCTCTACATGACCGTTGCGGAATTCACCCTCGTAAATATCACCGTTCTTCTTGGTCAGCTTGCCCCTTCCGTTCTGCAGGTCATCCTTCCAGGAACCAACATAGATGTCTCCGTTCTTCCATACGAAAGTACCCTGACCGGAACGCTGACCGTCGAGAAACTGTCCTGTATACTTGGAGCCGTTCATCGAACGGAAAATGCCTTCACCGGTACGTTCGCCCTGAACATAATCGCCTTCATAGACATCACCGTTGTGGAATTTGTAGATTCCCTTGCCGTCCTGGATATCATCCTTCCAGTCGCCATTGTAGACATCACCGTCAGCATACTTGAATACGCCTTTTCCGGAACGCTGGTTGTTCACCCACTGACCGTCGTAGGTAGTACCGTCACCCCAATTGAAGAAACCGTTGCCATTCTTCATGTCGTTCATCCACTGGCCCTTATACTGGGCACCATTGGAATAGGTATAGGTTCCTCTACCCTGTCGCTTGTCCTTATACCAGTCGCCGTCGTATCTGTCACCATTATAATAATACATGACTCCATGACCGTGCTGGAAGTCTCTGAACCAGAGTCCTACATACTTGTTATTATTCTGAAAATAGAAAGTACCCTTGCCATGCTGCTGGTCCTGCATCCACTGACCTTCATACTTTTCACCGTCAGAGAAAGTATATACGCCATATCCTTCACGCTTTCCTTTCTGGTAAGCGCCTTCGTAAGTATCGCCGTTCGGATAGACGGCAGCACCTTTGCCCTGAGGCTTTCCGCTTACCATTTCGCCCTTGTACTGACCACCGTCACGGGTGATGCAGGAACCCAGCGAAATCTTCTGGGCGAAGGTAGACAACGGACTGAGACAGAGAGCCAACGCCAGAAGCATCTGCTTTCCGTTCTGCCAGAAAAATCTACACGCCGAAGATGACTGATTGACGTTGTCTGCTATAGATTTCTTATTATATTTCTTTTTCATATACAGTAATCTCATGTTTCAATCCCCAAAGTTATAAGTTTTTCGTCAAATGACCAAATAGATTAAACAAATTTAAGTTTATAAGAAGAAAAATAATTATTAACGCAAAAAAATCGAAACACAATACAATATATAAATAAGAAATGCGTTTATACCGAAAAATATATTTTAAACCACAACAAACGCTTATGATTTTAAACTGTGCAATTATAGATGAAGATCCTACTGCCCTGGAGCAGTTGAAGAAATACGTAGACGAAACACCTACGCTGAATCTTATCGGCGCCTACCCTTCTGCCATTGATGCAGTAGACGGCATACGCCACTGTCATCTCGACATCCTGTTCCTGGCCATCCACATGCAGCAAATCAGTGGACTGGAATTCGCCAAGGTGGTACCTAAGAACGTCAAGATCATCTTCACTACAGCCTTCAAGGAGTATGCCATCGAAGCCTACAAGGTGCACGCTTTCGACTATCTGCTGAAGCCTATCAGCTATCCTGATTTCATGGACTCCTGCAAGAAGGTTTTCGACTCCTACATGCAGGACGACAAATACAATCCTATCAAACGCGACAAGTTCCTGATCGTGAAGAGCGATTATAAATATGTACGCATTCCGTTCGATAAGATTCTCTTCGTAGAAAGCCTGAAAGATTACATTCTCTTCCATCTGGAAGGAATGGAGAACGTATCCACCCTGGGCAACCTCAAGCATCTGGAAGAACGACTTCCGAAAGAGAAATTCAGAAGAATACACCGTTCCTATCTTGCCAACATGACCAAGTTCGACGTCATCGAACGGGGCAAGCTGATATACGGATCGCTGGGCATTCCTATCTCTGACACCTTCAGCGATGTTGTAAAAACCTATATTGATGAGCATTCTGTATGATGCTCATCAATACTTTTTATATAATATCCGACAATCATCAGAGCAGCTGGTCAGGAGCACTGACATAGATGGTTGCCCCATGCTCTGACAGGAAATCGCAGTCGCGGAAGCCCCAGAGCACGCTGATGCAAGGCATGTGACTGTTGCGTGCCGTCATCACGTCCACATCACTGTCACCGATATATACGGCTGTCTCCCTGTCCGCATGCAACAGTCTGAGTGCTTCGTTCACGGTGTCCGGAGCCGGCTTCTTCTCAATGCCCTCCCGTTCACCGATGGCTACGTCTACAAGGTCTCCGAAGAAATGGCGGCAGAGTTCCTCCGTAGCAGCATAGAACTTGTTGCTGACCACGGCGATGTTCTTGCCGCGCGCCTTCAGCTCTTTCAGCATGTCCATGATTCCAGGATAAGGAGCAGTCTCGTCCAGATTATGAACCATATAATGATTTCGGAAGTCCTGGAACACGCGGTCGAAATCCACCTCGCCCGACTCCAGCCGTTCCTTTCCTATCGCACGCTCCATCAGCAACTTCACACCGTTGCCCACCATCATTCTCACTTCTTCAATGGAACGCTCAGGCAACTGATTCGTCCGCAGGGCATAATTGCAACTGGAAGCCAGATCTTCAAGAGAAGAAATCAGGGTGCCGTCAAGGTCGAAGACGTATGTTTCAAAGTCAAACTGAGCATGTGGCGGGAACTTCTTGATGCGGAAATCACCGCCATGAAGCACATGAACCTCGCCCTGATAGATACGCTCGTCAAGCGTACGGTTTCCACCATACTCCCAGCGCTTGAATCGCTGGGTGTCCGTATTCACAATGATGTACTTGAATTCTATCGGAGCATCAATCGGAGCCACATTGACCGACAATACCCATTCATGCTTGCCCAGAGACTTCATCTGCAGGAAATGATCGATGTTCCAGTTGCCCAGCGTAGGATGATTGCCCAATAAGGCAATCGCTTCACCTTCGTGCAGACGGGGAGCATGAACCTTGAAGATGATTGTCTCGCCGAAGAGCGGCATACATTCCATGCGCTCATACGATTCCACATCCACTTTGGGAGTTCTGCCGATAGCTGTAGCCATGCGGGCTGCCAACTTCTCCTCCAGCCAGAAATCGTCAAAGATATAACTCTTGGAAGAATCATATACGTATACTCTCGGCGAATCAACCGATTCCGTACGGAGCACCTTGCCATCTTCATCAACCACCGTATAATAATAGTAAATCAGATCAAAGGGATGCTGGCGGTTTTCACGGGTAGAAGTTTCCACCATCCAGTGATAACCATCCTGGGTATTCATCAGGAGTTTCACCTCCAGACCGGCTCCCCTTGAAGAATAAAAGGTGAGATTCACACATAGCATCTCGCCCCAATGAGCCTTATATGGTAAAGAAAAATTTATCTTCATGCTTTCTTTCTCCTAGTTATTCTTATTGATTCAACAAATCACTGTGCTGGAAACCATCAGTATCCCCATCGCACAGAAATTCCGTATGTCGACCGCAAAAGTAAATATTTTTTTTGAAAGAGAAAAAGAGAAACATAAGAAATTGACAACGAGAGAGGCTTTTTAACCTAATTTAATTGACGATACTTTGCCATTTCCCATTTTTGCAGTACTTTTGCAGATAAGAACGCAATATCATGTTTATGATAGGATTGAACAGAAAAAAGTGAAGCAAAACAAAAATGAATACAAAGAAAATGAAAAAATCAGTTTCTAAGCTCTATCTCTACGGTGCCATCGCATGCATCGTGATAGTTGCCATTGTTGGTTACCTCTACTGCTTCTCCTCTTTCTCGAAGAGCAGCAATACGCAGTATGTCTATATTGACACAGACGACAATATAGACTCTGTATATAAAAAGGTGGAACCGATAGCCAACAGTTTCCCGTATCAGGCATTCAAGACCCTGACCCATCACTTCGGATATGCGGAGCATATCCATACCGGACGCTACGCCATCCATCCGGGAGAAGGCGCACTGAAGGTGTGGCGACACATGAAGAACGGACTGCAGGAACCAATCAACCTCACACTGCCTTCCGTACGTACACTAGACAAGCTGTCGGTAGAACTCAGCAAGAAGCTGATGATAGACAGCACCTCCATTCTCCAGGCGCTGACCGATGAGGCTACCTGCGAGAAGTATGGTTACGACACCACCACCATCGCCTGCATGTTCATCCCGAACACCTACGACATCTACTGGAACTCATCCGTAGAAAAACTGCTCGACCGAATGAAGAAGGAAAGCGAGAAGTTCTGGAATGAAGACCGTACGCAGAAGGCAAAGGCTCTGCAGCTGACTCCGATAGAAGTCATCACCATCGCAAGCATCGTGGACGAAGAAACTGCCAACAACGGCGAGAAGCCGATGATTGCCGGAATGTACTACAACCGCTTCAAGCTGCGCAATGCAGAATATCCGGAAGGAATGCCGCTGCAGGCAGATCCAACCATCAAATACGCCTGGAAGCGATTCGACCTGAAGCGCATTTACAACAATCTGCTGCGCATCAAGAGTCCATACAATACCTATGTGAATCCGGGATTGCCACCAGGACCTATCCGCATCCCTTCAGTAGCTGGCATTGACGCTGTTCTCAACCTCGTCAAGCACGATTATCTCTACATGTGCGCCAAGGAGGATTTCAGCGGCACCCATAATTTTGCACGCACTTATCAGGAGCACCTGCAGAATGCTGCTAAATATTCAAAGGCATTGAATGAAAGAGGTATCAAATAATTAGAAGTATCAATTATTTAGAATACAAGCAGAGAAAACTTGCAAAATATCTGTTATTTTGCAAGTTTTCTTTTTTTTATTTGGCAGTCTGACAAAATAGTTGTACTTTTGTGGCATAAAACATATTAAGAACAAAAGTATAACAATAAAAAGCTATAATCATGAACAGAACGATTATTACAGTAGTGGGAAAGGATACCGTTGGTATCATCGCCAAAGTTTGTACTTATTTGGCAGAGAACAGCATCAACATTCTTGATATCTCTCAGACTATCGTACAGGAGTATTTTAACATGATGATGATTGTAGATATGGGCAAGATGACAAAATCGTTTGAAGAGGTTGCTGATGAACTTGCCAACGTGGGTAAGGAACTCGGCGTGCAGGTGAAATGCCAGCGCGAGGAAATCTTTAACATGATGCACAGAATCTAAGCAAGAATCCAAAAGTTTATAATCAATAGCTAAATTTTGAAAGTATGATCAATATATCTGAGGTTATCGAAACCAATAAGATGATAGAGCAGGAAAACTTCGATGTGCGCACCATCACCATGGGTATCAATCTCCTGGACTGCGCTTCTACCGATGTGGAGGAACTCTGTCAGAATATACATAATAAGATTACACGACTCGCTAAGAACCTGGTGAAGACGGGCGAAGATATTTCCAAGGAATTTGGAGTGCCTATCGTCAACAAGCGTATCTCCATCACTCCTATCTCTCTGGTAGGAGGCTCTGCATGCAAGACTACAGACGACTACGTGAAGATTGCCAAGACCCTCGACAAGTGTGCCAAGGAACTCGGTGTCAACTTCCTCGGTGGTTACTCTGCCATCGTAAGCAAGGGTATGAGCAAGAGCGATGAACTCCTTATCCGGTCTATCCCACAGGCAATGGCTCAGACAGATTTCGTCTGCAGCTCTGTCAACGTGGGTTCTACTAAGACCGGAATCAACATGGATGCTGTCCGTCTGATGGGAGAAATCATCAAGGATACGGCTGAAGCTACCAAGGAAAAGGGTTCTTTGGGCTGCGCCAAGCTTGTCGTTCTCTGCAATGCTCCTGATGACAACCCATTCATGGCTGGTGCCTTTCACGGTGTTTCAGAGGCTGATGCTGTAGTAAGCGTTGGTGTCAGCGGTCCGGGTGTAGTAAAGTATGCATTGGAGAAGGTGAAGGGCGAAAGCTTCGAGGTTCTCTGCGAAACCATCAAGCGCACAGCCTTCAAGATTACCCGTGTAGGTCAGTTGGTTGCTAAGGAGGCTTCACGCCGTCTCAACGTACCATTCGGCATCATCGACCTCTCTCTGGCTCCTACTCCAGCCATCGGTGACAGTGTTGCTGATATCCTCGAACTCATCGGTCTTGAGCATGCAGGCGCTCCTGGAACTACAGCAGCTCTTGCTCTCCTGAACGATCAGGTAAAGAAGGGCGGTATCATGGCGTCATCATACGTTGGCGGTTTGAGCGGTGCTTTCATTCCTGTCAGTGAAGACCAGGGTATGATCAATGCCGTTGAGGCGGGTGCACTGACCATCGAAAAGTTGGAGGCTATGACCTGCGTATGTTCTGTAGGTCTCGATATGATTGCCATTCCGGGAGATACTCCTGCCACAACAGTTTCCGGCATCATTGCCGACGAGGCTGCTATCGGTATGGTCAACCAGAAGACCACAGCCGTCCGCGTCATCCCTGTTGTAGGAATGAAGGTTGGTGACAATGTAGACTTCGGTGGCTTGCTGGGTCACGCTCCTATCATGCCAGTGAACAAGTTCAGCTGCGAGGCATTTATCAACCGTTTAGGTCGCATCCCAGCTCCTATCCACAGTTTCAAGAACTAACATTTAGTTTCTATATATAGTAAAAGCCCTGGAAGTCATTATCAGACTTCCGGGGCTTTTTAATCATATCATCGGATTAACCGAATGAAGCTAGAATGAAACCTTGACTTTCTTTCCCTTGCTCTCATTACCTACTCTGTCAAGAGCTGTCACTACATAAACATACTGTTTTCCCTTCTCGTACTTCACCTTATAGAAAGGATCGTAGGTTATCTTCTGCAAAGCCTTCACATTACGGAGATCTATCTTCTCTCCCATTCCGAAACGGTAGACAGCAAAACGATTCGCTTCATCACCCCATTTCTTCTTTTTCCATTTTGGAGCTTTCCATACAAGCAGCGGACCAAATTCAGTCCAGTGCAACTTCATTCCCTTCACTCCCTTAGGAGCCTTATCATCCAGGAAAGGCATCAATGGAGGAAGAGCCGGATACTTCCAATAATTGTTGCGGAGCGTATGGCCAATATTGCCCACATTATCAGCGGCAGTCTTAGCATACCATAACACAGTACCCTGCACATTGCTCATCTGCTGGTGCAGACGGTGCTTGGCAGGCAACTGATGACTGCGAGGATTTCCAGGATCAGCATGCTTGGCAGTACGCTCAATGTCTTCACCAATATAGAGAGGACGGTTGCCGGCATGCTTGTTCCACCAGGTGATGAGCGTCTTATAGTCTGCCGCCTTGTTGCCAATTTCCCAATACAGCTGAGGCACGGTATAGTCAACAAATCCATTGTTCACCCAGAGCAACACATCAGCATAGAGATCATCATAGTTCTGCAAGCCGTAGGTCTCAGAACCGTTAGGATCGGTACGCTTGTTGCGATAAATACCGAAAGGAGAAACACCAAACTTCACCCAAGGCTTGATGGTATGAATGGTTTCACCCAATTCCTGAACAAATCGGCTTACATTGTCACGGCGCCAATCACCGATATTGCGGAATCCTCTAGGATGCTGTCTGTAGAGCGCCTGATCCGGAATCTGCTTGCCTGCTACAGGATAAGGATAGAAATAATCATCAATATGGAATCCATCGATATCATATCTTCCTACAATATCAGCTGCAATACGGCAAGTATACTCAGTAGCCTCTCGCAAAGCCGGATTGAGAAGCACCAGGTTGTCATACTTGAAGCAAAGTTCAGGCTGCTGCTTGACAACACTCTTTGGTGAGAGAGTGGCATAAGGAGTAGAACTGTGCTTGGCACGGAACGGATTGATCCATGCATGAAGTTCCATACCACGGTTGTGGCACTGCTCAATCATCCACTGCAGCGGATCCCAGTAAGGAGAAGGAGCTTTTCCCTGCACACCCGTCAGATAACGGCTCCATGGTTCATACTCACTGGCATAGAGCGCATCACACTCAGCACGCACCTGGAAGATGATGGCATTCACACCATCCTTCTGCAATTCATCCAGCTGTCTGGTGAGCATAGCCTGAATCTGCTGCGTACTCTTACCTAAATACTGTCCGTTGACACACTGTATCCATGCGCCACGAAACTCTCGCTTGTTTTGTGCCATCAGCGAAGTCTGAAACATCAGCATCATCGCCAGAATCAGCAATCCAAAGATTTTCTCTCTTCTCATGTAGTATTGTTTAATGTTTAATTATTTAATTATCCTTCTCATCCTCATCCCGCAATGTAGGCAGCGAGATGTGGTATTTCACTGCAAGCAGACGGATGGCACATACAGTAACGAAGGAAGCAACCACCGTTACGTAGAGACTCACATCCAGACAACTGAATCCCCAGTAGACGAGACCACCGATGACGCAAGCCATCGCATAAATCTCCTTGCGGAAGATAACCGGCTCCTCATTGAGAAGCACATCACGGATTACTCCACCGAAAGAACCCGTAATACAACCCATGATGATTGCCACCCAGAACGGGAAGCCGCAATCAAGGGTCTTTTGGATTCCTGCAATATTGAAAAGCGCCAGACCGAGCGTATCGAAAAGAAACCAGGTATTGTCGAGACGCTTCAGGTAATGATGGCAGACGATGACTACTAGCTGAGCCAGCAGCGTAAACAGAAGATAGATTGGACTCGACATCCAGAAAGGAGTCAGACCCAACATCACATCACGGATGGTTCCGCCACCGATGGCAACAGCCACACCACACACAAATCCGCCCAGCCAGTCGTAATGCTTGGTGGCGGCAAGTCGGATGCCCGAAAGGGCAAACGCAAAGGTTCCTATGAACTCAATGACACTCTGAAGCGTCATCACCAGTTCCGGGTCATTATGAATAGTCATTTTTCTCGTAACAGTTAGTTGTTTTCAATTATATGATTTTCTATCAATTAAAAATATCAATTATAAATTGTAAATTATCAATTATAAATTGTTAATCCTTAAACCGCTCTCCCCAGCAGGTTACCATCCAGTTATAGAGTCGTTCCTCAGAAGGAGAATGTTGCGGATACCAGAATCGCGAATTTCTGAGTTCATCCGGCAGATACTGCTGCTCGGTGAAATGCCCCGGATAATCGTGAGGATACTTGTAGCCATCATGATAGCCAAGGTCCTTCATCAGCTTGGTAGGCGCATTCCTGAGATGCAGAGGCACAGGCAGATTGCCCGTCTGCTTAACGGTAGCAATGGCATCATTGATGCCCAGATAGGCACTATTGCTCTTAGGACTGGTGGCTAGATAAACTACAGCCTCGGCAAGTGCGATACGAGCCTCAGGCCAGCCAATCTTCATCACCGTATCAAAGGCGGCATTCGCCAGCAGCAGGGCGTTCGGATTAGCCAGTCCCACATCCTCGCTGGCACTGATAACCACCCTTCGGGCGATGAACTGCGGGTCTTCTCCACCCTCTATCATACGTGCCATCCAATAGAGAGCCGCATCAGGATCACTGCCACGGATACTCTTGATAAAAGCGGAGATGATGTCATAATGCATCTCTCCCTGCTTGTCGTAAGCCAGCGGATTCTGCTGCAACTGGTGTACCACCATCTGGTCGGTAATGACCACATCATCCGACCCTGCCGATTCAACCACGAGTTCAAGGATATTGAGCAGCTTGCGGGCATCACCACCACTATATCTCAGCAAGGCACCCTTCTCCTTCAGTTCAATATGCTTTTCCCTCAGTTCCACATCCTCCGTAATGGCACGATTCAGCAGTCCTTCTAGATCTTCCTTTTCCAAAGGTTTCAGGACATAGAGCTGACATCTGGAGAGCAACGGTCTGATGACTTCGAACGAAGGATTCTCCGTAGTAGCACCAATCAGGGTAACGATTCCTTTTTCTACCGCTCCCAGGAGAGAGTCCTGCTGACTCTTGGAGAATCGGTGAATCTCATCTATAAATAAAATAGGTGAAGCGGAATTGAAGAATCTTCCGTTCTTTGCCCTTTCTATCACTTCACGCACATCCTTTACGCCACTGGTCACCGCAGAGAGTGTATAGAAAGGCACCTTCAAGGTCTGCGCCACAATCTGCGCCAAGGTAGTCTTTCCCACTCCCGGTGGTCCCCATAGGATAAAAGAAGATATACGCCCTGCATCTATCATCATGCGCAGGACGGCTCCCTCACCAACGAGATGCTTCTGACCGACATAATCAGCAAGCGTGTGAGGCCTCATTCTTTCAGCTAATGGTTCACTCATACTGCAAAGGTAATAAAAAAAACGAAACCGACACAAAAAATACAATGAAAAATAAAAAAATAGGCTGGAAAATTTGGATATATAAAAAGAAGTACTTAATTTTGCAATCAAAATATAGTAGACAATGAAAAAAGACAAAGTTATAACACTCAAGACTCTCACAAAGAGTAGTGTATGGGAAGTGCAGGAGAACGATGTTTTCCGCCTTTGGGAAGCTGCCGAGAAAGACAACGACCTGAAGGACAACCAGCGTAAGTATCTAGACACTATCCGCAGCGCATTCGAAATGGAGAAGATTACCGTCGATCGCCCAGAGGTACTGGATAAGTTAACAGAACGTGGCTTCAAGATCGGTACCTTCCGTATCGATGACCAGAACGTGAAGTATGCCATCAAGAAGCGTCCTATCATGCGCGTTACCGACCTGACATACGAGAACGTAGGCCATATTACAGCCAGCAAGCTCATCGAGCTGCTGGAGCGCAACTTCGGTGGCGGATGGGAAAGCTTGCCACAGAGCATCCAGGACATCATCGAGAGCAACTTTGATATCAGTACCACTACCCTTCCTAAGGACCGCCTGAAGAAACCAGGTGGCTTGTACGAGAAGAAACTTGCCGATGATTATGAAGTACTCGTTGTACCAAAGGGTACATGGGTGGAAGCAATCTTCGCTAAGGAGAAGCCAAAGGTTGAGAAGATCCGCATGAAATTCATGGATGAAGACGAGCTGGACCGTGAGGACGATATCGAGGACATCGATGACGACGATGAGGATGCACCAGAGATTGAGGATCACTACAACGATCCTGACGAGGACGATGATGCCTTCGACGACGACAAGTTGACCGAAGAGAGTTATCGCACTACATTCGAAGACCCGGAGAATCTCGGTCTTGACGATGCAGAAGATGTTGCTGACGACGACTACTAACAGAGGATTCCCAAAACTGGAAGTAGTGAGAATAAAAAAAGGAATTTACACATTATTAAATAATAGATAAGGAAATGAACGCTTTAGTAGGATTTATCGCATTAGTTGTGGTAGCCATCGTAGGATGGGCTATCGCAGAGTTTAAGTATAAGGCTTTCACCTTTACCCGTTCTGAAAAGGATCTGGAAGAGGAGAAGGAACTGGAAGAGATCCAGCGCGAGAATGGTTTCAAGGAGAAGAACATCCGTGACATCATGCGCAAGAACTCTACCAACGGCTACAATGCCGTAGGTTAAAGTAGAATCATCAATTCATACATTTTATAAATGACACAAAACGTGTTAATTCTATTGATATTGGCGGTATGCGTGATGTATACCGCCAATCGCATTTATAAAACTTACCGGAAAGCCAAGACGTGTAAGGACTTCAAATGCGCCAACTGCCCTTTTCTGGAAAAATGTGAACAGAAAAAGAGAAAATCTGAAGTAAAAACAGAGAAAACAAGGGGAAAACAATAAAAAATGAAAGTTTTTTGAAAAAAGTAGATGAAAAATTTGGTGGAACCAAATAAAAATAGTACCTTTGCACTCGCAATTCAGAAATGGTTGCTTCGCTTATAAATGGTGTCTTAACCGAGCGGTTAGGTAACGGTCTGCAAAACCGTGTAGAGCGGTTCGACTCCGCTAGACACCTCTTCAGAAAAAAAGGAAATTCATTCATTTGAATTTCCTTTTTTTTCGTTTATATCCCACTCACCTCTGAACCAACAAATCCAGTTTGCTCAACTCGCCCTGAAAGAGCGTGTGGCAACAAAATGACCCAACAGGGCGTGTGGCAACAAAACAATATTACAAGGGGCATATGATGAATAAATAAAATAATTTCTAATAAAGTATCTGAACTTACTACATTTAAAAAAAAATGATGAGTAATCAAAAAATACTTTAAGTTTTATTCTTTTATTAAAAAAAAAATATGTACCTTTGCAAACGTTATCCTGAATACAATCTTTTTACCTTAAAGAAAACTAATACCTATTGAATGTGAGCAGTTGCCTGCGAAGGTAGCTGCTCTTAGTTTTTTATAACCCTCCCATATAATATACTCCCTTTTCAGACGTTATATTATATATGAATAAGAAAATAGACATCATCAAGTTACAAAAGATATATGACCCTCGCGGCACACTTGTCGTCGCTGAGGAAAATACTCATGTGCCTTTTGAAATAGGAAATACGGAATGGTTTTCACCGAAATGCACCGTCATCACCCTGCATCAGAGAGAAACCATGCTGGTTGCACTCGCCGGTCACTTTACCCTTCGGGTAATAGAACAGGACGGAACCGGAGCAGAAACCTTGCTTGATAATCCAAACGAGGGAGCCCTGATTACGGCAGACTGTCCGTATCAGCTGACAGATTTCACAGAAGAAACCGTAGTATTGCGACTGACGGCAGCAGAAAAGGAAATCAAGTATCTAGACCTGAAAGCCATCAATGACCAATATCAGCCGGAAATCAACAATGCCATTGCCCAGGTATTAGACAGCGGCTGGTATCTGCACGGCAAAGCCCTGAAGCAGTTTGAAGAAGAATACGCAGCATTCATCGGCTCAGAATACAGCATAGGATGCGGATGCGGACTGGATGCCCTAAAACTCATTCTCGTAGGCGAAATGGAACTGGGCAGACTGCAGAAGGGCGACGAGATTCTCGTGCCTGCCAATACCTACTATGCCACCATCCTTGCCATCACAAGCGTAGGACTGAAGCCTGTGCTCATTGATGCACGGCTGGACACCCTGCAGATAGATGAGCGACTCATCGAACAGCACATCACACCCCAGACCAAGGCGCTACTGACGGTCCATCTATACGGCAAGCTGTCTGTAACGCCCCTGATGCAGGAACTCTGCCGGAAACATCACTTATTGCTGTTTGAAGACAATGCGCAGGCTTTTGCCTGCCAGATGCTGGGAGAGAAAAACGAAGTCAACGGGGAAAGCATTCATACGGGCAATATCGGTGATGCAGCCGCTCACAGCTTCTATCCGGGCAAGAACCTGGGCGCATTGGGCGATGCAGGAGCCATCACCACCAACGACAGGAAGCTGGCAGAGGTCATCACTTCCCTCCGCGACTATGGCAGGGTGAGCAAATACGAATACAATTATCAGGGACTCAATTCGAGAATGGAAGAGCTCCAGGCTGCCGTGCTCTGCGTCAAGCTGAAGAATCCATACGGAGAGGCGAAAGACAGATTCCAGAAAGCCCAATACTATCTTTCCAAACTCGACAAAAAGATAGTAGAGCATTGCATTCCGCAAGAACTATATAAGGAGGAATCAGAAAATGTGGTGCATGTCTTCCCTTTCCTGACAGAAAAACGGGATGAACTGCGCGATTACCTTTCAGAGCATCGGGTGCAGACCGTGTGTCACTACCCTATTCCGCCTCATCAGCAGCCTTGCTATCCGGAATGGAACCATCTTTCGTTCCCTGCAACGGAACGGATAGCGCAGCAGGAAATCAGCCTTCCCTGCAATTCTACATTGAAGCAGGAAGAACTGGACAGAATCATCAACCTCATCAACCGTTTCTTCGAAGAGAGAGGAATTTAATTCTCCGAAGAAACGGCTGATGAAGCCTTTAGTTTTTCAAGAACCCTTGGGAAGTTCCTGAAACATTATAAATATTGCATCTTAACGCCCAGGGAAAGACCGAAGATGTCCCAGAATTTGCCATTGCCATTACGTATGAAACGCATGGTATAGATATCATTGGTTCCCAACTCATAAAAGAACGTAATGCTCTTGATGCGCTTACGCATATTGTGCGGGATATTGTATCTGAAGCGCTCACCGAAGGCGATGTTAGGACGGATACGGGTAGAGAACGGATAATAGCCGTTTTCATACTTGGTAGGCTGCTTGGTCCAGAAATCATGTCCGAAGATGGTATTGAAATAGATGCTGCACTCCAACGGTTCAAACCACCATCCCTTACCGATATCACGGTGCCAGGGAATGAAATTCTCCTTGATCGTGAGTGTCAGTTTCGAATCGTCAGAATCAAAACGGGGAATATATCCGAGCATCACAAACGTCTCCCATTGGCGATGCTTGCCATAATCCCATCCGAGGCCCAGGGAAAACACACCCATATTACCACAAAACTGTATCGCTCCGTTGGTAGGAATCAGCAAATCCCATTGCTTGCGGTATTTGAGTACCCGCCTGTCATAACGCGAGAGTTCACCCTGCTCATTAACAACCAGTGTATCATGAACAATACTGTCATTCTTCATCTCGCCTTCAGCAGCAGAAGCCGAGACAACAGCACCCAGAAAGCATCCAGCCAGACATAAGCTTCTCTTCAAGGAAGAAAATCTCTTCACTGACGAAAAGGAGAAGTGTCTATTAATAATCGATAATCTCATAACGGTAGCCTTTTGGAGTAATGGTAAATATATAATACTGGTGCTTAGGAGCATTGCATATCTCATAATACATCGTGCCATCACCATACATATCGGTCTGCTTGGTATGATGTCCATGACCATAGAGACAGAACATCAGACCAGGGAACTGATGGGTATAATAGTTGAATACCTTAGCCACATTGTTATTAAACTGCTCTGAATAAGGAGCAGCATGCATACAGATAACGGTACGGTCGAAATCGGCAGAATCCGCCTTGCACTGTTCTTCCATAAAATCGAAGTTAGGTACAGGACGGGAATAGTCGTACTCAATGGCATTGGTATTGAGACATACGAACTTCACCCTGCCGGCGATAAAACTGAAATCCGGCTTGCCGAAAACCACCTCGTAAGTTTGGTTTCCGGTTCCCAGACAGTCATGATTGCCGAGCAATACCACAAACGGCATCTTCAGCTTCTGCAATCTGTCTCGGGTCCACTGAAATTCCTGCGTAGCTCCAAAGTCTGTGACATCTCCGCAGTGAAGTACGAAATCGATACTGTCCTTGCGCCTGTTGATATCATTTACTTCCTTTTTCAGATCGTCGAGCCACTGATGAGTATCGCTGATCATTGCAAAGCGGATGGTATCCTTATACTTGATAGCACTTTCTATCTTGGCGATATTGGCAGCATTCACGTTCTTGTCTCCATCCACATGAACATCGTATGGATGAACATCAAAAACGGTATCGCAGCCCGCCAGGAAGAGACAGCCAAAAGCTTCAGCAATCTGCGTAAAAATTTTCTTCATAAACAAGTATCTTCTAATTGTTCTATTCTTCCCTATAGATTATATCAGATGGAACTACTACTTCTTCTTCAGTCTGTTATAGAACTCCAGCAACTGCCCTTTGGAATACCCCATCTTCATCAACCGCTGCAAATCAGCATAGGCTTCATTCCTACGCTTCAGCAAGATGAGCAGGTCCAGATGATTCAGCACATAATCGGCATTATCTGCATCCAGCTCCATCGCCTTGGCATAATCATATTCCGCAGCTTCAAGCTGTCCCTTCTCCTTCTCCATTCCTCCACGTGCAGCATAGGCGATGGCATTGTCGGGATATTGCTCTATCAGCATATTAATGCCGTTATAAGCCTCGGTATAATGCTTGTCTTTCTGATTGAGAAGAGCGAGACCGAGCTGTGCCTGGAAATTACCAGGCACCAGAACCAGCAGATTCTGATAGTCTAAACGGGCGAAGTTGTATCTGCGCAGCTGTTCGTTGACATAGGCACGATAAAAGAGACCTGCGATATTGGTATTGTTGAGAAACAGCACCTTATCGAGATCGTCCTTGGCATATTGCCACTGCTTGAGCTGGATATTCCAGGCAGCCTTCTTAAGACGAAGGTCGATACTATCCGGATAATACGCCAGAACTTCCGTAGCCTGAGCAAGAGAATCTCTCAAAGCCTTCGCCTGGTCCTTGCTTAAGCTTTCAGATTCGTTCTGACTTTGAGCCGACATAGACAAAGCCCAAACTCCTAACAACATTGATATAATCATTTTCTTTTTCATGCTTGCAAAATTACAAATACTTTAGCAAACAACCAAGTAAAAAACTATTAAACTTAAATAGGTTTCCAGAAATAAACAAAAAAAAGGCAAATATGACAACTATCCATATAAAAAAACTACAATTACCAAAATAAAAAAGCCTTATGGAAGAAACCATTCCTCCATAAGGCCCTTGATATGATTATTCACATTTTATGCTTATGCATTCTTGATCCAGTTGACAATCCACTCGCCAACCTCTGTTGTGCCATAGTGAGCACCACCCTCAACCTGAATTTCAGGTGTGCGGACATTGGCATCGAGAGAAGCATCTACTGCCTTGCGGATCAAGGCACCCTCCCCGTTCAAACCGAAGTGTTCGAGCAACATGGCTGCAGAAAGAATCTGAGCTACAGGGTTAGCCAGGTTCTTGCCAGCTGCCTGTGGCCATGAACCATGAACAGGCTCAAACAATGGGGTGTGCTCGCCCAATGAGCTAGATGGCTGCAAGCCCATAGAACCGGTGATGCAAGAGGTCTCATCGGTAAGGATGTCACCGAAGGTATTCTCTGTAACGATGACATCGAAGAATGTAGGCTCTGTCAACACACGCATAGAAGCGTTGTCGATGAACATATAGTCGGTGTTTACCTCAGGATACTGTGGCTCCATCTCCTTGGCAATCTGACGCCAGAGACGAGAAGATGCCAATACGTTTGCCTTATCTACTACTGTCAAGTGCTTGTTGCGCTTCATGGCAAACTCGAAAGCTACCTTCAGGATGCGCTCAATCTCAGGACGGGTATAGATATCTGTATCGTATGCCTTATCGTTATCCTGATACTTCTCACCGAAGTACATACCACCAGTCAACTCGCGGATGACTACGAAGTCAGCACCCTTCAGGAGCTCATCCTTCAATGGTGACTTGTGGAGCAGGCAATCGAATGTAGCCACTGGGCGTACATTGGCAAAGAGACCCAACTTCTTACGCATAGCGAGCAAACCCTGCTCTGGACGAACCTTGGCTGTAGGGTTGTTGTCGAAACGTGGGTCACCAACGGCAGCGAAGAGCACTGCGTCAGCATCCATACAAGTCTTGAAGGTCTCTTCTGGGAATGGATCACCTACCTCGTCGATAGCGTGAGCGCCGCAGATAGCCTCGTTGTAAGTAAACTCGTGGTTGAACTTCTCTGCAATGGCCTGCATTACTGCTACGCCCTGCTTCATAATCTCTGGTCCGATACCATCACCGGCGAGAACTGCAATGTTTAATTTCATCTTATCTGATTTTTTAATTGTTTTTATTCCATATCTAAATTTTGAGGCGATGCCGGCTGTTCATCGCTCTTATCTGCCTCATACATATTAAGCATTTTGAGCGTTGCCTTGATAGCTGCCTCCGTCTGGTCGGCATCCAAGCCGCGGGTGCGCCAGATGCGGTCGCCTTCACGCCAGGTAATGACGGTCTGAACGAGGGCATCGGTACGGCCACCAGGTGGAATGGTTACCTGATAGTTGTCGAGCGTAGGGAAGGTCTTGCCGAGCTTCACCTTGTAAATGTTGCGAAGAGCCTTTACGAAGGCATCATACTGACCATCGCCTGAACTCCTGTCTTCATACTCCTTACCCTCTATTTCTACCTTCACGCTAGCGATAGGCTTCAAACCATAGGAGGTAGACACCATGTAACTGACCAGTTTTACCTTATCCTCAGGTGTGCTATGCTTCAATACATCGCTCACGATGTATGGCAAGTCGTCCTGGGTTACCAGTTCCTTGCGGTCGCCGAGTTCGGTGATTCGCTTGGTCACAGCCTTGGTCTGCTCTGGAGTCAACTCCAATCCCAGCTCGTTGAGGTTCTGGATGATGTTCGCCTTACCGGAATTCTTACCCAATGCATACTCACGATGTCTTCCGAAACGCTCAGGCACCAGATCGTTGCAATAAAGCTTGTCCTTGTTATCGCCATCGGCATGTACGCCAGCCACCTGGGTGAAGACGTTGTCTCCAACAACCGGTGTATTTGGAGCCACGGCAATACCGCTGTATCCTTCAACCAATCGGGAAATATCGTTCAGACGGTCTTCCTTGATATTGGTCTTTGCCTCGAACATATCCTTCAGAATCACCTGAACACTCGCCAATGGTGCATTGCCGCAGCGTTCGCCCAAACCATTCACGGTAACGTGAAGACCCTTGGCGCCACTCAACACGGCAGCCAGCGAGTTGCTCACCGCCAAATCGTAGTCATTATGGGCATGGAAGTCGAAGTGAGAGTTCGGATAACGGCGAACCATCTGGCGCATGTACTCCACACACTGCAATGGGTTCAGGATACCCAAAGTATCAGGAAGCAGGAAGCGCTTGATAGGCAACTTCACCAGCTCGTCCATCATCGTGAAGAGATAGTCACGACTGTCGCGCATTCCGCTCGACCAGTCCTCCAGGTAGAGATTTACGGTGAAATCCTTGCTCAAGGCATAGTCGATGGTCTGCTTGATATGAGCGAGATGCTCCTCAGGCGACATCTTGAGCTGCTGGGTGCAGTGCTTGTAGCTACCCTTCGTCAAGAGGTTGATGACGTGACCGCCGCATTCAGCAATCCAGTCTACGCTTTTGTTGTTATCCACGAATCCCAACACCTCAACGGAATCCAGCTTACCAATGGTCTTGGCATAACGGCAAATACGAGCGACAGCATCCTTTTCGCCTTCCGACACACGCGCTGAAGCCACCTCAATGCGATCAACATTGATGTCGTGCAACAGCATTCTTGCTATCATCAACTTCTCGTGAGGAAGGAAACTGACACCATTGGTCTGCTCGCCGTCACGCAGCGTGCAGTCCATGATCTCAATCTCCTTGATGCGGGAATTATCTCTCTTTGCGTTAACGTCCATAATTACTTGTTTTGAGCTTCCCAAGCCTCAACCTTGTCACGGTTCTGAACGAGGAAATCCACATCGTCCAAACCATTCTCCAGACAGTGCTTCTTATAGCCGTTGATTTCGAAGTGCTCGCTCTTGCCGGTAGCAAGATTGGTGACTGTCTGGTTAGGAAGATCTACCTTTACCTCTGTCTTGTGATCCTGGTCGATGCTCTCGAAGAGTTCCTTCAGGAATTCCTCGCTTACTACTACTGGCAATACGAGGTTGTTCAACTCGTTGTTCTTGTGGATATCAGCAAAGAAAGAGCTGATGACTACACGGAAGCCTGCACCTGCGATAGCCCAGGCAGCGTGCTCACGGGAAGAACCGGAACCGAAGTTCTTGCCAGCTACGAGGATGACACCACTGTAAGAAGGGTCATTCATCACGAAGTCTGGCTTTGGAGTTCCGTCGGCATTGTAGCGCCAGTCGCGGAAGAGGTTTTCGCCCATACCCTCTTTATCGATAGCCTTGAGGAAACGGGCTGGGATGATCTGGTCTGTATCTACATTCTCCAATGGAAGAGGAATGCAGCTTGATGTAATTACATTGAATTTCTGTTTCATAAGTGTACTTGTCAATTGTACATTATTAATTGTACGTTATTAATTTAAAATTACATAAACTCTCTTGGGTCGGTAATCTTACCAGTGATAGCGGCAGCAGCTGCTACGTATGGGCTGGCAAGGATAGTGCGGGAACCAGGTCCCTGACGACCCTCGAAGTTACGGTTGGATGTACTTACAGAGTACTTGCCTGCAGGAATCTTATCATCGTTCATTGCCAAACAAGCAGAGCATCCAGGCTGACGGATTTCGAAGCCGGCTGCCTCTACAATCTTATCAATTCCCTCTTCACGTATTTGTTTATCAACCGACCAAGAACCTGGTACAAGCCAAGCTGTTACGCCGTCTGCTTTCTTCTTTCCTTTAACCAATGAAGCGAAGGCACGGAAGTCTTCAATACGGCCGTTGGTACATGCGCCCAGGAATACATAATCGATAGGATGACCCTCGAGCTTCTCGCCTGGCTGGAAGCCCATGTAGTTGAGGCTCTTCTTGAAACCAGCCTGCTCTTCCTCAGGAATCTCATCGAGAGTTGGGATATTCTCTGTGATACCGATACCCATACCAGGATTGGTACCATAGGTGATGCGTGGTTCGATATCCTTTGCCTCGAAAGTCAACTCCTTGTCGAAGACAGCGTCATCGCCACTCTTCAAGGTCTTCCAGTAAGCCACAGCCTTGTCCCACTCTTCACCCTTAGGTGCGTATTCACGACCCTTGATGTACTCGAATGTGGTCTCATCAGGAGCTACGAAACCACCACGGGCACCCATCTCGATAGAGAGGTTACAGAGGGTAAGACGACCTTCCATAGACATATCCTTCACTACATCGCCACTGTACTCAACGAAGTAACCGGTAGCACCTGAAGTAGTGAGCTGGCTCATCAGATAAAGAGCTACATCCTTAGCTGTAACACCCTTGCTGAGCTTGCCGTTGATGCTGATGCGCATAGACTTTGGCTTGCTCTGGAGAATACACTGTGAAGCCATCACCATCTCCACCTCAGAAGTACCGATACCGAAAGCTACGGCACCCATAGCACCATGAGTAGAAGTATGAGAGTCGCCGCAGACGATAGTCATACCAGGAAGAGAAAGACCCTTCTCAGGACCAACCACGTGGATGATACCATTGTCCTTGGTGTTCATGGCAAAGTGAGTTACGCCGAAATCAGCGGTGTTCTTTGCTAAGGTATCTACCTGCTTCTTTGAGATAGGATCCTCGATTGGCTTATCCTGATCGTGGGTTGGTGTATTGTGGTCAGGCATACAGAAAATCTGGTCTGGACGGAACATCTTGAGTCCGCGTGCTCGCATACCAGCGAATGCCTGAGGTGATGTTACTTCGTGACAGTAGAGACGGTCGATGTAAAGCTGTGTAGGACCGTACGGAACAATCTGGACAACGTGCTTGTCCCAAATCTTGTCGAATAATGTATCCATAATATCCTGTTTGTTATATATTTATCTGAATTAATTTTATCTTACCTTGAACTTGTTGATACAGTCGATGTAAGCCTCAACAGAAGCGGTTACGATATCGGTATCTGCACCGAAGCCATAATATACATGACCGTCGTATTCTACCTGCATGTGAACCTTACCCACATCGTCTGAACCCTTGTCAATCGCCTGGATAGTGAACTCCTTGAGATTCATCTCCTTGGTGATGACCTTCTTGAGGGCACGGATGGCAGCATCCACAGGACCATTGCCAGATGATGCAGCCTCGAACTTCTGACCTGCGATGTTCAAGCCGATGCTTGCCACGCTCTTCACGCCCTTGCCAGTAGTTACCTGCAACCAGTCGAGCTGTACGCCATGCTTATCGGCAGAATCAGCACCAGCGAGCATCAGTACATCCTCGTCGGTAACTTCCTTCTTCTTATCAGCCAACTGGAGGAACTTCTTGTAGATTTTGTCAAGCTTCTCCTCATCTTCGATGTTCACGCCGTTAACGTGGAGGCGATACTTCAAGGCTGCTCGACCAGAGCGGGCTGTCAATACGATAGCGTTATCATCCAATCCCACATCCTTAGGGTCGATGATTTCGTAAGTCTGAACATTCTTCAGCACGCCATCCTGGTGGATACCAGAAGAATGGGCGAAGGCATTGCGGCCCACGATAGCCTTGTTAGGCTGCACAGGCATGTTCATCAGACTGCTCACCATTCGGGACATCGGAACAATCTTGGTAGTATTGATATTGGTATCAATATCGATGTTCTTGTGGCACTTCAGGATCATGGCGATTTCCTCGAGCGATGTATTACCCGCACGCTCACCGATACCATTGATGGTCACCTCTACCTGGCGTGCACCATTCAATACACCCTGCAGGGTGTTGGCAGTAGCCATACCGAGATCGTTGTGACAGTGGGTAGAGATGCATGCCTTCTCGATGCCATCCACATGCTCCATCAGATACTTGATCTTGTCGCCATACTCATCAGGCAGACAGTAACCGGTAGTGTCAGGAATGTTGACTACGGTAGCACCCGCCTTGATGACAGCCTCTACCACGCGAGCCAAATACTCATTGTCGGTACGGCCAGCATCCTCAGCGTAGAACTCTACCTCTTCCACGTACTTCTTGGCATACTTGACAGCAGCCACGGCACGCTCGATGATTTCTTCGCGGTTGGAATTGAACTTATATTTGATGTGGCTATCGCTGGTACCGATACCCGTATGGATTCTCTTGTGCTTGGCATACTGCAGCGCCTCGGCAGCACAGTCAATATCCTTCTCCACTGCACGTGTCAGCGCACAGATGGTAGGCCATGTCACAGCCTTGGAAATCTCCACCACCGAATTGAAGTCGCCCGGGCTAGAAATAGGGAAGCCCGCCTCAATGACATCAACGCCCAACTGCTCCAGCGCCTTAGCCACCTGAATTTTCTCAACTGTATTCAACTGGCATCCTGGAACCTGTTCGCCATCGCGAAGGGTTGTGTCGAAAATAAATAATCTGTCACTCATATCTCTTTATATTTTTAATACTCTATATTATAATATGAGAAAAAGCCTTTCTCACTCCCCGATACGGAAGTGTAGAAAGGCTTCATATATCCAAACCGATGAACTATACGCACACCTTATCACTTCCGCCCACAGTCTGTAGTCGAAGTCGAATAATAATGCTTGTAATATTCAACGCTATTGCTCTCATATCTTTCTATTTTTTATGTTATATTTTTATCGCTTGCAAAGGTAATATATTTCTTTGATATACGCAAACAATTTATAACTTTTTTAATAGAAAATCTAACAAATTACTATTCTTCCTGCACTTTTCTCGCAAAAATGCGCTAAAATTGCGCCTTTATGCAGTAAAAAGCAGCAAAAAAGACCTGAATGGCTACGAATCCAAAACTAGAATGGCAACGGACCATTAGGAACAGGAGGAGGAGGCAACTGGCTGTCGTCACCTCCGGCATTCATCTTGGAGCCCATGATTTCGCCACCCTCCTGGATAGGAGCGAACGAAGTTTCAGGGTCCTGGAAGCGTGTAAACTCGCCACGGAAGTTCAGGAGCACATCACCCGTAGCACCCTTACGGTGCTTGGCGATGATGATCTGCGCCATGCCATGCAGGTCGTTTCCCTTTTCATCCTGATAGATGTGATAGTATTCCGGACGGTGAACGAAGAGTACCATATCGGCATCCTGCTCGATGGCTCCGGATTCACGGAGGTCGCTCAACTGAGGTCGCTTTCCTTCGAGACCTTCACGGTTCTCCACGTTACGTGAGAGCTGTGAGAGAGCCAGGACCGGGATATTCAGCTCCTTGGCAAGTCCCTTGAGCGAACGTGAGATGGTAGAAACCTCTTCCTGACGGCTACCGAACTTCATACCGTTGGCATTCATCAGCTGCAGGTAGTCAATCATGATCATTTTCACTCCCTTCTCTCTTACCAGTCTTCTAGCCTTGGTACGCAGTTCGAAAACCGAAAGACCCGGCGTATCATCAACATAAATAGGTGCCCCCGTCAGGTCACGGATTTTCTTATCCAGTCTCTCCCACTCGCTTGGATCGAGCTGACCGTTCAGTATCTTCTTACCAGAAATCTCACATACATTGGAGATAAGGCGGTTCACCAACTGAACGTTATTCATTTCAAGGGAGAAGAATCCGATAGGAATATGATAATCCACCGCCACGTTCTTGGCAATGCTGAGTGCGAAGGAAGTCTTACCCATGGCAGGACGTCCGGCGATGATGACGAGGTCGGAATCCTGCCATCCGGAAGTCATCTCGTCCATACCGTGATAACCGGTAGGAATACCAGTCAAACCTCCCTTGTTCTGCGCAGCCCGCTGCAAGATATCCACGGCATCCTTGATGACCGGATCAATCTGTGTATAATCCTGCTTCATGTTGTTCTGCGAAATCTGGAAGAGTTCACCCTCTGCCTGCTGCATCAGTTCATCCACGTCCACGCTCATGTCGAACGCCTTGGTCTCGATGCCACCGGCAAAATGAATGAGCTGTCTCTGCAGATATCTCTGCGCCAGGATTCTGGCATGCGACTCGATATGGGCAGCCGAAGCCACCTGGGAAGAAATCTCCATCAGATAGGCAGGTCCGCCTATTCTGTCCAGTTCGCCCATCTTCGCCAGCTCATCTGTGAGTGTCATGACATCCACCGGGCGCTCCTCCATATTCATGGTCTGGATAGCCTGGTAAATCTTCTGATGACGAGGCTCATAGAAGGAATCGGGTTTCAACACCTCGGATACCATGGAGAAGGCGTCCGAATCCACCATGAGGGCACCCAGCACCACTTTCTCCACATCTATCGCCTGCGGCTGAAGATGCGCATAATTATTATCTATCGGAGCTTGCTGCCCCTTTTTATTGTTACCTATATTATTATTCGCCATTATCTTTCATTTCATCATGTCTAAATTGATCCATCATTTTTTTCATACCTTGACGAATTTTTTGAGCCATCAATTCTTCCAAATAGATACGCATATTTTCATTTATTCCATGCGCAGACAACCATTTTCCCTGCTTTTCGTCAAATAACGGACCCTCCTGATGAGCCATGCTTCTAGCTTCATAGGCTCTCTGCCAAGACTTCATAGCCTTTTGCCGATCGTCACGAGCCCACCAAAGCATGCCGTCCACTTTATACAGTTCAAAGTCTACCATGAAGTCCATATTTAAGCAAGCAGACATGGCAGAAAAGAAAGTTGCCATTCCTTCCTTTGGATCGTCTGGGAAACTGTCCAACTTAAAGTTATCCCTTCTCAGATTCATCAATTTTTCCTTTCCTGACTTCAATATTTTCTCAATCTTTTCCAGGTTCTTCTGATCGTCACCGTCCATATAGAGAAGTGCTTCAGCCAGATTAGCAGTCGCAGTCAGGTTGTCCGGCTCGAGATAGGTAATCTCGTAAAACAGCTTGACGGCATCTTCATATCGTTCCATCAAGACATAGATCTTAGCCAGACGTTTTTTACACCATAAGAGCGCCTTCTCGTCATCTTTCTTGATTTCCATCAGATGAGTCAGGCAGTCCACAGCTTTCTGATAGGCGCTCACGTTCTCGTAGCTGGCAACCTTCTCGTAAAAGTCCACAGCCATTTCTACCAGCTGAAACTGTCCGGGCTCATTCTTCATCAGATAATCAATATGAGGATAAGCCAGAACAACATTCTCCTTAGCTTTGGATTTCACAGCAGCCCATGCCAGCAGAAAATGACTCTCCACTGTGTCTGGATAATGATTACCCATCAGGTCGAAGATGAAATTCTTATAATTACGCTTGAAGCAATATCTCGCCATCTTGTAGCGCAGCTCGTCGAATGCAGCATCCTTAAAGATAGGCAGCACAAGAGTAGTATACAGTTCGTCTTCAGCATCCATCTTGATGCTATTGCCATACGCCTTGCGCATCGGAGCGAGGTTAAAGAAACGGGAAAGATCCTGGATGTAATAGATCACCGCAGTATGTATTTTTTTCTTTTCCAAATACTTTTTCTCCTCTTCATTAAACCCTACGGCTTCATCTTCATCCATCGAGTTCAGATACTCTTCTGCTATCTCATCAGGAGCCATGTTCTCCAGCGCCTCTGTAAAGGATTTTTTCTCCTTTTCGAGCATCAGAAGCAGACTATAGCGGTCGCTGTCGCAGGCGGTACCATTCACAAGCAGCAGATGCAGGTTGCGTTCCTTGTCACCCGCCATCTCCTGAACGGAGAGATAAAGTGGAGACTCGAAATAGAACGGCATGAACCAGTTGTACATGGAATGGAAGAAGCCCAGTTTCTTGGTTTCTCTAAACTGCGTGAAATAGATGTCAGCACCATCCTCCAGCAATTCCACCGTCTCGTCGACATCACGACCGTCTTCCAGCTCATCCTCATCATCATCTTTCTGGATAAAAGAGAAGCTTGACTTCCCCTCCAAGTCAATATCTTCATGACTTAACTTGTCCGCCATATTATGGAACATGTTCTTCATCATCGCTTCGCTATCCTCCTTCATATCCTGGGAACGTAGCAGGATTTTGGAAATCAGGAGCAGCAGCTTCTTGCCTTCCTCATCCTCCTTCAGCGACTCGATATCCTTGGCGCACTCTTCTACCATAAAGCCTGGAACTTGACTGGAACACAAGGCCCAGCCCACCCATGCACGTACACGTACCTGCATGTCTTCGCTCTCCTTAGCCAGCTTGAAAAGGAACTTGAACTTCTTACGGTCAAAGAAGTAGAGGCAGGAAAGGGTTATGGCACTCACCATGAGCTGGGCTGTGACGGAATCGACGGCTCTGGAATGCAGCAGTTCCTGATACTCCTTCGCCTCGTCTTCATCCCACATAGGTGAGCTTGTGATATAAGAGAAGATGACATTGCGCAACTCGTTGAGACGTTTCTGTGTCTCAATCATCTGATCTATCTTCTTCTTTTTCGAACCTCCCTCGTCAAGAGAGAGCATAGCCACATCTGCCAAGGCAGAAACCAATTTCTCCTTCAGGTCGCTGAGATTTCCCAGCTTCTTACCTCTATTACGAAGGGCTGAAAGAGTGGAATCATTACTCAGCATGAGCAAATAATTGTATTTTTGAACAATCGTATACAAATGCTCGTAGGTATTGTACACAACACTGAAGTCTATCGGATGAGTTGCCGAGAAGGCATGCTTCCCCAGTACATCCAGCTCATGCAATGACTCTCCCAGAAGCAGAGCCACCATCTTCTTCTCCTTCTCTGGCTGGGCTTCGAGTTCCGTATACATTTTCTCTACCAGAAAACGGAAAGACTTGAGGTCCCCAAAACCAGGTATCTTTCTCAACTTTTTAATGTCATTTTCTTCCATTTTTCTTGATTTTATAGATTAATGTTTAGCCACACGAGCTGCAGCCTCAAGGTCACGACGGCGAGGTTCCAATGCATGGTTGTATTTTATTTTAGGCAAGTTGCCAATTGTTTTCTCATCTACATGACAGTACTTACTGATAAGCTTGGAGTAATGCTTCACTCCCTTGGAGTTGATGCTGTCCACAGCTATATTGTAAGCCTGGATGAATTTCTGCAGCTGTTGCTTGCGTCCCGGCTGCTTCAGCGCCTTCTCGCGGAAGGCAAAAGCACCCAGGTTCAGGTTCTTGTCGCGGCTATCCATCAATACCACATGCTTGTCCATACGGGCTCTGGTTGCCTGAGGCTCCGGCAGGAGCATGGCATCCATCTCGTTGTTGAGAAGCATCTGGAGACGAAGATTCACATCGTTTATCTGCACACGATACACGTCATATTTCGGCTTGCCGCTGTCTACTGCCAGGTCGGCAAGATAGTCGGTAGCCGAATAGCGTGTCATGGCTATCATCTTATCGCTCAACTGCTTCAGGTCGGCAATACGGGCTTTTTTGTTCGTAATCAGCTGCCAGTAGGTATCTGTGGCGATAGGATAAGTGAGCGGAATGCCCTTCCTTACCATTCGGGCTCCTCGGATCAGGTCGGTGATGGAACCCTCTACCCTGCCATTCATCAGGGCTGTATCACAGTCCATCTGTGCCGTATAATAGCGCAGATGAACATCCACTCCCTGCTTGCAGAAGAGGCTGTCTTCATAAGCTAGATATACGGGAAGGCAGTCCAGGGTGGGCATCACGCCCACCTTGAGCGCAGCCCGGTCGATACTGTCCATACGGGCACGTTCCTGCTTGCTCAGCCGCTGGCGTTCCTGCTGGGAATCGCTGCAACTGCACATTCCAAAAATAAAGCCACTCACCAACGTGATCCATAATAATCTCTTCATAACCTTCTGTTTTTTACTCCACATAAAGTACCAGTCCCTTCAGATACTCACCCTCCGGGTGATAGATATTGATAGGATGGTCGGCAGGCTGATGCAGCTGGTGCAGGATGCGCACCTTTCTGCCAGCCTGGGCTGCTGCCGTAAAGACGGCATTGCGGAAATTGTCCTTCGTCACCACCTGCGAGCAGCTGAATGTAAACAGGATACCGCCCTTCTTGATGCGCTGCAGTCCCTTCACGTTCAGACGGGTATATCCCTTCAGGGCATTATGCAGGGCTGCACGGTGCTTGGCAAAAGCTGGTGGATCCAGGATGATGAGGTCATACTGCTGGTCGTGGTCATCGAGATACTTGAATGCATCCTCGCAGATAGCCTGATGACGCCCATCGCCAGGAAAGTTCAGGGCGATGTTCTCATTGGTCAGTTCGATGGCCTTGGCACTACTGTCTACGGAATGGACTGCCTTGGCATCACCACGCATGGCATAGACAGAGAATCCGCCGGTATAGCAGAACATGTTGAGCACGCTCTTGCCCTTGGCATAATGCTCCAGCAGCGAACGGTTCTCGCGCTGGTCTACGAAGAAACCGGTCTTCTGACCGCGCAGCCAGTCGATATGGAACTTCAGTCCGTTCTCTACCGCCACGTCGTCGGCATCACCTCCCAGGATGAATCCGTTCTCCTGTCTGAGGTCAGCCTTGTATGGCAGGGTTGTCTCGCTCTTGTAGTAGATGTTCTGCAGTTCGTCTCCCATCACCTTCTTCAGTGCCTTGGCTATTTCCATACGGCATACGTGCATGCCCACGCTGTGAGCCTGCATCACGGCAGTAGGTCCGTAGCAGTCGATGACGAGTCCTGACAGGTTATCTCCTTCTCCATGCACCAGACGGTAAGTATTGTTCTCAGGATTCTCGGCGATACCCACAGCCACTCGCATCTTATATGCCGACTCCAGGCGTGAGCACCAGAATTCCTCATTGATTTCTACATCCTTGAAGGAAAGAACGCGCACGGCGATAGAACCGATCTGATAATGGCCTACGGCAATGAAATCACCCCCACGTGTAATCACTCTAACGATTTCTCCTTCCTCGATGCCTTCATCCATCGCCTGGATGGCACCGGAGAAAATCCATGGATGAAATCTTTTGAGCGA
Organism: Prevotella sp. LCP21S3_D2; assembly: GCF_052118345.1. Lineage (NCBI taxonomy): Bacteria > Pseudomonadati > Bacteroidota > Bacteroidia > Bacteroidales > Prevotellaceae > Prevotella > Prevotella sp. LCP21S3_D2. The sequence continues at coordinate 8,589 of NZ_JBQKHJ010000006.1, read as the reverse complement.
TTCCTCTTTACCTTTCTTCAAATATATGCTCTTATACATATTTATATATATTGATTAGTTACAATTCAAGTTTCGCAAGTTCAGGAGTTAAAGAAGTTAAAGGAGTTATCGCTCCCTACGGTCGCTGAGGAGTTAAGACAGTAGTCTTTTTGGCGTAGGTTTTAAGCTGCAAGACATACGTCTTAACTCCTTAACTTCCTTAACTCCTTTAACTTCCTGATATGTGAAAGTTGAGTTATTTATTTCCGAATTCTACAGTTCGTCGAGCTCATAATCTCCCTCCTGCTTCAGTCGGAGCAGTTCTTCATAGAGATTGATGCAGCACCAGGCATCCGTGGCAGCATACGCCATCTGCGAGTCCTTCAACTCGCTAGCCTCCCAGTTGCTCAACCGCTGTGCCTTGCTGATTTTCTGATGGAAGAGGTTGGCATAAAGCTTCTGCAGACTCATGTCCTGCAGTCCAAACTTCTTCGCCTCGTCCTGCAGTTCTATAAAATATCCCGGCTTGAACTCAGCCCTCTTATGCAGCTGCAGCAGGTCGTCATGCCATGACAATCCCACCTTGGGCACCGTCTTGTCTTCCAGGAACCGGATGATGGCAGGCGTAATGCCCGTCAGATGCAGACGGAAGAGATAGCAGGTATCACGGGTGCTCACCTGGAGCAGCGAAACCTGGAATCCCCTGCCCTTGCTGAACGAAGGACGGGTCTCCGTATCTACACCTAGAATGGGCTGGCTCAGGAGGAAATTTACGGCTTCTTCTGTGTCTTCAGCCTTGTCAATCAGTACGATTTTACCTGGGAAGAGAATCCTCGGCAAACTGTTTATTGATTTCTTATCGAATTTAGTGAAAATAATCCTCATTACTCATTTTATTCTTTACAATTTGCAAAATTAAAAAAAAAACCTGAGAAAAGAGAGGTTTTTTCATTTATTTTCGCTAATTTTGCAGATAAAATATTCAAAGACAAAAAAAATGGCTAAAAAAAGAACAGAACGCAAAGCTAAATCTTTTGGCGAAGCTATAGGTTTGCAATATATTTTTAACAATACTATCACCGACTTTTTCCTAGGGCTGGCGCTGATTGGTATTGCTATTGTCACCATCATCGCTATGGTTTCATTCCTCAACACGGGATATGCCGACCAGAGTATACTGGAGAATCTGAAAGCAGGCGAATGGACCAACAACGAGCAGCAGTTCCAGAACTACTGCGGCTCCCTGGGTGCCATCATCTCCTACTGGCTCATAGCCGTGAACTTCGGTTTCCCGGCATTCCTCCTGCCTTGCTACATCATCATGGCTGGCTTGCAGCTCATGAATGCATACAAGGTGAACCTCTGGAAATGGTTCTTCTGCCTGATGATTGTCATGATATGGTCGTCTGTCACTTTCGCCAAGTTCCTCACTCCTATCATGGGTGGACTCATCTTCAATCCCGGCGGAAAGCATGGACTCTTCGTGGTACAGAATCTGGAAAACGTAGTGGGGCCTCCGGGACTTACCGCCATCCTCCTCTTCGTGGCTATCGCCTTCCTCACCTATCTCACGTCTGAGACCATCACCATCATCAGAAAGGCGCTCAACCCTATCGGATATATATCTAATAAGGTGAAGTTCGAGATTACCAACCACGACAACAAGGCAGAAAACAACGCCATCGACGAGGCCTATGCGCATGCTGCCAAGGGGCAGGCCGAGGAACAGCCTGAGGAACAGGAAGAATACAAGGACGATGAGCAACCTACCGTCATCGACCTGGACGTAGCCCCTGACAAGACCTTCTCAGAGCCTGCAAGCCAGGAGAACGGGCAGGCTCAGACCGCTGAAACGGCTGATGCTGCCGACAGTCAGGAGAATGCTACTGAAGAGCAGACCGATGCAGAGACTGCCGGAAAACCACTTTCTTTCCTGGAACAGCAGCGTCAGCTGCGTGCGGCAAGAGCCAAACAGGAAGATGAGGAGACGAAGGCTGCTGCCAGCGAGGCGCTCAACATGGATATCTCCGTGGCTGCCTCTGACGAAAAGGCATCGGGAAATACAGTCAGCAGTGCCGAGGTGCTCAATACGCCTATCAATCCGAAGGAACCGTTTACAAGATACAAATACCCTACCCTCAATCTCCTGAAGAAATATGAGGACGACGGCGTTTCCATCGACGAGGAGGAACAGCGCGCCAACAAGAACAGAATCATCGAGGTGCTCGGCAACTTCGGCGTACAGATCAAGACCATCCGTGCCACCGTGGGTCCTACCATCACCCTCTATGAGATTCAGCCTGCCGAGGGCGTCCGCATCTCCAAGATCAAGAACCTGGAAGATGATATCGCCCTGAGTCTTGCGGCGCTCGGCATCCGTATCATTGCTCCTATCCCTGGCAAGGGTACCATCGGTATCGAGGTGCCTAACGCCAACCCTAAGATTGTGAGCATGGAGAGCACACTGAACTCCAAGAAGTTCCAGGAAACCAAGATGGAGCTGCCTATCGCGCTGGGTAAGACGATTACAAACGAAGTGTTCATGGTAGACCTTGCCAAGATTCCTCACCTGCTCGTTGCCGGTGCTACGGGCCAGGGTAAGTCTGTGGGTCTGAATGCCATCATCACCTCCTTATTATATAAGAAGCACCCTAACGAGCTCAAGCTGGTGCTCATCGACCCTAAGAAGGTGGAGTTCAGCGTTTACTCGCGCATCACCAACAAGTTCATGGCGGCACTGGCTGACGAGGACGAGCCGATCATCACCGATGTAACCAAGGTAGTACGCACCCTCAACAGTCTCTGTGTCCTGATGGATAGCCGCTACGACCTGCTGAAGAAGGCGGGAGCCCGAAACATCAAGGAATACAACCAGAAGTATATCAACCATAAGCTGCGACTGACCGATGGACATGAGTACATGCCATACATCGTAGTCATCATAGATGAGTTTGGTGACCTGATCATGACCGCCGGCAAGGAAGTGGAGCTTCCTATCGCCCGCATCGCCCAGCTGGCACGTGCCGTGGGCATCCACATGATCATCGCCACTCAGCGCCCTACCACCAGCATCATCACCGGTAACATCAAGGCAAACTTCCCTGGCCGCGTAGCCTTCAAGGTGACGTCTGCCATCGACTCGAAGACCATTCTCGACCGCACCGGAGCCAACCAGCTGATAGGTCGTGGTGATATGCTTTATCTCAACGGTCAGGAGCCGGTACGTGTGCAGTGTGCCTTTGTTGATACGCCTGAGATTGAGCGCATCAACGAGTTTATCCAGGAGCAGCCTGGTCCTATTGAGCCGATGGAACTGCCAGAGCCAGCCAACAACGAGGGTGGTCCTTCCGGCGGCACAGTGGACACCAAGAATCTGGATCCGTTCTTCGAGGAGGCAGCCCATGCCATCGTCCTCTCCCAGCAGGGTTCTACCAGCATGATCCAGCGCCGATTCAGCATCGGCTACAACCGTGCCGGACGCCTGATGGACCAGATGGAGGAAGCCGGCATCGTAGGTGCAGCCCAGGGAAGCAAGCCGCGTGAAGTGCTGATACAGGATGAGAATCAGCTCAACAACCTCCTGCTCCAGCTCAGAAACTCATAAAATCATTAAACCTTGAAGCCGTAGAAGCGTCTAATCATCTGAAGGTCGCTTTTACGGCTTCATATACAATTAACATACATCATAAACAGTAAGGATATGAAAAAATTTCTAGCTATCGCTTTCGTAGCGATGATGAGCCTGGGCACTATGGCACAGACCGCCCAGCAGGTACTCAACAAGACAGCTGCCATCGTGGGCAACAAGAAGGGCGCCAGCGCCAGCTTCAAGTTGTCAAGCCCTAAATATGGTTCCACCAGCGGTTCTATTGCCATCAAGGGCAATAAGTTCAACGCCCGCACGCCGCAGGCTATCGTATGGTATAACGGAAAGACACAGTGGTCGTACATGAAGAAGACCAACGAGGTGAACGTCACCAACCCTACCCAGGCACAGCAGATGTCGATGAATCCATATACCTTCATCAATATCTACAAGACAGGCTACAAGAGCACCCTCAAGACCGTGGGCGGCAACTACCAGGTTCACCTCGTAGCCAACAACCAGAAGCGCACCGTGGCAGAGATGTACATCACCATCAACAAGAAGACCCACGTGCCTTCGCAGGTGAAGATGCGCCAGGGCTCTACCTGGAGCACCATCAATATCTATGGCTTCAAGGCGAAGAACATCGCCAACAGTGCCTTCACCTTCAACAGCAAGGAATTCCCTAATGCAGAGGTCATCGATTTAAGATAATTTGAAAGGGCAGAAGCTCCTAGCCCAGGGCAGCGCCCTGGGTTTAAAATTCAATCAGAAACGACGCCCTGTAAGAGCAAAAGCTTTAAAATAAATAATTAAACTCCAAACTAACATGAAAGATCTTTCGACAATCCTCAAGCAGTTCGACATCAAGGGAACTGTAAGTGAAGTGAAACCCCTCGGTAACGGACTCATCAATGACACCTACAAGGTGACAACCCAGGAAGAAGATGCACCCGACTACGTTCTGCAGCGCATCAACAACGCCATCTTCACCGATGTTGACCTCCTGCAGCGCAACATCGAGGAAGTGACCACCCACATCCGGCAGCAGCTCGAAGCAAAGGGCGCTGACGATATCGACCGCAAGGTACTCACCTTCGTCAAGGCACACGACGGCAAGACCTATGTCAAGGACCAGGACCAGCAGTACTGGCGCATCTCCGTCTTCATCCCTCGTGCCATCACCCAGGAAGCTGTCAACCCGGAAAGTTCCTACTACGCCGGCAAGACCTTCGGCGAGTTCGAGGCACAGCTCACCGACATCACCGACCGCCTCGGCGAAACCATCCCTGATTTCCACAACATGGAACTGCGCCGCGACCAGCTGCGCCAGGCTGTAAAGGAAGACCGTGCCGGACGCGCAGCGGGCGTGAAGGATTTCATCGCAGAGATAGAGAGCTATATGGACGAGATGTGTCTCTGCCTGCGCCTCTTCCGTGAAGGAAAGCTGCAAAAGCACGTCTGCCACTGCGATACAAAGGTGAACAACATGATGTTTGATGAGGAGGGCCGCGTATTGTGCGTCATCGACCTCGATACAGTAATGCCATCCCTCTTCGTGAGCGATTATGGAGATTTCCTCCGTACGGCAGCCAATACCATCGCCGAGGATTCTCCTGAGTTCGGGAAGATAGATTTCCGCATGGACATCTTCGAATCCTTCACCCGTGGCTACGTGGAGTCAGCATCAGCCTTCCTCTCCCCTCTTGAGATTTCCCTCCTGCCTCATGCAGCCGAGCTCTTCCCATACATGCAGGCAGTGCGCTTCCTCTGGGATTACCTCAACGGCGACCACTACTGGAAGTGCAAATATCCTGAGCACAACCTGGTTAGAGCCCAGAACCAGTGGCACCTCTTCCTCAAGGCAAAGGAACATGAGGCTGAAATGAAGGCTTTCATCGAAAAACTCCAGGAAAAACAGTAAAATCGACCCCGGAAAAGTGAAAATTCAATTAATTCTGTAAAAAGTCCTAAAATTATTTGGATTTTTTACAGAATTATTTTGTTATTAAAAATAAATATATTACCTTTGCACTCAGAAAAATCAACAACAGTAATAAATAAAAAGCATGAAGAAGAAAGAAGCTTACACTAGGTTGGTGGAGAGTGGCGTTCGTCCTTCGGTACAGAGACTAGCCATCATGGATTACCTGATTAAGCATCCTACCCACCCAACAATCGACGATGTGTTCCAGGCTCTTTGCGAGGAGCTTCCAACGTTGAGTCGTACCACAGTTTATAATACACTAAGAATGTTGAGTGAGAAGCATGCTGCCCAGATGATTACTATCGACGACCATCGTGTATGCTATGATGGCAATACCGACAGTCATGTCCATTTCTTCTGCAAGCAATGTGGTAAGATCATCGACCTCTTCGACGAGGAGGCACCATCACTGAAAAGCGACAAGGTGATCAATGGCAACATCGTACAGGAAGAGCAGCTCTACTATAAGGGCATCTGCGCTGAATGTGCCAAGAAGTTGAATTAACTCATATTATATACAATAACATTTAAAACATTAACATTATGAAGAAGAAGTTTATTTGCACCGTTTGCGGTTACATCTACGAGGGAACAGAGGCACCAGAGAAGTGCCCTATCTGCAAGGCTCCAGCCAGCAAGTTCAAGGAGATGGAGGATGCAGTGGATGAGGATTTGACATTCGCTACAGTTCACGTTCTCGGTCAGGCATATAAGGATGGCGTCAATGAGGAGGTCATCAAGGGTTTGAAGGATCACTTCGCAGGTGAGTGCGGCGAGGTGGGTATGTATCTTGCCATGGCTCGCCAGGCTGACCGTGAGGGTTATCCAGAGATTGCAGAGGCTTACAAGCGTTATGCTTTCGAGGAGGCTGACCACGCATCTCGTTTTGCTGAGTTGCTGGGTGAGGTTCTGGGTGATACAAAGAGCAATCTCGAGGCTCGTATCGCTGCTGAGAAGGGTGCATGCGAGGATAAGTTCCGCATTGCCAAGCTCGCTAAGGAGCAGGGTTCTGATGCCATCCACGATACAGTTCACGAAATGGCTAAGGACGAGGCTCGCCACTGCGCTGGCTTCGCTGGTCTCTACAAGAGATATTTCAAGTAAAAGCACCTCCCGTTTTTCATGGGAAATATTGCCCAGGGCAGATTCTTTCTGCTCTGGGCTTTTTTTCATCACCCCACAGATTATTTTTTTCTCACGGATTATTTTTTTTAAGTCCCACTGATTGTTTTTTTAAGTCCCACTGATTTTACAGATTTACACAGATTTTATTATCCCATTACTGAATCTACTTTAAAAAGTCAATACTGCGTTAAATTAATATTTAATCGTCTGTAAATCAATAACTTATATTAAGAAATGCATATGAAAACTTAACTATAAAAAGTTGGTCAAGTCGCTGATTTTCAGTAACTTTGCAAATCAAGACAAACGCAAAATTATATGAATACAGGACTTGACCAATATATGGATATCTTTAAAGATGCAGTTGAAGATTCGGATGCAAAGTTAACAAAAAGTTTCGAGAAAATACTCATCGAGGTGATAATTTTGTTCATGGTAATACCAAGAAAGATAAATTTCACCCAAATGAGGAGGTATGGCTCGCATGTTGAGCAAACCTATCGCAACGCATTCGGCTTAAAAAAGTCGAAAAGCATTGACTGGCTCAAACTTAATGTCTCACTTGCCAAACGCTTCTTCGGTAAACAGGGAAGATGGGCTATTGCCATTGATCCCAGCTACATCAGCAAAGCTGGCAAGAAGACTCCACATATCGGTCGTTTTTGGTCGGGATGTGCACAGTCTGTTAAACATGGTCTCGAAATCATGGGTATTGGCCTCATTGATATTGATACCTTGCTTCGACGTCAAGGCATGGCTGGCGCAGGAATCCATTATCTGATGGTTGCACCGAAATACTTTACGAACTTAATCTTCTTTCCATCCATGCGGACTGGCTTTTTCCAGTCACCACCCAGAATGAGGATGGTAGTCTTCTTGCCTGCCGGAATGGCATCTACCGCTTCCTGAAGCGTAAAGAAATCACCTCTACCCTCCTGGGATACCACATGGTCGAAATGACGGACGTGTTTCTTGAGTGCCGGAACCTGCTTGCCTATTTCATCAGCCAAAGCGTTGGCTACGATGCGAGCTCCATAGATATTATAATGTGTATTGTCTTTCTTGCCAGCGGGAACCTGCGGGTTCACGCCTGGCAAGAACCACATGTGAAGCTTGCGGCTGCCCTCGATGCCCATGCTGGTCTCGATGTCGTGGGTAACCTTGGTAGCATCAACGAAAGGAACATTCAATGCCTTTGCCACATGACGAGGCGCTACCACATAGGCGCCATGCGTATCTATCAGGGTATCGCTGTTGATGAGCTCCTTGCCGTCATACTTCTTGTTGCGCAGTTTCTCATCATCATCATTCTTCAGTTCCTCAGAATAATAGCAACGGCGTACTACGGCATTGAAAAGTACCGGAATGCCGCCCTTGGAACGGGTCTCGTTCACGTACTTGGCGAGATTGGCATCAAAGGTGGAACCCGGATCGGTATGACGGTCTGGCTTCGGCTTTTCGTCGTTATGTCCGAACTGGATGAAGACATAATCGCCCGGCTTGATCTTGTCCAATACCTTCTGCCAGCGGCCCTCGTTGAGGAAGCTCAGGGAAGAGCGACCGTTGACGGCATGATTGTCTACGATGATCCTGTCATCGAAACAACCCTGCAAAACCATACCCCAGCCACGCTCAGGACTCGTCTTGTAATTGCCCTTCTCGGCTGCGGTAGAATCACCAATCACAAAGATGGTGGTGGTCTTCGTGCTGGATGTCATCAACAAAGCCAACAGGAAGACACATAAAATAGCCTTTATTTTCTTCATTGTTTTTGTAGTTTAAGAATTTGTCATTACAGAATCCTTAATTCCGCAACACTATAATTTAACTTTATTTATAAGTTCCTGAGCAACAAAAAGTTGCCCAGGATTTTGCCATGTCAGAATTTTCACTTATCTTAGTGTTGCAAAAA
>NZ_JBQKHJ010000005.1:0-173341 GCF_052118345.1 Prevotella sp. LCP21S3_D2 | reverse complement strand
GTGGTTATTGCGGTGAGGTCCCACCTCTTCCCATTCCGAACAGAGAAGTTAAGCTCACTTGCGCCGATGGTACTGCAATGCAATGCGGGAGAGTAGGTAGCCGCCTTCTTTCAATTTCAGAAGCCTCGATTACGAAAGTAGTCGGGGCTTTTTTGTTTTCATGCGGATTTTGTTTTCTCACGCTGATTGCTTTTTGTCACGCAGATTTGGCTTTCCCTTCGGCCGCCGATTTTCAATTCGCAGATGACGCAGATTATTTCAGCTGCTTTATCCTTTTACCTTTTTACTCTTTTACTTTTCGACCCTTTCCCCTTTTCCCTTTTAATCTTTTACCCTTTTACTCTTTTACTCTTTTACCCTTTTACTCTTTTACTCTTTTACCTTTTTCCTTTTTCCTGCTTGATGTATGTCAAGACGTTTTGTTATAAAGTGTTTAAAACTTCAAAAAAGCGCTGATAATCAATAGATTACTTGCATATTTCGATTTTTTTTTGTACCTTTGCAAACGATAAGAATAAGGATAGCATGTTTATGCGTTTTCGCATAGATTGATATCCGTTAAGGTATCTAACGGAACTGAGGTGAGCAGCCTTTCTTTTTCTCACAAGTTGCCACCGCGAAATCACTGATGTTGTATTTCAGCTTTTCAGGTTCCATAAAACAAAAAATATGAAGAGAATAACAATGGTATTGGTCAGCATCTTGGTGCTGGTTATGAAAGTATGTACAGCGTCGGCTGCTACAAATGGAAATGTATCCTCTACTAATGATTTCGATTGGACTCCAGTGATGGAAGCGATTATCCAGGTAGAGAGTGAGGGTAACCCCAAAGCAAAGAGTGGTAATTCTGTTGGTGTTATGCAGATTACCCCAATCTTAGTGGCAGAGTGTAATGACATCTTGAAGAAAAGGAAGAGTAAGAAGCGTTACACATTAGCAGATAGATATAGTATTTCTAAATCTAAGGAGATGTTTCTCCTGATGCAGTCTGTCCACAATCCTCTTAATAGCATTGAGAAGGCGATTCGTGCCTGGAATGGTGGAAATCACTACAGTGTGAAGAGAACCCAGCGCTATTTTGAGAAGGTCATGAAGCTTTTGAATAAGTAATTGATTTTTGATATGTCCGATCTGTCCCGCTGGGATAGGTCGGATTTTGTTTTCTGTCTCTTTCTGTTTTTTAGATAGACAACCTTTTATTAGCTATTTGTGGTGATATTTATCATTTATCACTACATTTTCTTGTTAAGTGTTAAAATATTGTTAATTAGACAACTTTTTGCTAGAAATATTTGGCGGTTATCGAAGAATGTTGTACCTTTGCACTCGCAATTCAGAAATGAGTTGATTATATCGCGGCGTGGAGCAGTTGGTAGCTCGCCAGGCTCATAACCTGGAGGTCGCATGTTCGAGTCTTGCCGCCGCAACAATGCAAATCGGGTAGAAAGTTGTACTTCAACATTCTATCCGATTCTTTTTTTTATCCCTATATTTATAATTTAACACTAAATATTTGCATATATCGAATAAAACTACTAATTTTGCACACAGATATTTTTATGTGCAATCATTTTAATTAGGAGGGACTTCAATATGTCAATTTCCAAAACAAGACAAAAGTTAGTAGATGTCGCCCGACAACTGTTTGCAAAGAACGGTATAGCAAATACCACTATGAATGATATTGCTGTAGCTTCTGGTAAGGGTCGCCGTACGCTCTATACGTATTTTAGCAGAAAAGAAGATGTCTATTATGCTGTGATAGAATCAGAGTTGGATCGTTTGTCTGAGAGACTCGATGAAGTTGCCTCTTGCAAAATGCGTCCTCAAGATAAAATCATAGAGCTTATTTATACACATCTCAGTATGATTAAGGAAACTGTAGTTCGTAATGGTAATTTGCGAGCTGAGTTTTTCCGTAATATCTGGATGGTAGAGAAGGCTCGCAAGAATTTTGATGAGGATGAAATTGAGATTCTGAGAAAGATTTATTCAGAAGGAAAGGAAGACGGTGAGTTTGACATTGATAATGTTGATCTCGTTGCAGATATTACTCATTATTGTATCAAGGGCTTGGAAGTACCATTCATCTATGGCCGATTGGGACATGGACTGAATGTAGAATCCAGCAGACCTCTTGTTGCCAAGGTAGTATATGGTGCCTTGGGTAAATCTGGATTGAAATTGTAATTTATTGATAATTAATTAAATATAAAAGAAATGGGATTATTAACAGGTAAGACAGCCCTTGTTACAGGTGCTGCACGCGGCATCGGTAAGGCTGTCGCAATGAAGTTTGCATCTGAGGGTGCTAATATTGCATTCACTGACCTCGTACTCAACGATGATATGGCTGCTGGTTTGGAAGCTACTCGTAAGGAGATTGAGGCTCTTGGCGTGACATGTCGTGCTTACGCAGGTAATGCTGCTGATTTCGAGGAGACAGAGAAGACTGTTAAGCAGATTCATGCAGATTTCGGTTCTATTGACATTCTCGTTAACAACGCTGGTATCACAAAGGACGGTTTGATGCTTCGTATGACAGAGGCTCAGTGGGATGCTGTTTTGAACGTAAACTTGAAGTCTGCTTTCAACTTTATCCACGCTTGCTCTCCAATCATGCTCCGTCAGCGCAGTGGTTCTATCATCAATATGGCTTCTGTAGTGGGTGTTCATGGTAACGCAGGTCAGTGTAACTATGCTGCTTCTAAGGCTGGCATGATTGCTTTGGCTAAGTCTATTGCTCAGGAGTTGGGTCCTAAGGGTGTACGTGCTAATGCTGTTGCTCCTGGTTTCATCGAGACAGCTATGACTGCACAGTTGCCAGAGGAAATCCGTAAGGACTGGATGAAGAAGATTCCTTTGCGCCGTGGTGGTCAGACAGAGGATATCGCTAACGTTTGTCTCTTCCTCGCTTCTGATATGTCTAGCTACGTAAGTGGTCAGGTTATCCAGATCGATGGTGGTATGAACATGTAATCTATTGGCATCCGTTTTTTAGCTAAAACATGCAGGTAGTTTACGAAGACAACCATATAATTATCGTCTCTAAGAGAAGTGGTGAAATCGTGCAGGGCGACAAGACCGGCGATGAACCTCTCTCAGAGACGGTAAAACAATATATCAAGGAGAAATACCAGAAGCCGGGAAATGTATTCCTAGGCGTGGTGCATCGACTTGATCGTCCTGTCTCAGGACTCGTAGTGTTTGCCAAGACCTCAAAAGCATTAAGCCGTCTGAACACGATGTTCCGTGATGGCGATGTTCACAAAACCTATTGGGCAATTGTAAAGAACATGCCAAAAGAGACTGAGGCAACCTTGACTCATTGGATTGTAAGAAATGAAAAGCAGAATAAAAGCTATGCTTACGATCATGAGGTAAAGAATTCGAAGAAAGCGATTTTGAAGTATAGGGTGATAGGACATACTGATCATTACACTCTGTTGGAAGTGAACCTGATGACAGGACGTCATCACCAGATCAGATGTCAGTTGGCTAAGATGGGATGTCCAATCAAGGGCGACTTGAAATATGGTTCCCCCCGCAGCAACGCTGACGGCAGTATCTCGCTTCTTTCGCACAAGGTAGAGTTTGTGCATCCGGTATCTAAGGAAACGATTATAGTGGAAGCTCCTCTGCCTGATGATAATCTATGGAGAGCGATAGCTCCATAACTATTAAATATCCATGCTTATGAAGAAGTATGCGAAATGGGTAAGTGTCCTAATCCTTACTCCTTTCTTGCTTATATTGTTGCTAACCGTTTTGCTTTACTTGCCACCTGTACAGAATTGGGCGGTAAAGCAAGTAGCTTCTTATGCTTCAGAATCGACGGGCATGGATATTTCTGTTGAGCATGTACAACTCGTTTTCCCTCTCAAATTGGGAGTGGAAGGCGTGAAGGTACTGCAACCTGTCGATTCGCTGAAGAACAGCAGAAATCTTACTCTGAGAAATAAAAAGGATACTGTTGCCGACATCCAGAAGATGGTGGTAGATGTGCAGTTGCTTCCACTCTTCAGCAATCAGGTGATGGTGGATGAACTGAATTTCACCAGGATGAAAGTGAATACTACCAATTTCATTCATGAAGCCCGCATCAAGGGAGATGTGGGCAAGTTGCAATTGGTGGCACATGGCATCGATTTGGGAAAAGAGCGTGTGAATGTAAATGATGCGCTTATAAAGGATGCCAGGTTGTCCGTGGAATTGAGTGATACTGTTCCACCTGATACGACTCCAAGTACTAATTTCTGGAAAATCAATATCCAGAAGCTAAAACTAAAGAATACCGATTTTACCCTACACATGCCTGGAGATACACTTCAGGTGAATGCTTATTTGGGTGATGCGTTGGCTCGCACCACCTATCTCGACCTGTATAAAGGTTTGTATCAGATACAGCATCTGGATTGGAAGAACGGAAGGGTGAACTACGATCAGAATTTCGAGCGCCCGGTTCCGGGTATGGATTTCAATCATCTTGCCTTTTCTGACATGGCTGTTAAGGCTGATTCTTTCTATTTCTGCGATTCCAGGATTGATGTGAAGATTCAGGAAGCGAAGTTGAAGGAGAAAAGTGGACTGAAAATCAACCAGCTCTATGGCAGATTCGTAATGGATTCTGTGAAGATGCAGTTGCCGGATCTCTATCTTCGTACCCCTGTTTCTAATTTGCAGGCTTCGGTAGATTTCGATATGAATGCCTTCGCTGAGAAGAATCCGGGCAAGATCATGGCTCGTGTCAACGGAGCCTTGGGACGTTCAGATCTTTTCCTCTTGATCGGTGATGCTTTGCCTAAGCAGATGAAGAACAGATGGCCTTACTATCCGATGAAGTTAGAAGGCTCATTCAAGGGAAATATGCAGCGTGCTTCCTTCTCGGGAGTCAAGTTGACTCTGCCTACGGTTTTCCAGTTGAGTACTGATGGAACCATTGCCAATCTGATGGATATGGACCATCTGAAGGCGAATGTCGATTTGCAGGCCCGTACCTATAACCTCGGTATGGTGACGGCGATGCTTGATCCTTCCTTGACTCAGGAAATCCGTATTCCTAGCGGTATCAGCATCAATGGTAATGTAAAGGTTGATGGTACGAAATATGCAACCAGGCTGGCTCTTACCGAGGGTAAGGGAAGCATGAAGGTGGATGCTACTGTTGATGCCAGGACCCGCAAGGACGGTAGCCTGGACATGAACAGTCTGGCTTATCAGGCTAAGTTGCAGGCTTCAAACATCCAAGCCAGACATTTCTTGCCTCATCAGGATCTCTACACTTTTACCGGAGCTGTAGAGGCAAAGGGTGTGGGCACGGATTTCCTGTCACCACGTACCCGACTGATGGCGAAAGTCAAAGTGAATCAGGTGCATTATGACAAGTATCATCTTCATGATGTCTTGGCTGATGCGCAGGTTGCTAATGGTAAGATACATGCCACGCTGGATAGTAAGAACGATTTGCTGAACGGTGTCATTGCCGTGAGTGCCTTGGCAAGTACCAAGAAGTTGCAGGCTACTTTGGTGGCTGATGTGCGCCATGCAGACATGTATCAGTTACAGGTAACCCAAAAGCCTGTGGGTGTTTCACTTTGTGGACAGATAGATATTCATTCTGATTTAAAGGATAACCATAAGGTATGGGCCTCTATGGACGATATTACCGTAAGAGCAGGAGATAATGTCTATCGTCCGGTAGGAGTGAATCTGGATGTGCTGACCACCAGGGATACTACCCATGCCATTGCTTCCTGTGGTGATTTCCGCCTGAACATGGATGCGCATGGTGGATATCAGATGCTCTTCGATAGAGTGGTGGGATTGCAGAAGGCATTGTGGAAGCAGTTTAAGAACCGTCGCATCGATCAGGTGCAGATACGTAACAGCTTCCCGCTCGGACATATTTATCTTTCTACCGGCAGGGATAATTTCATCTCGCGCTTCATCAAATACATGGGATATGACTTCAAGTCGGTAGAAATGGATTTGAATGCTTCGCCTTTGGCTGGACTTGAAGGTTATATGAATATCGATTCCCTGGTAGCAAGTGGCATACAGCTGGATACCATCCGTGCCTTGGTCCATACGCAGGGAGATACTATCCGTTATTCGGCACGTGTTCAGAACAATAAGCACAATCCGCAGTATGTGTTCCGTGCTTTGGTAGATGGCGAGGTTCAGGAGCATGGTTCCAATGTCAAGGCACGTATCTATGATGCAGCCAATAAGTTGGGCGTAGATGTCGGACTGGCTGCCATGTTGCAGCCTAATGGTGTGAAACTTTCCTTGATTGATACGCATCCGATATTGGGTTATAAGAAATTTGTAGCCAATGATTCCAACTATGTGATGTTGAGTGATGACGGACGTGTATCTGCCGATCTGGTGCTGAAGGCAGCAGCGGGCAATATGGGTATGCGTGTCTATTCCAACGATGAGAACGAGGATGCCCTGCAGGATATCACCGTCAGCATGAGCAGGTTCAATCTGGACAAGGTGCTGAGTGTGATTCCATATATGCCGGATATTACGGGTATCATGGACGGTGACTTCCACGTAATCCAGACTAAGGAGGAACTCTCCGTATCTTCTAATCTGAAGATTGATAATATGACCTACGAGAAATGTCCGATGGGCAATGTGGGTTCAGAGTTTACCTATATGCCAAAGAGTGACGGTTCTCACTATGTAGATGCTATCCTTACCTATGAGGGTGATGAGGTGGCAACTGTTACGGGTACATACAAGTCGGAAGGTGCCGGCGATCTGGATGCAGAGGTAGGACTGGAGAAACTCCCGCTTCACTTCATCAATGGTTTCGTACCCGACCAGCTTCTTGGTTTGAAGGGATATGGCGAAGGTGCCTTGAAGATGAAGGGTGCCTTGAGCAATCTTGATATCGATGGTGAGGTATATCTCGATTCTGCTTATCTGGTAAGTGTGCCATACGGTATTTCCATGCGATTTGCCAACGATCCGGTGCGCATTACAGACAGTAAGCTGCTCTTCGAGAACTTCATGATGTATGCCAATAATGAGAGTCCGCTCAATATCCAGGGTGCTCTCGACTTTACTGATGTTGAGAATATGAAGCTCAATATCCGTATGAGGGCGCAGGACTTCCTGCTGATAGATGCTCAGGAGAATGCACGTTCTGAAGCTTTCGGTAAGGCTTATGTCAATTTCCTCGGAAGTATGCAGGGCTCCTTGTCTAATCTGAAGATGATGGGTAAGCTGGATGTATTGGGTAAGACCGATATGACCTATATTCTGCGTGAGTCGGAGTTGACCACCGATAATCAGCTGGATGAGCTCGTGAAGTTTACCAACTTTAAGAGCGGTAAGGAAGTTGTGGTCCAGAAACCGGCACTGGATGGTTTTGATATGTTGCTGAGCATGTCTATCGACGAGTCAGCACGTATCTTGTGTGCCTTGAATGCAGATAAGACCAACTATGTGGATTTGATGGGAGGAGGCAATTTGCAGATGCGGTACAATACGGCTGACGGTATCAGATTGACGGGTCGATATACCTTGAATGATGGTGAGATGAAGTACTCTCTGCCTATCATTCCATTGAAGACCTTCAATATCCAGGACGGAAGTTATATCCAGTTCACGGGTGATCCGTTTAATCCAACCTTGAGTATCACGGCAACTGAGAATATCAAGACTACCGTCAACGAGGGTGAGGGTAGTGGACGTTCGGTAGATTTCGTGTGCGGAGTAAAACTGAGCCAGACCTTGGAGAAACCGGGCATCCAGTTCATCATCTCTGCTTCGAACGACCAGACCGTTCAGGACGAGTTGAGTTCGATGAGTGTTGAGGAGCGAGGCAAGATAGCCATCACGATGCTGGCTTCGGGAATGTATCTGGCAAATGGTTCTACCAGTTCGTTCTCTATGAATAGTGCCTTGACTTCCTTCCTTAATTCGGAAATCAATAACATTGCCGGTACAGCCATGAGAAGTATCGGACTTGATGTCGGTATGTCTGTTGATAACCAGACCAATGCAGCAGGAGCAACCCATACAGATTATAACTTTAAGTTTGCCAAGCGATTCTTTAACAATCGCTTGAGTTTCTCGGTGGGCGGACAGGTATCAACAGGTGCCGAATTGGAGAATGCCAATAATAATGAGACATTCTTTAATAATGTGGAAGTACAGTATCGACTCAACGAAGGAGCCAGTATGTATGTAAGAGCCTTTTACAATGCCAATACCTACGATTGGCTGGACGGTCAGATTGGTGAATATGGCGGTGGTTTCACCTGGCGCAGAAAGCTTTCCAAGTTTACGGATATCTTCCGCTTGAAGACTGATAAGCAGCAGCCCCAAGGTCCTTCGCCTGCATCGGTAATCAGGAAAGACTCTCTGGCATCTCCTGGAACCGGGAAAGATAAGATAAACAAGGCAAAGACATCGCAGATGTTCGACCCTTTGAAGACCAAGTAAAATAAGTTAGTGATATGAGAAAGAAGAATCGACTTCACCTTATTATATATATAGCAGTATCGGTGATGCTGACCAGCTTTTTGTTTACAGGGTGCTCCTCAACGAGTGCCCTGAAGGAAGGCGAGCAGCTTTTTGCAGGATTGAAGCCTATAGAATACACCAATTATGAGGCGAATCCGTATGCTGATTCGGTGAAGGAGGAGATGGAGTATGCACTGGCTTCAGCGCCTACGGGTGCTTTCATGGGAAGCAGCTATTATCGTACACCATTTCCTCTCCGCTTATGGGTATGGAATGCCTTTTCCCAATCGGATGATGCACTCTCGCGATGGATTACCAAGGTATTTGGCTCGAAGCCTAAATTGATGGCTAATGTGAATCCGCAGTTGAGAGCACAGGTGGCAGAACATCAGCTCGATAAGTTGGGCTATTTTAATGGCAAGGTAGATTATGAGGTGCTTACCCAGAGTAATCCGAAAGAAGCCAAGGTGGCTTATAAGGTGGATATGGGGCATCTGTGGAGATTGGATTCCATCGCTTATCTCAATTTCCCTGAGCATGGCAGGCAACTTATCGACTCCACCATGTCGGAGGCTATCATCAAGAAGGGACGACCTTTCAAGGTTTCGTCCTTGGAACAGGAGCGCCAGCGACTCACCCGACTTTTCCGTAACCATGGCTATTACTTCTATCAGAACGGTTATGCATCTTATCTTGCTGATACGGTAAATACGCCAGGAAAGGTGAATCTCCGTCTGGCGATGGTCGACAGTATCGAGCCTGAGGCAACACGCCAATGGTATATCGGCAATATCAACATCAACTTCAAGAAGCAGTTTATGGAGGAGATGACCGATTCTTTCGTGCGCCGCTACCTGAAGTTCCGCTATGCAGGTAAGAAGATGCCGATTCGTGCCGGCGTGGTGCTCAGAGAATTGAAACTCCGTCCTCGCAAACTCTATATGGTGGATGATGAGACGAGGGCAAAGGCGGGATTGCAGTCAATGGGACTCTTCAGTTATACCAATGTGCAGTATGTTCCCCGTACTACCCAGGTGATAGACAGTTTGGGAAATATTCAGTACCGTGACACCCTGGATGCCAACATCGACCTGGTGTTTGACAAACCGTACGACTTCTATATAGAGGCGAATGCCAAGGGTAAGACGACGGGAAGAGTAGGTCCGGAACTTGTTGTGGGTTTAACCAAGCGCAATGCTTTCCGTGGAGGCGAGAAACTTGATATCAACTTCCATGGTTCGCATGAATGGCAAACCATCAACGGGCAGGGAGGTAGTTCCAGCAAGATTAATTCGTATGAATTCGGTTCGGATGTCTCACTTTCCTTCCCAAGTATCATAACCCCTTGGAATGCTTTCCGTACGATGGCGCAGAACGAGCGCAGATTCAGAAATGGTCATATGCCCCGTCGTTACTATGGTACGCCAACCACCACGGTGAAGGCGTCTATGAACATATTGAACCGTGCCGGTTATTTCCGTCGCCATGTGGCAGGAGGAGAGCTGACTTACGATTGGGCTACCTCTTATCAGCATCGCCATTCGTTCAGTCCGCTGATTCTTTCGTATGAGTATATGAATTATACTTCACCGAAGTTTGACAGTATCATGAATAATAATGTATATGTGGCAACTTCGATGGCTGACCGCTTCATTCCGAAGATGAGTTATACCTATACCTATCGCAGTGCCCAGAAGTATCGCAGTCCTATAGTCTGGTCTACTACCGTGAGCGAAGCAGGTAATGTCCTGTCGCTGGGCTATCTCCTGGCGGGTAAGAAATGGAGCGAGGATGGCAAGACGATGTTCAAGAATGAGTACTCTCAGTTTTTTAAGATGGAGACGGATTTCGTGAAGTATTGGACGTTGAATCCTACTTCTACCCTTGTTGCTCATCTCAATGCAGGTGTCATCTGGAGTTACGGCAACTCAAGTCAGGCTCCATATACCGAGATGTTCTATGTGGGAGGAGCCAACAGCATCAGAGCCTTCAATGTGCGAGGTATCGGTCCGGGAAAGCAGGATTATAGTGACCTGAGTAATAAATATGCCAATATCCTGCGTACGGGTGATATCAAGTTCCAGGCAAATCTGGAGTATCGTCCCCGCATTTGGGGCGACCTTTACGGTGCTCTGTTCCTGGATGCCGGAAATGTATGGATGAAGGATGCTGATCTCTCAGAGAATGAAGCCTTCAAGTTCGGAGAGTTCTATAAGCAGATGGCTGTAGGCACCGGTGTGGGTATCCGTTACGACATGGGCATGTTCGTGGTTCGTGTAGATTGGGGAATCGGCTTGCATCTGCCATACGATACCGGCAAGAGCGGCTTCTATAACATCCCTAGCTTCAAGAAAAATCAGAGCCTGCATTTGGCAGTGGGTTATCCTTTTTAGTGAATTGAGAGAACAAATTGCCCGGAGTTATGGGTAGAAAATGAGAAATGTTGATGTAAATCAAAAAAAGTGATAGAAAAATTCCGCTACGTGCATATTTTTTTGTACTTTTGCATCGGATTCTTTTAGTATCAACTATTTAAAATATATACAATATGAAACCTACATTATTGCTTTTGGCTGCTGGTATGGGTAGCCGTTACGGTGGTTTGAAACAGCTCGATGGTCTGGGTCCTAATGGTGAGACTATTATGGACTACAGTATCTACGATGCTATTCAGGCTGGTTTTGGAAAGATCGTTTTCGTTATCCGTAAGGATTTCGAAGATCAGTTCCGTGAGAAAATCCTCTCTAAGTATGAGGGCCACATTCCTGCAGAGCTCTGCTTCCAGGCATTGGATGACCTCCCAGAGGGATTCAGCGTACCAGAAGGTCGCGAGAAGCCATGGGGTACTAACCATGCTGTATTGATGGCTAAGGATATCATCAAGGAACCTTTCTGTGTAATTAACTGCGATGACTTCTACAATCGCGATTGCTTCATGGTAATGGGCAAGTTCCTCTCTGAACTTCCAGAGGGTAGCCAGAACCGTTATGCTATGGTTGGTTTCCGTGTAGGAAACACCTTGAGCGACAATGGTACTGTAGCTCGTGGTATCTGCTCTAAGGATGATAAGGAAAACCTGACCACTTGCGTTGAGCGCACTGAAATTATGCGCATCGATGGTAAGGTATCTTACAAGGACGAGGAAGGCAAGTGGGTTGCTGTCGAGGACAACACACCTGTTTCCATGAATGTCTGGGGCTTCACACCTGATTACTTCGAGCACAGTGAGGCTTACTTCAAGGAGTTCTTGAGCGATCCTAAGAATATGGAGAACAAGAAGGCTGAATTCTTCATCCCATTGATGGTCAACAAGCTCATCAACGAGGGTACTTCTACAGTAAAGGTTCTCGATACTACAAGTAAGTGGTTTGGTGTAACTTATGCAGCAGACCGTCAGAGTGTTGTAGATAAGATTCAGAGTCTTATCGATGAAGGTGTATATCCAAACAAACTCTTCTAATTCAGTTAGATGGATATTAATTTAAACATATTATCAGATCAGGAAGCCGCTATTCTCCGAGAGACTATAGCGGCTTCTCGTCGTATTGTTATCTGTGCCCATAAGTCACCTGATGGCGATGCGATTGGCTCATCCTTGGGATGGGCTTATTATTTGCGCTCTCTAGGCAAGGAGCCAATGGTTTGTGTACCGGATATGATACCTGATGCCATTTCCTGGTTGCCTGGTTGTATTGACATAGTAAGATATGATAAGCATCCCGAGAAGGTGCAGCAGGCATTTGATGAGGCTGATCTCGTCTTCTGTGTTGACTTTGGCAGCACAGGACGTCTTGATGAAATGGATCATGTACTTGCTGACTGCAAGGCGCAGCGCATTGTGATAGACCATCATCTGGCTCCTAATCTGGAGGCTAAACAGATGATTTCCCAGCCACATGCCAGCAGTGCCAGCGAACTGGTGTTCCGATTGGTATGGCAGTTGGGTGGTTTCCCTGAGCTGGATAAGACCTGGGCAACCTGCGTTTACTGCGGTATGATGACGGATACGGGTGGATTTACATATAATTCCTCTAATCCGGACATCTATTACATCATCTGCCAGCTCCTGACCAAGGGCATCGACAAGGATAAGATCTATCGCAATGTATTCAATAACGCCCGTGTGTCTGCAGTCCGCTTCCGTGGTCATCTGATGAACGAGAAATTGCAGGTCATTGAGTCTCTTCATGCCAGTTATTATACCGTTACCCGTAAGGAATTGAAGGACTATGATTTCATCAAGGGCGATCTGGAAGGATTGGTGAATGTGCCTCTTACCATCAAGGGACATAAACTTTCTATCTCTCTCCGTGAGGATACCGACATCGACAACCGCATTCTGGTAAGTCTCCGTTCGGTAGATGATTTCCCATGCAATAAGATGGCAGAGCAGTTCTTCAATGGTGGCGGTCATCTCAATGCATCGGGAGGAAAACTGCTTTGCAGTATCGAGGAAGCTGAGCTTGTAGCCCAGAAAGCCATTATGGCATATGCCGATTTATTGAAGTAAAACTTCGGGTATAAATCCGGCAAATAGTGAAAAAATAAGAAGAAACAACCCCGAAAGAGGCATTTGGATGATAATAAGTGATAAATTATAATAAAATCCTCCTATTCCTCTCGGTGTTGTCTTTTCTTTTTTGTAACTTTGCGCAATAATTTAGATTTTAATACAAAGTAATTCAGACATTAAGTAATAGTAATGAAGAAATTATTGTTTGCAATAATAGCTTTTGCGGCCGTTTTCTCGTTTGCCGCATGTAGTGATAATGAGACTTACGCAGATTTGCGTAACCGTGAGCTTGATTCTATCGCTGCCTTCCTGAAGAATGAGAATATCACCGTTATTTCAGAGGATGAGTTTACCAAGCGATTTAAAGAGGGTAAGACTCTTACCGAGCATACCAATGGCAAGAACGAGTATGTCTTGTTCAACAGTAATGGTGTGTATATGCAGGTATTGGAGCAGGGCTGTGGCGATTTTATCAAATCTGGTGAAACTGCAGATGTATTGGTGCGTTTCGATGAATATAACGTCAATACCCGTGCCAAGATCTGTAAAGATTCATGGACACTCTCTAATAAGGTAGCTGCTTATTCTTATTATATAGATAAGATGACGGTAACCAATACCACCGGAACCTTCCAGGCCACTTTTGATACCAAGACCAGTTTGATGGCTACAGCTCATGCCAGTCAGTCTTATGGTGTCAGTGGTGTCGTACCTAGTGGATGGCTCGTTCCTTTTACATGGATCAAGGTTGGTCGTCCTCAGACCGATGCAGAGCGTGTTGCCCATGTTCGCTTATTGATTCCTCATTCATACGGTACTACAACCGCTTCGGGTAGTGTGAATGCATATTTCTATGATTTGCTCATCCAGCGCGGAAGATAATCCGGTTTGTTGAAGAATTTTCCTTAATAATTCATTTTAAAGATATAATTATGACATTAATTAAGTCTATTTCTGGTATCCGCGGTACAATTGGCGGTCCAGCGGGCGATACTTTGAATCCGCTCGATATCGTAAAGTTCACTTCTGCATACGCAACATTCATTCGTCGTAGCGGTGCTTCGAAGAGTAATACCATCGTTGTTGGTCGTGATGCTCGAATCTCGGGCGAGATGGTTAAGAATGTAGTTTGTGGTACCTTAATGGGTATGGGCTACGATGTTTTGAACATTGGTCTGGCTACTACTCCTACTACTGAGCTTGCCGTAACCATGAGTGGTGCTGCGGGTGGTATCATCATTACTGCTTCCCACAATCCACGTCAGTGGAATGCCCTCAAGCTCCTGAATGAGAAGGGTGAGTTCCTGACTGCTGCCAATGGTAGCGAGGTATTGAGCATTGCAGAGAAGGAGGACTTCGAGTATGCTGATGTTGATTCTCTCGGTAAATATACAGAAGATAATACATTCAATAAGCGCCATATCGACTCGGTGCTTGCATTGAAGCTCGTTGATGTTGAGGCTATCAAGAATGCTCACTTCAAGGTTTGTGTAGATGCTATCAACTCTGTGGGTGGTGTTATTCTCCCTGAGTTGCTCGATGCCCTCGGCGTAGAATATACATTCCTGAATGCTGAGCCTACCGGTGATTTCGCTCACAACCCAGAGCCATTGGAGAAGAACCTCGGTGGCATCATGGATGAGTTGAAGAAGGGTGGCTATGATATGGGTATCGTTGTTGACCCGGATGTTGACCGTCTGGCTTTCATCTGCGAGGATGGTAAGATGTTTGGCGAGGAATATACCCTGGTAAGTGTAGCTGATTATGTATTGAGCAAGACTCCAGGTAACACCGTCAGCAACCTTTCATCTACTCGTGCGCTCCGTGATGTAACCGAGAAGCATGGCGGTTCATATTGTGCTTCTGCCGTAGGTGAGGTGAATGTAACCACCAAGATGAAGGATGTTCACGCTGTGATTGGTGGCGAAGGCAATGGTGGAGTTATTTATCCTGAGAGCCACTATGGTCGTGATGCCCTCGTAGGTATCGCTCTCTTCCTGAGCAGTCTGGCTCATAAGGGCTGCAAGGTGAGCGAGCTTCGTGCCAGCTTCCCTAACTACTTCATCGCCAAGAACCGCATCGACCTGACCGCTTCTACAGATGTAGATGCTATCCTCGTCAAGGTGAAGGAGCTGTATGGCAAGGAGAAGGATGTAACTGTTACTGATATCGACGGTGTGAAGCTTGACTTCCCTGACAAGTGGGTTCACCTCCGCAAGAGTAACACTGAACCAATCATCCGCGTATATAGTGAGGCTTCAACCATGGAGCAGGCTGATGAACTTGGTAAGAAGCTCATGCAGGTAGTTTATGATATGCAGTAAGATACTGTATTATATATGAGAACGACTTCTCACAATTATAGGCAGCAATGCTTATAAGTGTGAGAAGTCGTTCTCGTTTATAGTAAAAGTTGTCCGGATATTACTTATTTATTTTCGGAACAGTCAGCTTCTAAAGCCGCACAACAGCTGTTGTGCGCTTGCATATCAGCTGTTGTGCGCTTGCATATCACGTGTTGTGCGCTCGTTGCCCAGCTGAAGTGCAGTTATTTTAGTTCCGGTATAATTTGATGGAAAACTTATTCCTCTGCCAGCTCTTTCATCGCATCGTTTAATGTGTTGAAAAGAACGTTGATGTTTTCTTCTTCATTCTTGCATGCCTCCTTGAAGAGGGCAACAGGATCTTCAGGATCGCCCTTCAGCGGAGCCTCGTTCAAGAGGATGTTCACATTGTTCAGCAGCATACCGTGCAGGGTAGGCATGTGGAGCTGATGCTGAGTGCCTTCCTTGCTGCCACACTTCAGTCCGGCTGCGTATGCCTTCACGATGATGCGCACCAGCAGATGGATAGCCATCGGTTCGTCGGCAAGACTGATGAGAATACCATGCGTATAATCGCGTACGTGCTCCTCTATGCTTGTAAACTTACCTTGCAGGAGCCAGGTGAAGTTACGCTTGTATTCTGACTCCATCGCCTTGTAAAGCTGGTTGGATTTGGGGGCTTTAGAGGCCCTGAATGTTACTTACTTTCTTGAGAGGTTGCGAAGACAGGAGA
Organism: Prevotella sp. LCP21S3_D2; assembly: GCF_052118345.1. Classification (NCBI taxonomy): domain Bacteria; kingdom Pseudomonadati; phylum Bacteroidota; class Bacteroidia; order Bacteroidales; family Prevotellaceae; genus Prevotella; species Prevotella sp. LCP21S3_D2. Next base: position 157,290 of record NZ_JBQKHJ010000005.1, on the reverse strand, counting down.
AGTGGGCAGGATGAGCAGATGCCCTTATATGGCTGGTTGCTGGAATGATGTTGCCATGTGTAGAGGATGGCGAGGTCGGCAATCTTCACTGCGATGCCCTGGAGCACCAACTCTCGGATGCACGCTACCATGTCGGTAATCATACCCTTAATCGCTCCTCGCGAAAATGGGGTGTTGTGACTTGCCATGTGATCTACGAGCTGGTCGATGTCGTAGGTCTGAGTGATGACCGGATAGGCGAAGAACTTGCCATAGGCATTCGGCATCTTCTCATTGATGTTCTTTTTTAACACGTACTGAATCATAAAGTGGTTAATTTAGTGATAGTATCCTTCTACCCCGATGGGGCAGGAGCATCATCCTCTTTGAATGACAATGCAAAGATACGAAATCTGAAAACGCCACTTCATACTTTCTCATACTTTCTCACACTTTCTCATACTTTCTCATACTTGGAAGCCTATGGTTCGCCGAGAAAATAGCCAATATAGGAAATTTGCATAGGTGTGAATTCCTTGCTGTTCTTGTCGTATCCGCTTTCATGAAGCTTCTTCAGAAGGTCGGAATTGCGACAAATCCAACGCATCAGATGAGCACTTGCCACCACGGGTGACGAATCGGGGAAATAGAGCAGAGCCAGTTCCTGCTTCGTATAGCTTCTTATATCCATATAGCTTTTGATGTTTAAGTACTATACTTACGGGTTGAAAGTAACATACTTACGGGTTGAAAGTAAGATACTTAGTCCTCGAAAGTATCCGTAGGATCGACGGCAGCGTCGCTGTTCAGCTCGATAGGTTCCTTCTCTATGACCATATCTTCCTTCTTCACATGGTCGAAGTCGAGCTGGAACATGTAGGTAGGTTTGAGGAAATCGGCGAGTGGATGGCTCTCCGAAGATTTGATGCAAGGGAAGTACGATGGCATCGTAGCACCCTCATTCATGCAGTTGTTTGGTTCTTTTTCCATTTTTTAAAATTATCAGTTGTTAATATTCTATTTTGTTGTTTGCAACGTACTCTACGAAAGAGTGTGGGTGAACACTTGGCGATGAAGTCGGTGAAGGGTGAACCCCGATGCCAACCTTTAGCGTTAATAATGTGTTAAAAACACTATATAACCCATTATAATAGAGACTCTTATATTTCTAGCATGCGCTGTATATACAAAGTTCTTTTTACTAGGGTTCACCCCTGAGCCGAAAAGGTGAATGCTTGGGGCAAGTGTTCACCCCGCTGTTCACCATTCGGTAACTGTCAGCAAAGATACGACAAAAGGGCGATATAGGAAATCGAAAATTACCACATTGTGGTAAAAATAAATAATTTAAGTATTAATTTTGTTTAAAAAGGAACGATGGAAAAAAGAAATTCCTACTTTCTGCCGCTGAGAAGTTGAAGCTCGCGGCTGAGATTTCGTCGAAGACTGCCGAGCAGCGTTTCGACAAGTTGTCAAACCAGTTAGTGAAGTCTGCCAAGCACATTTATTCAGAGAAGGCGACTTATCATGAGTTGACCGAAGGCATGCGTGCCTGGGTGTTGAAGAAGAGTGATATCAAGAAAAAGTTTCACCTGACCCGCAGTTTCTTCACCCATTTGAACAAGGGCGAGCATATGTTGCTCTCCGAGTTTGTCCGTTTTACCAATTGGATATTCACCCATTATCCTAGCGAGGAGGTTCGTCTGGAGGCATTGTTGGAAGTTTGCACGGTGTTGTTCTGTCACACGAAGGAGAACGCCGATTACGGTTGGCATCCATTCTCCCGTCCTCTCAACCAGATTATTGAGGACAAGATAGAGAAGGAAGTGAAGAAGCGAGTAGAGAAGGAGTTAAGAATCCGCGCCTTGTATTTAGAGACTCCTAAACTACCATGAACAACAAAAACTAACTAAATATAAACTATTGAAATACAGGCATATTTAGATTTTAACACTTCGAACTTGCTATTTGGTGGTTCCCGATTTTCCGCTTATTTTTGCAACGTATTTCTACCGCGGAGAATTTAGGGAGCTTTTATTTTGCTATCTCGTGGACAGAGTTGACAAAGGTTTACAAACGTTTACTTTGGTTGACTCGAATACTAAAGGGAAAGAAGAAAGGAAATGGTCTCGTTTGAAAAAAGAAATATCGTGGAAAGAGTTGACAAGGGTTGTCATCGGTTTACATGAGTTTACTGCGCGGTGGTTTATACGAAAAGAATGTAAAACCACATAATTTGGAATCGAATGAGAAAGACAAGAAAATGTGCTTTCTGCGGCAAGGAGTTCACTTGCAACAGCGGTTCGCAGAAGTATTGCTCAGAACATTGTGCCGAGTCGGCAAAGGCTCAGCTCAAGAAGAAACAGCAGGACTTTATCAAAGCAGTAGAGCCTGTCATAGACATCGCAAGCCAGGAGTATCTCATTTTTTCAAAGGCTGCCATCCTCATGGGATGTACGCGCCAGTACGTTTACAAATTGGTTAACGAAGGAAAACTCGCAGCATCTCGCATCAGCAGTAGAATGGTATTCATCCGCAAGGCAGACATCGAACAGATGCTGGCTGGCAATCCCTACCATAGAGTGTTACCTGGGTCTTCTCAAAACAAAGTAGGCAAAAGGTCATCCACTCCATCATCTTCCCTTTCATCAAAGAAAGACAACAAGCACATACCCAAAATAGGTATGAGGTTTTCCGAACCGCTCGAATACATCTCTGGTGAGGATGTCATGGCTACCTACAAGGTAAGGGAGTCATGGCTATACACATCAGCCAAGAGAAACGACATACCCATGTGCAAGAGCGCGGGGAAGAACTATTATAGCCGTAAACACATGGATGAACTTTTCGGAGTTACTGCCGAGATAGAAGCCCTAACAGAGTGGATCACGACCGAGGAGGCGGAAACTCTCTACTCCACAACCAAGGAATCATTGCGCACCCAAGCATACCGTCGCCATATTCCCACCAAACGAGAATATGGCAAGACCTATTATTCAAAGAAACATCTTGATGACATCTTCCGTCCTGACTTGAAAGCAAGCGATGCCTATTGCACCACAGCAGATGCAGCCGAGAAATACGGTATGACCAAGAGCAATATCTGCGTTATCATCAAGAAAGAGAAAATAACCAAGATAAAAGTCGGTGTCCAAAACCTCATCGTCAAAGAGGAACTTGAAAAGGTAATGGCCGAGAGGCTGGCTCAATTTGGTTCCTATCGGGTTCAATGACGATGGAAAACAGAAGTTACATCCACGATTTTGAGCAAAATCCAGTTATTCCTCAATTATTCACAAGTTACGATAAGTTTTCATCATCACGGGTGCACCATTCGGTTACTTTGTACCCGAATTGCCGGCAACAGCCATCAGCATTCAGTAAAAAGTAAAAATCCTAAAAGTATTATTATGAGTAACATCTGCAAGACCGTGACACTCCGCACACGCAAAATCAAAGGCGGTGAACAGCTATCCTTCTATCTCGACTACTATCCCGGCTATAGGGATGAGAGTACGATGAAGGTCATGCGTCATGAATCGCTCGGCATCTACATCTATGCCAAGCCGAAGAACCAACGAGAAAAGGACTACAACGAACGTATGCGTGAGAAAGCGGAAGCCCTTCGCTGTCGTCGCTATGAATCTATAGTAAATGAAAGATATGATTTCTTTGACAAGGAGAAGATGAAGGGTGATTTTCTTGCCTACTTCAAGCAGAAAGCAGACAAGAAGAACTGCAAGTGGCAGCACGTCTATAAGCACTTTGCCCGATTCTGCAACAACAAGTGCCGTTTCGATGAAATCACCGTTGACTTGTGCAACAAGTTCCGCGAGTATCTTTTGAATGCCCCACAAACTATCCACAAAGAGCACAAACTGCACATAAATAGTGTGGCCGGTTATTGGTCAACCTTCCGCGCTGTACTCCATACCGCCTATAGGGAACACAAGATTATGGAGAATCCCAATGGCTTTCTGGAACGCATTGATACTATTCCAACAGAGAAAGAACATTTATCCAAGGATGAACTTATAAGGCTGGCAAACACACCTTGCGAATATCGTGTGTTGAAGACTGCCTTCCTCTTTGCCTGTCTGACGGGACTGAGAAAGAGTGACATCAAGCAGCTAATATGGGAGAACATACAACCATACGGTGACGGAGGCATGTACGTGACACTCCGTATGCAGAAGACAAAGGAACTGGTGAACAACCCCATCAGTGACGAGGCGCTGGAACTGATTGGTGAGCGTGGAACTGGCATTGTCTTCACAGGTTTCACTGACAAACTTACCCAGACACCCTTGAAGAACTGGCTGAAAGCCGCTGGCATCACCAAGAAGATTTCGTTCCATTGTAGCCGCCATACATTCGGTTCTCTACAAGTGGATGCTGGTACGAGCGTCTATACTGTCCAGCACATGTTGGGTCATAAGAACGTCTCAACCACGCAAATCTATGCGAATATGGCGGACGAGAGCAAACGCGAGTCGGTAAACCGTATCACTCTTAGACTAGCGAAGACAGCGCAACTAAAGGTCGTTGGGCAATAACTACCTATATCTGTTCAATATATGTATCATCATTGGGGAGAGGCTTTGCTTCTCCTTTTTTTTGTTTCGTACCTTTTCGTTTATTCTTGACTTACAATCCTTATAGTATGAAAAACGCCGTAAAATCATACTCGATAGCCAACTAAAATTAAAAAGAAGCAGATTATTTTGACAATCATCAGCTGTCAGAAACAACCAAAGTAACTTTGCACACCGAAAGAGCCAATCGCAGGCTACAAACAAGAGTAATTACGATAGTAAAAGGTAAAAACAATGAAAGAGACATCAGTTATAAATGGTGAACCGGTATTCCCTACAATAAACTTCAAGGCCATGCTATATTTGCTGGTAAGCATAGCGGTGTTGTTCATCGCTATCATACCGGCACGAATAATCAGCGGTATATTCTCACAAGATGTGAGCATCTTCTACATTTCCTTCGCAGGCTTTACTGTGTTATTGGAGTTTATGGTATGGTGCTTCCTATGTGTGCCAATGAAAATCTATGAATCCATATTAGCCAACAAAGCGATGGATGAGAAATTAATTGTCGCAGAAGAACAACCCGGATCAAAGTTACCAAATGAGGAAGTCGTTTCTGGGGAGCCAGAAATGCTATTGGCAATGAAAGAAGAAACGAAAGACATCATTACTCCTTCCTCTATGATTGACCTTTACAGACAGGGTTGTGATGATTTTTACAGGAATCAAGCCTCTCATAGGAAAGAGCAGCTTGACAAGATCATGGAATATCTTCATTATACCATGGCTCCGTTTATCAAACAGGATGACATGGAGACATTCTGTGCTGAAATCATGTCGTTTGCCATCATTCCAGCATACGAACCGAAGCCACTTGTCGGGTTAAAAGGTACACTGACCAGTTTTGACGTGCGTCATCTGATATGGAACATCACTTCAAGGTTAGGACTCGGCAAGAGCAAACCATACAGCGTGGAACTATGCATCAATTTCATCCGCACCATGTTCCCAGACCTTTGTAAGGACCTTGATAATTCCACCTTGAAGAACCTAAGAGTCACATCAACATCGGACAAAATCCATATAGACTTGCCTGGCAAAGACGGAGTATCGTTTCATATACCTCAATCCATAAAGTAGAATCACCTCCTTCTCATCGTTAACAACTAGCCGCATCCGATTTATATTGTCAGATGCGGCTGGTCCTATATTCAGGTACCTTTAACAAAACTGGCTATCTTTCCCTGCCAGTATATAGAACTTCGTCTGCCTTCTTAGTCCCACTGCAAAAACAGTCGAATCATACGACAGTTTTTGCAGTGGGTTATTTGTGCTTACTTGCTAATATCATGAAGATACCTGGCGAAAGTCTCTGTTGTCATTCAATAATCATCTGATAATCACACCTTTTCAAGTTATTATAAAGTGATTTGCGAATTACCATAAGTTTCCATCAGCACGGATGCTTCATTCAGTTCCTTTGCACCCGGTCTCTAACCAAAGTCCGTGAAAATTATGGAACAAAATGAATTGACATTCAACGACCTCCCACAGGTCATCGCCCAGCTTCGGAATGAGGTGATGGGTATGAAAACACTGCTTATCAAACAGCAGGAAGAGAATCGGAAACATCATGTTCGCGAGAGCCGTCACAAGCCCATGACTGTGGAGGAAGCGGCTGAGTACACACGCATTCCTTTAGGGACGCTGTACATGAAACTCGGTGACGGGACGATACCAGCCACCAAGCCAGGCAAACGTTACGTCCTCTATCAGGACGAACTTGACAAGTGGCTGGAGGTGAACCGCAAGAATGCCGTGCCGCTGACAGCAGACGAAGAGAACAATGCCATTCTCTCTTCGCACAAGCGCAAGCCGAACAAGTCCTGCTGGTATGATTAACAGATAGAGATATGAATTACATTGGTTTGATGAATCAAATGTGGCGTTCTGCCATGAAGTCGCCAATGCCAGCAAGTGAGATTGCCTTGTTTGCCTATCTTGTGAACGAATGCAACAAGCGTTTCTGGCAGATGCCCTTTGCCTGTTCCACTACAAGGATAAGTGATGACCTCCGTGTTTCAAGACAGACGGTCATCACGGCAAGGGAGCATCTTGTCAAGCGCAGATTTATCTCGTTCACCGAAGGCAAATCACGTCATCTACCGTCAACCTATACGCTCACAAATTGGACGGATGACTTGACAGTAGAGTTGACAGATGGCTTGACACATATAAAAGATAAAGACAAAGACAATTTAATAAAAAGCGATTCAAAAAATCTTTCAATCAAAGAAAGGGAAAGGAATAATGAAAACAACACTCAAAATCGACGTAGAGGAATTAAAGAAATCCATGCTACAGCGTCGTCCTATGAAGGCTCGTTTTAGAATACCCATGTCAGAGGATAAGGCTTATGCCTATCTGTTGGCTGCAATTATGGCTGAGGTGGAATATCGACACCGTGTCTTCTGTTCTAACGAAGATATGGAGAAGCAACTTCAGGAGATGGCTCATTGGCTTACCACACCATCATCCCATTTCGGCATCCTGCTGTGCGGTGGATGTGGAAATGGCAAGAGTACAATGCTTAAAGCATTCCAACAATTGCTGAACACACTGCATATTCCCAAACCATACAACGAAGGAACGTATGGAATCCGAATTGTGGATGCAAAGTACATTGCGTACCTCTGCAAGAACAACTATGAGGCATACCGTAAACTCATAAATGTTGATATGCTTGGCATAGATGACCTTGGCACGGAACCATCAGAGGTATTGGACTATGGTAACATCTATACACCTGTCATTGACCAGCTGACAAAGCGTTACGAAGAGCAGCTTTTCACCATTATCACGACCAACCTCACTCCGCAGCAAATCCGAGGGCATTATGGTGACCGTATTGCCGACAGGCTCAATGAGATGGTCAAGAAAATCGTGTTCAACAATTGTACTTATCGTATAGACAAATTTGCGACACGTGGTTAGTTGCATTCCAAATCTTCGGGCATTGGGCTTGCCCATGTGCCAGATTATTCTGGCATCGGGAAGCCTAATACCCCAACCATCTATCGATGCCTGGGAGACTGACCAGATAAAAAAGCAAGCAATTATGGTTACTGAGCTTTGATAGTTCTACGAAACTATGCATTGTAAATGCCACATTCAGTGTGAGTCGGTTAGCCAGCAGTATCAGCGATCCGAAGAGAAACTGGGTAATGCCGTAGATACCATCAGTGGTAAGTTTGATACAATGAGCGAGCACATTGGCCGAGTCATGGAAGATGCACCCACAAAGTTGAAAGTATCGGTGAATGTCTCAGACGCTGACTGGCAGAAGATGCACGAAATCCATGCCCAATAGCTGGAGCTAGAGGAACAGAAACTTGCCGACCACGACAAGCAGCAGGAAACGATTTGGCAGAAATATATCCAACGACTTACTGACATTATAAAGAATAACGAGGGCGTATGGATTTCTGCTAAACTGTTCTACGTCGTTGACTCCCTTTCCCTTCTGTCAATCATAACGATTGCAATGGAGGTAGCTTTCTATGTGTATTTTCACTATATACAATAGTCCAAAGAATAAACTATTCAAAAAGAGCCTTGCTAATATCATCTTATTGAAATGAGTTTGACAACTATGACAACTATAATCTGAATATGCTTCTTATCAAGAGAATTATCCTCAGAAGGCTAAACAGGACTCCCTACTTGCTCCCTTGCTGAATTCGAACCCTTCCCAGAGGATTGAAAATTCACAAGACTGCACATGTTTTCAAAAACGATGCCACGTTCAAGAAAGTGTATTACCCTGAAAAACATTGAATGAAAAAAAACTGGTGCCAAACAGTAAAAGAGCTGGCAAGCCTATTATCTGCACAAGGACTGCCCACATATCCCAACATGGTCAATGATTGAGTCTGCACCATAAGGCAATATTCAATCTTTTATAGGGTTTAAGAGAATAGATTCAACCATGATTAAGGTTAATAGAAATTATTCAACCCTTAACAGGGTTTAAGTTAAAATCCATTCAACTTTTTTAGGGTACTACATCATGATTATGCAAGGTGGTTCTCTTGATCTTGCTGAAAAGGCTGATGCAGGTTATCACACAACTTTCATCATAGGATTTGAACTCGGATAGGGACCTAATCGCAGCTGAGGCGAGCGATCTTGCGCTCGCCTCAGTGGCTTATATGAACAGATTGACGTTTGAGTTTTCGGCTCGTTCCATATAGCTTGCTACGCCGCCTACGTTGACGTTGTCGAGGAGTTCGTCGCGGCTTATCCCCATCACGTCCATAGACATCTGGCAGGCTATGAATTCCACGCCGTTGTCGATGGCTTGCTGACGCAGGGATTCGAGCGAGTCGACTCCTTTCTTGGCCATGAGGAAACGCATCATCTTGGTGCCTATGCCCATCATGTTCATCTTGGAGAGTGAGAGGCTGGTAGAGTCTGAGGGGAGCATCCATGAGAACATTCGCCCCCAGAGGTCTTTGGCGACGTGTGGCTTGTGGGTCTTCTTGATGGCGTTAAGCCCCCAGAATGTAAAGAAGATGCTGACTTTCTTGCCCGTGGCGGCTGCTCCGTTGGCGAGGACGAAGGTGGCGAGGGCTTTGTCGAGGTCGTCGCTGAAGAGGATAAAGGTCTTGCCTTGGGCATTCGTCGTGGGGAGTGGGGTCCCTACGGGGCATGGTGTCGCCTTTTCTATTTCTACAGTGTGTATGCCGCCCTCTGAGTGTCTGCTGACGAACTTGTTGCCTGTGGTGCGGCACCATGCCTCAGCATCGCGTGGGAAGCCTGCGTCTGTGGCCTTTACCACCAGAGTCTGACCTGCACTAAGTCTGTCCATGGCCTGTTTCATCTTGAGAATGGGTCCTGGGCATTGTATGCCGCAGGCGTCGACCGTGATTGTCACCTTGCCTTGTGGGCTGGGGCGGCATTCGCTTGCGACGTGCGTCTTGTTTTTGTCGTCAAAGCCTTGGGGGGTCTCTATGCTTGCGGTGGCGGCCTTGTATGTGCGCAGTCCTCCGATGAGGTTGCTCACTTGGCTATATCCGTTTGCCTTGAGTATGTTGGAGGCGAGGTAGCCGCGCAGGCCTACTCCGCAGAAGAGCCATACGGGGCGTGTTGTGGGTATCTCGCCAAGGCGTTGCCTCATGTCGTCCAGAGGAATGTTGATCGCACCGGGTATGCTGCCCAATGCGTATTCGTCGGGGGTACGCACATCGACGAGGGTGACTGCGGACGTGTCGGCGTCGCGCATCTCACGCCAGTACAGAGGCTGCATCTTTCCGCTGAGTATATTGCAGGCGACGTAGCCCGAAATGGCAACGGGGTCTTTGGCTGACGAAAACGGGGGTGCATAGGCGTGTTCGAGTCGGGTGAGTTGCTCTGCAGTAGCTCCCTGCTTGATGGCGAGTGCGTACTGGTCGATGCGTGTGTCCACTCCGTCGCAGCCTACGATCTGCGCTCCGTAGAGGCGTCCGTCTGTGGGGGAGAAGGTTATCTTGATAGCCATCTGGGTGCTGCCGGGATAGTAGCCTGCATGGGAGCCGTTGTGTATGGTGGCTGAGAGGTATGGTATGTTCATCTGCTTGAGCCGCTTGGCTGGCAGACCTGTGGAGGCTACCGTGATGTCGAAAACTTTTGCTATGGCTGTGCCTATCGAGCCTTCGTATCTGACGCTGTTGCCCAGCACCATATTGTCTGCCACGATGCGTGCCTGACGATTGGCTGGGCCTGCGAGGAAGTTGAGCCACGGTTTGCCTGTGATGGGGTGTGGGAATTCGATGGCATCACCTACGGCATAAATGTTTTCGTCTGATGTCTGCAGATATTCGTTTACCCAAATGCCACGCATCTCGCCCAACTTCAAATGTGCGTCTTGGGCAAGGCGTGTCTCGGCTCTCACTCCGATGCTCAGCAGGACCATATCGGCGTCAAGCTTTATGCCTGACTTGAAGTGTACGGAGAGTGCTTCGCCTTGACGCGAAAAGCTCTCTACGGCTTGTTCGAGGTATAGCCTGACTCCCTGCTCCTGCAGATGCTCGTGTACGAGGGCCGCCATGGAGTAGTCTATGGGACCCATCACCTGTGGGGCCATCTCGACGACGGCGACTTCCGCGCCTGCGTGTCTGAGGTTTTCGGCCATCTCAAGACCGATGAAGCCTCCACCCACGATGACTGCACGGCGTACTTTGTGGCAACTCAGGTATGACTTGATACGGTCGGTGTCGTTCACGTTTCTCAGCGTAAAGATGCCTTCGTTCTGTATGCCAGGGAGTGGGGGCACAACCGGTGAGGCTCCGGGTGAGAGCAGGAGCTTGTCGTAGCGTTCTGTATAGGTCTTTCCGTCGGTGGTCTTGACCGTCACCTGTCGCTGCTCTGTATCGATGGCTGTGACCTCGCTGTTGGTGCGGACATCGATGTTGAAGCGTTTGCCGAATGCCTCGGGTGTCTGGACGAAGAGCTTGTCGCGCTCTTCTATCACGCCGCCTATGTAATAGGGTAGGCCGCAGTTGGCATACGATATGTATTCCCCTTTCTCAAAAAGGACAATCTCTGCTTCTTCGGAGAGCCTCCTCATTCGGGCTGCCGCGGTGGCTCCTCCGGCGACGCCTCCCACTATGACGAATTTTGTTTTGGCCATTTTCTCTTTGTTTTAATGTGTAAGTTTATCGTAATTGTACGGTTCTTCCCCGTATAAGTAAGTCAGTTTCCACGCTCATACCTAAGCGCCAACAGCAGGTAGGGGCCTCCCATTACGTAGCTATCGCCACCTTTTACCCATTGCCTAACCTGTTTGTCTCGAGTACAAAGGTAGGTATTTTTTTCCATATTGCCAAATATTTTGAAGAAAAAATGCTTCATCATGCAACATAATTGCCCAAAATGGTGTCTGTATTGCCCTGAAAATATTGAATGAAAAAAAATCTGGTGCCAAACAGTAAAAGAGCTGGCAAGCCTATTATCTGCACACGAACTGCCCACATATCCCAACATGGTCAATGATTGAGTCTGCACCATAAGGCATTATTCAATCTTTTATAGGGTTTAAGAGAATAGATTCAACCTTGATTAGGGTTAATAGAAATTATTCAACCCATAATAGGGTTTAAGTTAAAATCCATTCAACTTTTTTTAGGGACAACACTACACGGCAAGGGTCTGTTGTCATTATGTCATTATGTCATTAAGGATTCGGGATTGTCATTTAGCCCCTAATATAATTATATTTTAAATCACTAGTGTCCCGTTAAAACGAGACGATTATCAAATAAGTTATTAATACTCAAAAGTTTACGGACTTTTTGTAGTGTATTCGATTTGATTTTGTATCTTTGCACGCATATTTAAAATACGTGTGCGATGAACAAAGGCAAAACTATATTCTCTCAGATTATGTCACTTATACCAGAACGTGATTTCAAAACTTGTGTAGACCGTTATAAGGGAAACTACAGAGCAAGAAACTTCTCTTGTAAAGACCAAATTCTAGTAATGAGCTATGCTCAATTAACAGGTCGTGAATGCATTCTTTGTTACTAGGGCAAAAGATAACATGCTTTTTGAAGTTGTATCAGAAGCCGAAGTTGACAAGAGTACTGGTATCATTTCTGATGAACGTATCAAATTAACAGGACTACATACTGCCAAATGGTATCCTGAAGAACTTAGAATGGTAACCTATGAGGACTATGCAACAAGTAAGGTGTATAGGTTTCTCACAAACAACATAGAATATGAAGCGCTTACCATATCTGAATTATATAGGGAAAGATGGAACGTGGAACTTTACTTTAAATGGATTAAGCAACACCTTCACATCAAATCCTTTTATGGAACTTCCGAGAATGCCATATATCTGCAAATCTGGATTGCCATATGCACATACTTGCTTTTAGCTTATGCAAAGAAAGTGATGCACATAGAACAATCGCTACACACTATTTCAAAGAACGTGGGTCTATTCCTTACGGACAAGATTCCTTTAAATGAATTGTTTAACAAAGCTGTTCCAACAGAAGAGACGGAGGATTGGCTATATCCTAGCCTTTTCAGGCCCGATGATTTCTAAACGGGACAGCAGTGATTTTAAATATAATTATATTAGAGCTTTTTGACAGAGTTTTATTTTCTTAATGATATAATGACATAATGACCTAATGACAAATGGAATTTGCTAAAAACGTGATATTCAATCAGTTGCAAGGCTCTCCAATGTATTCAAAGAGCAATTCAACCTCTTTTTTAGTGAAAAAATGGTCGCGCTGATGGTCGAAAAATCCCACTTTCCGGATTTCTTCGCATAGTTTTTGGTCTCCAATTGTAAGCGTCTCCGCATTTATACCTTGCCCTTTATCGTAAAAGTTCTTACCTTTGCACCATAATTTTAAAAGCAACGAAATTATGAGAGCAACAGAACGTTATGAGAGGGCATGGAATGCCTTCCAGATTCATTTGAATCATCCATCTGCGGAGTCGTCGATTTGCCGATTCTTGGCTCAAATTTGGTGAAAGTAGGTGTGCAAGGTGATTGGATGTAATAGATATTTGGGCGTAAGAAGCTAAAGTGCTCATTGACAGCGCATGAGCCACAGCGAATGACCTTGGATATCTACTTCTTCACGAATGAAGCGACTTCACATCTACACTCCTCCACAACTGCTTGCTACAATGCAAATATAATGATTTTTCAGCAAATTTGCAACGATTTTCCATATTTTCTGGTGCCTGAAAGCATTAAAATCAAGAAAAATAATTTTTTTTTCAAAATCTTGGACAAAAACGGACAAATACGGACGAGGCCAATTTTTTATGTCGTATCTTTACACCGTCGAAAGTGAAAGATGCGGCCGAGTCTTTCCCTTAGCGACACCCACAAAATGTCTTCGCGCCCCTTATCTCGCGCAAGGGAAAGGAAGGGAATTTGTGGGGAAAACAGACTGATCTGATTGTAATTAGTAACTTGCACCAGCTGATCAGTAATAAGCCTGCTGGGATAAACCCTATCCTCTTGTCCCCGGCCCAGCAGGAAAGATGTGAAGATGTGAAGGTGTGAAGGTGTTAAGATGTGAAGATGTTCATTGACGCTACATAAGACTCTGCACAAGACTAACACTACTGAAGACCTTGAACACCTTAACATCTTAACAAGCGAAGCGACTTAACACCTTCACACCTTACACCTCCGTGGGATGAGAGGAATTGATATGGGAAAGGTATATGGTAACTGGATCACTGGCGTTCACTCAGGTCGTGCCTGCCGTCAGGACGACATCTACACCAAGGTCAACAAGAAGACCGGCGCATGCTACTCGGTGAAGCTCTGCAACCCGAACACCAACTGGTCGGAAATGGTCACTGCACAGCGCAGCTCGTTCGGTGCCATCAGCTCTGCGCTCAGCGCGTGGATCAAGGCTGAGAAGGAGAAGAACTCGGAAGACTATCAGAAGGTCAAGAAGATGTACGACCGTCAGATTCGCTTCTCCACTCTTCGCGGCATGATGTATGCCAAGGGCATGTACAGCATCGATGAGTCTGGTCTCGTGACCGTTGACATCAATGCCAGCTACAATGCGTCAGCTCCTTCTGGCGGTGGCGGCAGCTCGCAGACTCCTGGTGGTTCTGGTGGCGCTGAAGACCCAGGAAGCGGTGGCAGCTCAACTGGTGGCGGCGACTCAGCTGGCGGCTCACAGTACGAATAAGCTGAGGTGTTAAGGTGTTAAGATGTTCATTGACGCTACATAAGACTCTGCACAAGTCTAACACTACTGAAGACCTTGAACACCTTCACACCTTAACAAGCGAAGCGCCTTAACACCTTCACATCTAAATGAAGCATCAGATTCTTCTTGCCCTTCTGCTCGTCTGCTTCGGTGTCTTCCTCATCACAGCCGCCTTTTTCGTTCCACCGATGGGAGTCATCGACCCGACAGTCCTCACCGCCTTTGGCGAGATCCTGACCTTTGCAGGAGCAGTAATCGGCATCGACTACAAACACCGCATCAAAAATGACAAGACATAGATTTATCAGCAGCATCCAAAAGCTCGCCCTTGGCACATTGGCATCCATCGCGCTCTTATGTTCATGCCGTTCATCAGACATCGCCACACGCGAGTCTGATATCCTGAACCGCATGCAAGAGACAATCTATCAGGACTCCATCCATGTGTCACAGCTCCGATTCGACTCTGTCATTGTCGAGCAATACTTCACCGTCGAAACAATCCGCGACACGGTCTATATCAGGCAGGAATCCAACAAGCAGCATTTCTCCATCCTCCGTGACACGGTCTATGTTGCAAGGTCAGACACGATTGTAAGAGAGGTGGAGGTGATAAAAGAGAAAGAAGCAGTGAAGACCGCGCCACAGCGCAAGCTCTTCACTCTCTACCTCATCTGCATCTTCGCCTCCATCCTTATTCTCCTCGCGCTATATTTTCTAATAAGAAGCAGATTCAGGTTATAGTTGTCAAAGCTGTCAAACTCATTTTGATTCAGCACCTCAGCTTCTTCGATCGTATGAAGGAAATGAAAGTGTCGCACGTATAGTGCGGCACTTATTTTCAAACTCCACGTAAATAAAGCTCTAATCATTTGTCATTAGGTCATTATGTCATTATGTCAATAAGGTTTTAATATTGAAAGGAATTAGATGTGTCATAAATAAAAAACGCCTCGCACGATTTGAGCATTGTTAAGAGGCTTGGCGAGGACTGACGGTGCAAAGATAAGACATTTATTTGGATTGTGCAAGGGTTTGAGGGAAAAGTGTGGAAATGGAGGTGGTTTTTAACGGATGTTGGGTGTTTCGAGATGCAAAATGCAGCATCTTATGTCGTTCACGAGGATCATAGGTCGAGTAGAGCGAGGGAGTTTCACCCTCACCCTCTCACAGAACCGTGCGTGAAAGTCTCCCCTCACACGGCTCTTCACACTCTATGCTTTGTGCATATGCTTCTTTCATCATATCCTCCTCTTTGTTTAAGAGTTGTATAATTCCAGTTGCTTGAGTGTGTCACCCCCTTCGCTCCATGTCCATTACAGACACTTCAACGCTACTACGGGGCAATCAGCCACAGAAGCGGACTTCGGTACGTTTCTGCCTTGTTCGTCACTTTCGGCATTTCCCTTGGCATTCCGACTTCTGCTTCCCACGTTCCACCAACGAGCCTGTATTACTGTCCTGCCACCTCTATGCCGCATGCCACAATGCCATAGACAGGTTATTGCATTGCTTGTCGCCAGAACTGTCCGACTCTGACTTTTGACATGACTTGAAAACAGGATTAACGACACCTCATCGAATGGTTCACTTCATGCACCTTTTCTCGCCATGGCAATGACTGAGCAAGCTCATCATTGCTCATCTGGCTTAACGAAAACGTTCACTTGCGTTCAGCTCAGTAATACGTACCTCTCTGCAACGCTCACCACCGCAGCGTTTCCGACTGCAGCAGCTTGCAGAGGGTTTGATGCCAGTGCCTGCACACCGACACCGAGAGACCTTCTCTCATCTCATTGGCAGATACGGCTACATTTTATATGGAAGGGTAGCCAACCCTTTATATATAGATGTGCGCCTCGTGGCACACGGACGGGTACATTGGTTCACTCTTTAGGGGCGATGGACCTGTCCCTATGATTCTAAAGTCTTTCTTCACAAAATACTTCGGTTTTGCCAATGATAAGTTTAACGACTGAAATGTTGAGGGTCAATGTACCTGTCCCTCTGACCCTCTAAACGAATCTCACAATACGGGGTTTACTGATGGCTTACGATTTATTACTTTTGGTGAGTTAGAAGGACCGTCAAATATCCAATTGTCTTGCAATCAAACGGGCAGAAGAACACACTAACCCAAAGGTATGTATGTGGGTTTTTGAACCACCGCCAAATAAAACCTTGAAATAATGTTAATTTCACCATTATTTTCTCTTTTAAATTCATTTTTTTTTGGTTGCGACATCTTTTGACGCAAAGAATCATTATCTTTGCAACCAAAATTGATAAAGATATGAGCAAACAGGTAGAACAGATGCGTAGGATGCTGCTTATCCTAAATAACATAAAGCAACGGCAACGGATATCCAAACAGGAGCTTCTGAGCCGTGTTAACGACCGCCTATATTGGATATATGGATATAAGGAGATTGGTGTAAGGACATTGGAACGCGACCTTGAAGATATCGAGTCAATGTTCTGTGTGAATATTTCATACGACCGAAGCAACAATTATTATATAATTGACAGACAAAGTCGTGATTATGATACGAAAATGGCAGAGTTGTTGATGAATTTTGACCTTCTAAACTCATTGGGGAGCGAAAACAACCTGTCGTCTTTTGTTGTGGCAGAGCACCATCGTCCACAACATTCTGAGTGGCTTCCTTCTCTGATTTCCGCCATTAAGAATACACATCCTGTGACGTTCACATACATAGATTACAGACGAGACAATAGCACATTTCCGCATAGAGTAGAGCCGCATTATCTCAAAGAATCTAATCAGAGATGGTATCTGTTGGGCTATGAGGATGGAATATTGAAGAACTTTGGCGTTGACCGTATTCGCAATTTGGAAATACTGAGCGACGAGACCTTCAAAAGAAGTATGAACATTGATGTCGAAGAACTGTTTAAGGATTGCTATGGTATATGGAATGACCCGAGTATGCCGATTGAGGATATTGTGCTTCGCTTTTCACCTCTTGACGGACGTTTCATCAAATCGTTGCCTATTCATCATTCGCAAAACATCATCGTAGATGACGAAAAGGAATTCCGCATTTCCTTGCGTCTTCGCATAACCAATGATTTCGTGATGGAACTCCTGTCGCGCAGCAAATCTTTGGAAGTGCTGGAACCGCAACACCTTAGAGATGAAATCCGAGAAATATATGAGAATGCAATTAAAAGAAATTCATAACAAAACAAAGGTTGTAATTATGGACAGATTTAAAAAACAAAATGTCATAGTAATATTATTGGCATTATTAGCTTGTGTTGGAATGGTGTCTTGTGGGGATGACGAAACATTTATCGTTGGAAAACCATCAAACGTCTTTTCTAATGTAAGTCCTAAAACAGTAGGAAAGTATAGTATTTATTACGATGAACATGGTCGTGTTAGCATGGTGACAGAATGTGATGAATATGGTTGTAGAAAGGCTTTTTTCGATTATTCACCTGCTGATAAAGATTGTGATGTGAGGATTGATATTGCTGAAGAAAACTATGATGAAATGCTTTCTTTGCATGTTTCCCTTAATAAAAATGGATATGCAGAATATGTTAATGAGATAGAAGACGATGATATAGAAGAATGGAAATTTGAATATAATTCAAATGGCCAACTAATAAAAATGGTTCGGTCTGAAGGAGGTATCGAAACAACAACGATCACATATCAAGAAGGTGATATTGCAAAAGTTGTACAAGAATCAAAATTTGATGATAGTAGCACAAGCAGTACAATAGAGTACGGAACAGAAAAGATAGAAAACAAAGGTGGTGTTATGCTGTTTGATGAAATGCTCTGTATTGATATGGATGAAATGGGATTTGCCTATTTTGCTGGTTTACTTGGTAGACCGACATCTCATCTTCCTCAATCAAACAAGTCTATTGATTATTCTTCTGGTGGTTACAAAATAACCACATACAAATCTTTTTCATGGTCATTGGATGCAAATCGTCTGCCGGTCTCTGTATTAATAGAAGAAAAGTATGACAATACCACACCTTATACAAAAACATATTCTTTTGATTGGAGTGAATAAGTAATAATTAAGAATTATAAAATAAATATCAATTAATAAAGTATATCTATATGGGAAAGGACGTTAATAATCTGTACTATTCCTATCCTGGGAATGCGGTTTCTTTTATAGAAGTCACTTCCTTTATCATAGAATGCATGGATGGAATGAAACGAATAGCAACTGGTAAAGAACAGATAAAGCGTGTTATGTACTCATGTAATTAAAAACTGCGAATATGAAAGGGAAGAATGAATTTACACAAAATGAGATTAATGAAATAGTGGCTTTAATCCGCAAAAGATGTTCCGCACCTCAAAGTGAACAAACGAAGATTAGAAATAAAATGAGACGTATTGGGTTTTATGGTAGAGCTGATTTTGGTATTTCTGATATGACTGAAGAAAAATTTTACAGGCTTATTGAATCCAAGAAAATTATCATCAAGGATAGTAGTAAAGCAAAGGTTCCATCCGTTTCGTCCAATAGGGATACAAATACCCTTACAAATAATAACCTTAAAAATGGATTAGAAGCTTGGTGTGGTGATACTCCCTACGTTTTGATACTTGGAACATTCCCAGGCGAGAAATCCCTTGCTGCTCAAGCGTATTATCAAAACAAGTCATATAATTCTTTCTATAAAATAATGGAAAGTTTATTTGAAAGACAAAGCGGAATGTCAGATAAAGATTTCATTATCAACAATCATATTGCTCTCTGGGATTGTATGAAAGAGGCTGATCGAGAAGGAAGTCTTGATGCCAACATTAAGGGTTATGTAGCCAATGACGTTGAGAAGTTTTTGTCGTTGCATCCTACAATAACGACAATTGTATTGAATGGAATAGGGGATACAACAAAAACGTTTGAGAAAAATTTCTCTGTGGAGGAATTGAAGCATAAGTATAGTATTCTTTCTTTGCCTTCAACTTCAAACTCCAACTCTATTAGTTTTGATGAGAAATTAAATAGCTGGCGTATAATTAAAGAGATTGTAGAAGCAAAATCATAGGCAGTCATTGCTTTTATAGTATACGGGAACCCGTGCTCAAATCCTCGGGCTCGGTTCCCGCTATTTGTTTCTCAACATTATATTAGGCCGTCCGTCGTGGCGATCTTTTGCAACCGCTCCCGCAAAGCTTTGCAACCGTCCACGCAAAGCTTTGAGAGAATAGGCGCCATCATTAGAATATATCTTGTGCCATTCTTATAGATGTAAGACCGTGTTTTGGCACCATTATAAACCTTCAAGAAGATTGGCAATGAAAAAACTTGATTACGACTACTGCCATGCTGCCCCAGTCCTGGAATGGATGAGCCAGAAATGGGCGTTGGTGGCTATGATGATGATAAAACCTTGAAATAATGTCAATTTCACCAATTGTTTTCTCTTTTAGATTTATTTTTTTGTGGTAGCGACATCTTTTGACGCAAAGAATCATTATCTTTGCAACCAAAATTGATAAAGATATGAGCAAGCAGGTAGAACAGATGCGTAGGATGCTGCTTATCCTAAATAACATTAAGCAACGGCAACGGATATCCAAACAGGAGCTTCTGAGCCGTGTTAACGACCGCCTATATTGGATATATGGATATAAGGAGATTGGTGTAAGGACATTGGAACGCGACCTTGAAGATATCGAGTCAATGTTCTGTATGAATATTTCATACGACCGAAGCAACAATTATTATATAATTGACAGACAAAGTCGTGATTATGATACGAAAATGGCAGAGTTGTTGATGAATTTTGACCTTCTAAACTCATTGGGGAGCGAAAACAACCTGTCGTCTTTTGTTGTGGCAGAGCACCATCGTCCACAACATTCAGAGTGGCTTCCGTCCCTGATTTCCGCCATTAAGAATACACATCCTGTGACGTTCACATACATAGATTACAGACGAGACAATAGCACATTTCCGCATAGAGTAGAACCTCATTATCTCAAAGAATCTAATCAGCGATGGTATTTGTTGGGCTATGAGGGTGGAATATTGAAGAACTTTGGCGTTGACCGTATTCGCAATTTGGAAATACTGAGCGACGAGACCTTCAAAAGAAGTATGAACATTGATGTCGAAGAACTGTTTAAGGATTGCTATGGTATATGGAATGACCCGAGGATGCCGATTGAGGATATTGTGCTTCGCTTTTCACCTCTTGACGGTCGTTTCATCAAATCGTTGCCTATCCATCATTCGCAAAACATCATTGTGGATGACGAAAAGGAATTCCGCATTTCCTTGCGTCTTCGCATAACAAATGATTTCGTGATGGAACTCCTTTCGCGCAGCAAATCTTTGGAAGTGCTGGAACCGCAACACCTTAGAGATGAAATCAGGGAGATATATGAGAATGCAATTAAAAGAAATTCATAACAAAATAAATTAAATTATGGAAATTGTTGAAAAGTTAAAGGACGAAGGCTTCAAGGGCTTCGTAACAGTGGAGGAATTAATGCGCAATCCTAAATTACCAGAAGATGAAAAAGGGGTGTATGTTTTATTGTACACAACTGGTACTTACCCTATTTTTTTGCAAGTGGGAACTGGTGGATTCTTCAAAGAACAAGATCCCAATGTGTCGATTGAAGAACTCGAAACAAACTGGATTGACGGCGAGCAGGTAATATACATAGGTAAAGCTACAAGCCTTAGGAAAAGACTTTCTCAATACATGAAATTTGGCAGTGGGAAAAAGGTAGGACATAAGGGTGGACGATTTATTTGGCAATTAAAAGACTCTGCAAATCTCGTTGTTTGTTGGAAAAGAACAGAGGAGGAACCAAGGCATGTTGAGAAAAAAATGATAGCAGAGTTTAAGTTGTCGCATCAAGGTAGAAGACCTTTTGCAAATTTAAAAGACTAATTATCGTTTGGTAAAGGAGAAAACTATATGGAATTATTTGACGTACAGATAACGACAGACCTTGGAGAGACTATTGTCCTCCAAGTGTCTGCATCTTCGCCACAATCTGCCGAGATGACAGCTATTAGCATGGTGGAATGTGGAGATGCCGGAACAATAAGCCAAAATGTAGTTGACTGTTTCGCATTGTAATAATGTTTACTTGAGTTTTGCAGGCTTCAACTTGTTTGATTTTGAACACTCGTACATACTAACTGCGCTCCGCACCGTGATGAAGATACATGAAATATAGGGCGAGGTGCTTGAAGACAAGTGAGGGAGGGCCATGCTACAATACAGTCGAGAAATGGATCTACTGTCCCTCTGACCCTATTTGGCTTAACGAAAACGTTCACTTGCGTTCAGCTCAGTAATACGTACCTCTCTGCAACGCTCACCACCGCAGTGTTTCCGACTACAGCAGCTTGCAGAGGGTTTGATGCCAGTGCCTGCACACCGACACCGAGAGACCTTCTCTCATCTCATTGGCAGTTACGGCTACATCTTATATGGAAGGTAGCCAACCCTTTATATATAGCTGTGCGCCTCGTGGCACACGGACAGGTCAGTGTCCTGCGGAAAAGCCTCGTTTCGCTCGTAGCCTGAGAAAAATGGGTAGGACACTGACCCTATGACCTATGACCCGATCAAAACCAAAGCGTACAAAAACGCCTTTTACCATATGTATATCTGCCCAACCTCTGCCCATCGGGGCTTCCGGTATGAGTATAGACGTTATAAAGATAATACTTTTACCTTGAAAACCACTTTGTTTGGCTGGCAAAGTATGATTTCAAGGTTTGATTTAACATTATCAAACATAAATATGTCAAAGAATTCCACTTTTGTGTGATTTTTCTTTCTAAAAAGTTTGTATTATCAATGATTATTCGTATCTTTGCAGCACGAGAACCCGCCAAGCCTCTCAACGATGCTCAAATGTGCGGGTCGTTTTTGTTTTTATAGGTATATGGCAACAAAAATTCCGTTCATAAAAACATACTCCACACCCCAAGAGTTAGTACAACTACTCAAAACAAGAGGTATGGAGATAACCGATGAAGAAAAGGCTCAGCATTATCTTTCCCACATCGGTTACTATCGTTTGTCTGCCTATATGTACCCATTGCTTTCCATTCCCAAGGAGCAACATCTATTCAAGCGAGGAGTATCTTTCGGTAAGGTTATGATGTTGTATCGCTTTGACAAGAAGCTACGCCTACTTTTATTCAATGAAATTGAAAAGATAGAGGTCGCAGTGCGTTGTGCAATCGTGAACTTTGGAACGGAAATGACAGGCAACCCTTTTTGGATGACTGATGCCAACAATTTCTCAAATCCGTCCAAGTTCAATCGCTCTATACGTCTTATAGAAGATGAACTGAACCATACAAAAGAGGATTTCATCAACCATTTCAAAGAGACATATACCAATCAGTACCCACCTTCATGGATGCTGACAGAGATATTGCCATTTGGTGTAATCACCAATGTTTATTCTAACATCAAGAATAAGAAGATAAAGAAGCGTATTGCACAGTCATTTGGCTTGCAAGTTGCACCTTTTGAATCTTGGCTTACCATTATCACTGTAACAAGAAACTCATGTTGTCATCATGCACGTGTATGGAATAGGGTATTCTCTATTCGTGCTACCATGCCAATTAGAATGTCACGTCCTTGGATTACCTTGCCGACAGATCCATTGAAAGTGTACTTTGATATGTGCATCATCAAGTACTTTCTTGACATCATATCTCCAAATAACGATATGCTTGATAAGATGAACAGACTTTTTGCTACGTTTCCAGAAGTAGATAAGGCTGCCCTTGGTTTTCCTTCTGGTTGGGATAACGAACCACTGTGGCAATAAAAGGCATATGGAGTGACTACTAACCACCTTACATCACCCAAATTTTTTGTAATTTCGGTGTGACAGAAGGTTAAAAACGTTAAATCTTCTATTTTTCGTATCTAAACAGAATCCACATCGCCACTTTTCTACCGTTTAGAGTGTATAATACTGATAATCAGCCAATAATAGATACTTTATCTGAAGAAGGCACAGGACGAGATTGGAAAAAAATGATATCATTTTTTTAGATTGATTTAGAACCATTAAGGCGCCGCCTTCCTGCTGGCGAAAGCTGGTTGGATGGGAGTGCTGCATATCCAATTCGAAAGTAGAGTCTAGAAGTTGTTTGAATCCGTGATATCCTGATTAGAATTGCTTCCATATTATTATGTTACTGAAGTTTCGCAAATGAATAAATATCAACTTGCGAAACTTTAGTTACTACTTATCATGGTGGTATATTACCACCTTTACCGGTGGTAAAGTATCAGATAAAATTCGTCTTAGATTTGCCTTTATCCTTTCAGCTGCTGTAACTGGCTCTCCGACAATCCTGTTATTTCCATCACCGTGGCAGCATCCATACCATTTGCCAGCATCTTTCTGGCAATCTCAAGGCTTCGCTTGTTCATGCCCTTCTCCATGCCTTTTTTCATGCCTTCAGCCAGACCCTTCTCCATTCCTTCAGCCAGGCCCTCTTCTTTACCTTCTCGCTTGGCGGTATCAATCGAATTCTTGATATCACGATATGCCATCTTGCTGGCTTCATACTCCCGCTGCTCCTGCGGAGTGAATTTTGCAATCTCGGCTTCTTCGAATAGGCGGTCGAAGACCTTGTCGCATAACGCTTTAGGGCGCTGAGTAAGCTTATAGAGATTCTTTAGGGCATAGAGCCATTTGTCGTAGAGCGTTTCCAACTCGTCCAGCGATTTGTTGAACTTGGCGATTTCCACGTAGATAAATTCCAGCTTATCGTAGAATATCTTGTGCGTGGCAGTATCGCACAACTGCACACGATGGCGGATTTCTTCCTTGTTGAAGGCTTCCTCGTTCATATTGAAGTTGAGCAGGGCAATGGTGTAGATATGGTTGAGTTTGAAATCCCATTCATTACCCTTGGGAGCCTGCTCACGGATAGGGAAGGTGGAATAGAACAGGGCACGGTCCTTGAAGTATGTCTGGTATGCATTCTGCATTTCCACGATAAACTTCTCGCCGTTTTCTCCTTCGCAATATACATCGAAGATGGCCTTGCGGTCGGTATATACATCTCCCACGTGCTCCGGATTCAGATACTTCACGTCCTTAACAACCTGGCTTCCGTTGAACAAGCTGTTAAGAAAACAGATCAGCAAATCTTTGTTGGGAGCTGATGCGAAAATTCGCTTGAAACCGAAATCGGTCAACAAACTGATATATCTTTCTTCTACCTGCTTCATAATCCCAATGTTATTAATATTTCTATTGCATCAGCAAAGTTACGATTTTATTTTCATACCTGCAAGAGTTTTCTGATAAAAATTGAGAAAATGTTTATAAGTGCGCGAAAAATATAAGAAAGATGAAATGGTATCCGATTATTCGGATTCTTTTGTATCTTCGCGAAATAGAATCAAAAGAAAAAATTATGAAGAAAGTATCAAATGACATGAGATGGTTCGTTGACCAACTAAGGATGGCAGAAGGAATTTTGGCAAATGCGTTAGAAAGAGCCGAGAATTTTTCAGAACATGACAAGCGCATCATCAGTAAAATCAGAAATGAGGTTAATATGGCAGACCTCACTTTGTTACAATTCCTTATTGTCTGCTTGGCACCACGGTTTGATATGAGAAGCCATAAGCATCCAGGTCAGAGGACATTGACTGATGGCACAACCATGCCAATATTCAATCAATTTATGTCTGAATATTCCTTGTCCTATTCGTGACTTCACAATAGAATCTTTTTCTGTGACCTCTATGTTTATATCATCTTCTACAGCCTTGATTTCAGAAATGATAGAGTCAGAAAGGCGTTTTCTCTGTAATATTCCATTTCTTGCCTGTAGAGGGTTTGCTTATCAATCCATCTTTGGCCATAATGCCAAGAAGTCGTCCTATTTTTCTCAGTTTCTCGTCCAGAGTTAAACTTGATGGAAAAACATGTTGTAGGCCCTCATAAACGTCTTAACGTTTGAATCCCGTACTTCCTGCATTATGAGCCAATTGTAACAATAACTTTTGGATACTATTTTCTGCAAGACCATTTTCTTTTGTATAGTGTCCTGTCTGCTTAGTCATTTTGGCAACTTTTAGCGATATAGTATAGTGTGGTGCACGGCCTTCTATCAAACCCTTTTCATGAGCCTTGGATTCTGTAATCAAGCCACTTGACAGGGCACGATAGATAAGGTTCTCGAATCTGGTGCTGTGCTCGTCATTAATGATGCTTTTCTCTTATTCCTCTGCCAGCTCTTTCATGGCATCATTCAATGTATTGAACAGTACATTGATGTTTTCTTCTTCATTCTTGCATGCCTCCTTGAAGAGTGCGACAGGATCTTCAGGATCGCCCTTCAGCGGAGCCTCGTTCAAGAGGATGTTCACATTGTTCAGCAGCATACCGTGCAGGGTAGGCATGTGGAGCTGATGCTGGCTGCCCTCCTTGCTGCCACATTTCAGTCCGGCTGCGTATGCCTTCACGATGATACGCACCAGCAGATGGATAGCCATCGGTTCGTCGGCAAGACTGATGAGAATGCCATGCGTATAATCGCGTACGTGCTCCTCTATGCTTGTAAACTTACCTTGCAGGAGCCAGGTGAAGTTGCGCTTGTATTCAGCTTCCATCGCCTTGTAAAGCTGGTTGGATTTGCAGGCGATGCGCAGATAGTCGAGCATGGTTGGCTCGAAGGTAGGATCCGCTTGCTTCATGCTCTCAAAGTTCTTCTTCATGCGCTCATTAGCCTCTTCTGCGCTCTTGTAGTTGAGTCGTACGAGGGTAGAGAACATGATGTCGAAGAAATACTGGTTCACTTCTCCATAGTGTTCCAGCATCATCTGCTTCACCTCTTTCGGGTCGTTCTTCTTCTGGAAGTCATCTCCTCCGATGGCTGCATCCATGATGCCTCGGGCATAAGCCTCGAAGAAACCTCTTACAAATGAAGCTACAGCTTGATAACTATTGATTCTTTTCATGTCTGTTTATTCAAAAATCTTAAATTCATAACCCTGTTCCATGAGCCATTCAATGGATTGTGGAAGAGCTGTCTTCAGTTTGTCGATGCTCTTCAATGAGTCGTGGAAGGTGATGATGCTGCCGTTGCGGGCATACTTCTTCACGTTGTTTACCACGTCTTCTGCCGTCATCCATTTAGAATAGTCGCGGGTAACCAGGTCCCACATAATTACTTTATAGGTACGATGCAGCCACCAGTATTCACTGGCTCTCATCCATCCATGAGGTGGACGGAAAAGATGGGCATGTATCAACTCATTTGCTTTGTTGGTATTGAGAACGTATGAGATGACACGATGCTTGAAAGCACCGATGTGGTTGAATGTATGGTTGCCCACCTGATGTCCCTCTGCCACAATCTGGTTGTAGAGGTCGTGGTTGCGCAATACATTCTCGCCCACCATAAAGAAGGTAGCCTTGATGTTGTATTTTCTCAGGGTTTCCAGAATGAATGGAGTGGATTCTGGAATGGGACCGTCATCGAATGTGAGATATACCGAGTGGTCATTCTTATCCATTCTCCAGATTGCCTTTGGATATAACCATCTAAGCCATTTGGCTGGTTGCTCTATGAACATGGGAAAAATTGATTGTTATGAATAATGAAAAGTTTGATGTAGCCATCGCTACATCAAACTTTCTGTTATTTACTGATTGCCTTCTGGCATTTTGCCGCCTCTGCCGTGGTACAGGGTATAGAGGTTGTTGAGCTGCTTCTGATACTTCTGTTCCAACTGAGGACTTACCATTCCTGCTACATCGCAGATGCTCTGCATAATCATAAGCTGACGGATGCAGTCGTTCTGACTCATGAGGAATCGGTCGTTAGATAATGAGAGGTAATAGTTGAGATACTGTGAAGCGTTCTTCCAAACTGCTTCTACATATTCCTTACCCTTGGCTTTCTGACCGGTCATCAACCAGCCGCGAGCCATATCCAGACCACCACTCATGTAATCGAGTGTTACGTTGTATGCCGGAATCTCTACATCAGCCTTCTTCAAGATGTTGATAGCCTTCTGCTTCTTGCCTTCAGCAATGAGCTGGAGAGCTGTCTGAGCAAGCAGGCGACGGTGAGTATAACACATGCGCATGGTAGTCTCGTCGATATAGAGACCCTTCTGCTTGAGGTTACCGAACTTGAATCGGGTCATGATGTTATGATAGGTCTTCTCTGTATCGAAGCGTTTTGCACCAGGAGCATTTGTTGTGAATGGAGTGATGCGGTTTACAAGACCCTCCTGTACGAAGTTGTCGCCAAGGTTCATGTAATTTTCTTCACCCACGGTGAGTGCTACGTAGAGCGGACGTGTCCAGTTGCACTGTGCCAACATCTCGAGCATCATCAGATCACCCTTATAGAGTGCAGTCTTACCTGTCAGAGAAATAACCATCTTGTCAGGGATAGAATCTGTAGCCATCATCATGCCGCTCTTCTTTACTGCCTCCTTGTCGATAGTGACATAGAGGGTATCGGTTGGGATGAAGTGCATATCAGGGTTCTTGCTGCGTACCCAGTTCTTCAGAATGTTCTTCAGCTCGAAAGGCTCATCGCCAAACTGCTTCTTGGCATTCTCTGGATCTTGCTTGTAGAATTCAAGAATCTGCTTCTTTGTTTCCGGCTCTACCGATACATATTCGTTGGTACCTGAACAGAAGTCGAGACGTGGCCAGGTGATTGGCACAGAAGGTGAGTTGTATGCAGGACGCATCATCTGGTCGATATACCAGTCAGTCTGCAGGTAACTCAGGTTACAAACGCGGGCATCTGTTCCTACACCTTCTACTTCCTGATTGTACCAGAGTGGGAAGGTATCGTTATCACCATTGGTGAAGATGATAGGGTTGCTCTTCTCCTGGAGTGACATCAGATAGTTCTGACCAAAGTCACGGCAGGTGTAACGGCCTGAACGGTCGTGGTCATCCCAAGTCTGTGAAGCCATCTGGATTGGGACGAGAAGTGTGATGACTGCTACGATAGCAGAAACGGCTGTTCCGCTGAGTTTCATCTTCTGTTTCAGAAGGTCGATGATGGCGAGGACGCCAAGACCACACCAGATAGCGTATGCATAGAATGAACCGGCATAAGCATAGTCACGCTCACGTGGCTGCATAGGAGTCTGGTTCAAGTAGATGACGATGGCAAGACCTGTCATGAAGAACAGGAAGAATACCACCCAGAACTGCTGGATACCGATAGGAAGAGTCTCCTCAGTCTCCACGCCGTTCTTCATTACCTTGCGTTTGCGGGTATACCAAGCTTGCCAGAAGAGACCGATGAGACCGAGAATCAGCGGCATGCAGTAGAACACGTTGTGTCCCTTGTTCGCCTTCAGGTCGTCTGGCAATTTGCTCTGGTCGCCATAGAGTGCATCATCAATGAATGAGAAACCGGAAATCCAGTTACCATGTTCTGGTTCGCCATTGCCCTGAATGTCGTTCTGACGTCCGGCAAAGTTCCACATGAAGTAGCGCCAGTACATGAAGTTGCACTGATAGGAGAGGAAGAAGCGGATGTTGTCAATCTGTGAAGGAACCTTCACCATGATGCTTTCACCGCAACGGTCGTAAGGCACCTGGGAACCTTCTACGCCACCCATCCAGTCTTCGTATGCTGAGGCATGAGCCGAACTGTACATACGAGGGAAGAGCATATTCTGTGCATAGACGTACTTGTTCTTATGACTTACTACAAAGTAGGAGTCCTTCTCATCTGCTGAAGCCTTCTCCTTGCGCTGGTAAACCGGTGCACCTTCCTTCATGACAGGCTTGCACATGTTGCCATCTACCTCAAGAGCTACCTGAGAGGTATAAGCCTGACCATAGAACAAAGGACGGTCGCCATACTGGTCACGGCTCAAGTAACTACCCAAGGTAAAGATATCCTCAGGAGAGTTCTGGTCCATAGGAGGGTTGGCAGATGAACGGATTACGATGAGCGCATAGCTTGAGTAACCAATCATCAGCATCAGCATGCAGAGCAATGCTGTATTCTTGATGCGGGCAGAGATGAGAGGCAATACCTGCATCTTCTTCTTTGTGATGCCTGTTACCTCGTCAACACCTGTTGTGATTTCCTTCTTGCGCTTGTAGTTCAAGGCGAACCAGAGGGCAGCCAATACTAGGATGCCACAGATAACGGCGGTCCAGCCATATCCATAGAAAGGAATGCCGAGCATACCGAAGCCGAGAACGAAGGCGATGTTCTGCTTCTTCTCGTTCTTTTCTGAGGCATTGTATGTCTCGTAGATACCCCAGATAACAGAGGCTACGAGGCAGATGATATAGACGATTTCACCGGTATTGAATGGACAACCGAGCACGTTGACGAAGAACAGCTCAAACCATCCACCTACGGTGATGATACCTGGAACCACACCATACAATACGGCAACTACTACCAGGAATGAGAGGAACAACGCCAGGAGCGAACCCTTCAAGTTTGCCTGAGGTACCTTCTTGTAGTAATAAACCAATACGATGGCTGGGATGCAGAGCAGGTTAAGCAAGTGCACACCGATACTCAGACCTGTCATATAAGCGATGAGTACGAGCCAGCGGTCGCTATGAGGTTCATCGGCATGGTCTTCCCACTTCAGAATCAACCAGAATACCACAGCGGTAAAGGCAGAAGAGAAGGCATATACCTCACCCTCAACAGCTGAGAACCAGAAGGTATCGCTGAAGGTATAGATGAGTGCGCCCACCATACCGGATGCTTCAATGGCAATCAGTTTGCCGGTGGTCATCTCCTTCCAGTCACCGATGATAAGCTTGCGAGCCAAATGGGTGATGGTCCAGAAGAGGAACATGATGCAGACGGCACTGAGGAGTGCGCTCATCATGTTCACCATCTTAGCCACCTGAGTGGTATCGCTGGCGAAATGTGTGAAGAAATTGCCCAAGAGCATGAAGAACGGTGCCCCTGGTGGGTGACCGATTTCCTGCTTGTAGGCAGTTGTAATAAACTCAGGACAGTCCCAGAAACTGGCTGTCGGCTCAATCGTGGAACAATAAACAAAAGCCGCAATGATGAATGCGACCCATCCAAAGATATTGTCCACCAATTTGTACTGTTTCATTATTGTTTAAACTTTAATGTATTATATTTCTTTGTTAAAGTGTATAAATCGTTGCAAAGATACTAAAAAGATGAGATAATCTTGAAGTTTATTCTTGTTTTTTAGGCATTATTATATTATCTACCTAAACATTTAGAAAATGTTCTTCCAGTTTTTCTCTAGGCATATCTGCTGTATCGTGGTAATGCAGATGATGGTTCACACAGGCGATGTGCTTCACATTATTAAGCACTTCGGCAATGTCGTGGCTCACGATGATGATGGCGCATTCCTTGTTAATTTGCTCCAGCATCTCGTACATCTGCTTTTGAAATCTGCGGTCGATATAGGTGTTTGGCTCATCGAGGATTACTACATCCGGCTTTGAGACAATAGCCCGGGCGAGGAGGACTCGCTGCAGCTGTCCACCGCTGAGGGCTGCGATGTGGCGGTCCTTGAATTCCATCAATTGCATACGCTCGAGGCAATCGAGTACCTGCTGATGCTGCGCCTGGGTGTATCTCGAAAAGAGACTCTTGGTCTTGCTGAGGCCAGAGAGCACCACTTCGTAGACGGAGATAGGGAACTGTTTGTCGAGGGAGTTGTATTGTGGGAGATAGCCCATTCGGATTTCCTTGACTTCCTGCCCATCTTTATAATATCTGATTCTTCCTTCTGTTGGCTTCATCAGTCCCAGAATGAGGCGCATGAGGGTAGTCTTGCCACCACCGTTTGGTCCGATGATGCCAAGATAATCGTCTTGATAGACGGTGAGATTGATGTCGTGGAGCACCTGTTTGCCGTCGTATCCGGCGGATAGATGCTTAATCTCTATTAACTTTGAACTTTGAACTTTGAACATTGAACTTTATGATTAGTTATTGTTCTTTAAATTTAACCGCCAGGCTGGGTAGCACCAGCAGAAGTATAGTTTATTTGCCTACCACAATTTCCTTGCCTTGTACAGCCAATGAAGCTTCCTGCATCGCCCAGTTCCATTCGCCTTGCAATGGGTTGATATTCATTGGCTTGGTGTGGCTCTCGTTGATGAATGTATTGGTGTTGCGGTTGGCAAACTCTGCTTGTATGAGGCAATATTTGATCTTCTCTTTTCTTGCTCTCTTGATGAGACTCTTCAGCTGGGCGGCACTTGGCTCCCTTCCTTCTTCCTCTATAGCTAGCTGCTCAAGCTGGTAGTCACGGGCAAAGTAGGTAAGGATAGGGTGATAAATCACAAACTTGCGTACCAAATCTGGGTTCTCTTTGAAACTTTCCTTGATGGTGCTGTCTCTCTTGTCGATGATGCTGAGCAGCGATTTGTAGTTCTTCTCGAAGAAAGTCTTGTGTTTTGGCTCCAGTTCGCAGAGTGCCTTGAGCATGTTGCTGGCGATGATGCGGGCGTTTTTGCAACTCATCCATACATGTGGGTCGATATTGCCGCCAGGTGTTTGGGCTGGCTTGATGCCTACAGAGGTATCAATCACCTTCATGTCGGGAGCGTTGTCCTGCAGTTTCTTCATCCAAGTCTGCTCGAAGCCGATGCTGCCCACTTTCAGATAGAGTGCACTATTGGAGAGTTCCATCATCTGCTGGGCGTTTGGCTCGTATGTTTCAGGGTTGTTACCATTCGATACCATTACGTTGACATCTACCTTGTCTCCGGCAATCTTATCTACGAAGTATTGGTAGGGAGGGATGGTAACGGTTACAGTTGGCTTGGCATTACTTTCAGCCATGCCAGCCTTTTGCTGGTTGCTTTTGCAGCCAACCATTAGGGTGCATATTATAATAAGGTATAAAAATCTCTTCATAATTAAACGATAAAACTCAGTCCATAGACCAATAAAACATATCTTAGTACTTTTCCGATGGTGATACTGAGTATCGAAATCGGAATATTGGCTCTTGTCAAGCCTAAAACGATGGTGATGGCACTTCCCAATAGTGGGAGAAAGGCGAAGAATCCCATCCAGGCGCCTCTGCCTGCCATGAAACGTTCAGCCTTATCCAGACTTTTTTTCTTCACATGCAGGTATTTCTCTATCCATTCCATCTTACCCATTCTGCCCACACCGTAGTTGAACATGGAACCAAGCACATTGCCGATGCTACCGTAGATAACGAGGGGGAGAGGCTCTAGTCCGGCTGCCTGCAAGCCTGCCATTACTGCCTCGCTGCTGAATGGGAAGAAAGAACCTGCCAGAAAAGCTGCAGCAAGCATGCCCCAATAGCCCCAGTCGATTAAGAAACTGATAATCCAACTCATTGTCAATTCGTCATTTAATAGGTCTGATGCAGCGTTTCAACACATCAAACTTTATCCATGGATACTTAATCCTTGAACTGCCTGTAATAATACAGTTTCAGGAATGAATATATTGTATAATAATATCAAGACAGTCATCACGAGCATCGTGATAAACATGATATTGGTTATTTTTCCCTTGGTATAGGTGATGAAGTGAGCGATGAGTGGTGCCGTGTTTACTATCATGATGCTGCCTAACTCCTTGATGTGCTGAGGCTGCAGGATGATGAAGGCGAGGCTCACGAAGTTCACCATGGTGAACGACTCGTATATCATTCTCGTACGAATCTTGTCAGCATATGCTGTGTGCAGAAAGTGGATGGAACCGATAATGCTCAGAATGGTGATGAATATCAGGTTGACGACTTCATGGTCGGTTACCCTTGAATAATCAAACAACTCATGATAGTTGATGAATTCTGATAAATGGCTGACAAGTCCATCGATGTTGTTGGTATAGGCATAGTATCCTGCCGAGAACCAGTAAGGTATGATGATTCCGATGAGTGAGGCAAATAAGTTTCTGATACTGAAGGAATTGGTGAATACCATCATCATCAGCCATAATATCGGTAAGAAATAACCTATCTGTATGAATACCATCGAAGCGAGTCCGATACAGGTAAAGGCATAGAAAGTCCATCCTGCCGACCGTTTATCCTGATAGCTATTCCATATAATGAGATAGAAGGCGATGAAACACATCGACACGATATTGGCTTTATAAGATGGGGTTGGTAGACAAGTCATGGTGACTAGTACCAGAAAACTGCACGAAACCATTCGGCTGTAGGTACGCATCAGAGAGTTGTGGTTGTTGAGTTCTACCATCAGTAATGTAGATATGATGGTAAAAGCAAAATTAAGCCAAATGTTACCCTCTATAAAACCTACTGCAACCCAAACCAAGGTGGCAAGGGTTGCAGTGATTGGTA
The DNA here is from genome assembly GCF_052118345.1 of Prevotella sp. LCP21S3_D2. Classification (NCBI taxonomy): domain Bacteria; kingdom Pseudomonadati; phylum Bacteroidota; class Bacteroidia; order Bacteroidales; family Prevotellaceae; genus Prevotella; species Prevotella sp. LCP21S3_D2. The sequence goes on along the minus strand of NZ_JBQKHJ010000005.1, from coordinate 123,695 downwards.
GTGCGTAGCGACTAGGTGCTACTTTATTTTGAAAAGTTTTTTTTCTTAACATCAATGTCTATTAATAATTTATAATGTATAATTAATAATGTACGTTGTAGCAGGAGGATTGTGTCCTGCAGATTTATACATTATTAATTATTAATTATTCATTATCTTAAAGGTCCTGTCCGATGTCTGAACGGAAGTACTTGTCGGTGAACTGAATCTTCTGGGCCTCGGCAAAGCTCTTCTTCAAGGCTTCTTCCTTGTCCTTGCCGTAGCTGCTTACGCAGATGACACGACCACCGTTGGTTACTACCTGTCCATCCTTCATCGTTGTACCGGAGTGGAATACTACAGAACCTTCAACCTTGTCGATACCTTCGATAGGATAACCCTTCTTGTAAGCCTCTGGATAACCGCCGCTCACGAGCATGACGCAGACTGCTGCACGCTCATCAAACTCGATGTTGCGCTTGTCAAGGTCGCCAGCAGCAACACCTTCGAAGAGGTCTACGATGTCGCTCTTCAATCGGAGCATGACACTTTCTGTCTCTGGGTCGCCCATACGGCAGTTGTACTCGATGACCATTGGCTCGCCCTCAACGTTGATCAGTCCGAAGAAGATGAAGCCCTTGTAGTCGATGTTCTCTTCTGCAAGTCCCTCTACTGTAGGACGGATGATGCGCTCGTCTACCTTCTGCATCCATTCCTTGGTAGCGAATGGCACAGGGGTAACACTACCCATACCGCCTGTATTCAAACCGGTATCGTGCTCACCGATACGCTTGTAGTCCTTAGCCTCAGGCAAAATCTTATAGTTCTTGCCATCTGTGAGAACAAAGACAGAGCATTCGATGCCGCTCAGGAATTCCTCGATAACCACACGTGCAGAAGCATTGCCGAACATACCACCCAGCATCTCCTTGAACTCCTTCTTTGCCTCTTCCAAAGTAGGGAGGATGAGAACACCCTTACCTGCGCACAAACCGTCAGCCTTCAATACGTATGGAGCCTTCAAGGTCTCCAGAAATTTAAGACCTTCCTCTACATGCTCGCCATCGAAAGTTTCGTATTGAGCTGTAGGAATGTTGTGGCGCTTCATAAACTTCTTGGCGAAATCCTTGCTGCCTTCCAATACAGCACCAGCCTTTGAAGGACCGATTACAGGAATGTTCTTGGTGCGAGGATCGGTTTTGAAGTCGTCATAAACACCCTTTACCAATGGGTCTTCAGGACCAACAACAACCATATCAGCACCGTTCTCGACAGCGAAGTTCTTCAGAGCCTCGAAGTCGTCAGCCTTGATATTCACGTTCTCGCCGACATTCTGAGTACCGGCATTACCTGGAGCGATAAAAAGTTTCTCACACTTTTCGCTCTGAGCGATTTTCCAAGCTAAGGCGTGCTCGCGTCCACCGCCTCCTAACAATAATATTTTCATCGTTGTACGTTTAATTGTTCCTCTGATATTTTACCTTAGGATACTTAATTTCTCCATTTTGCTGCAAAGTTACTAAAATCCTATGAATTAGGCAAAATATTTACATAAAATATATTTTTTTGCAAGTTTTACTTCAAATAGTCGAAGAAGTAATTGCTGATGCGCTCATGCAAGTGAGTGCTTTGGTGACCTCTCATGTTATGAGGTTCGCCTGGGTATACGAAGAAATCTGGTTGTGTACCTGCTGCGATACATGCCTTCAGGAAGGTGAGGCAATGCTGTGGTACTACAGTTACATCGTTCAAGCCCTGGATAATCTGCAGCTTACCCTTCAGGTTCTTAGCCTGATAGAGCAGGGATGTCTTCTTGTAACCCTCTGGGTTGGTCTGTGGGGTATCCATATAGCGCTCGCCATACATCACCTCGTACCAGTGCCAGTCGATTACCGGACCGCCTGCTACGCCTACCTTGAATACGTCAGGATAGTTGGTCATCAATGAGATGGTCATGAATCCTCCGAAGCTCCAACCGTGAACACCAATCTTGTCGGCATCTACGTATGGCAGGGTCTTCAGATACTCTACACCCTTCATCTGGTCCTTCATCTCCACCTGACCCAGCTGGCGGAAGGTTGCCTGCTCGAAAGCCTTGCCACGGTTCTCGCTGCCACGGTTGTCGAGGATGAAGAGAAGATAGCCCTTTTCTGCCATGTAGGTTTCCCAGCCACGGCTAGAGTAGTTCCAGCGGGCATCCACGTTGTGGGCGTGAGGACCGCCATATACATATATAATAGTAGGATACTTCTTGTTGGGGTCGAAGTTCACTGGTTTTACCATTCTCCAGTAGAGGTCGGTTACGCCGTCATCAGCCTTGATGGAACCGCAGCTGTACTCCGGCACGTTGTAGCCCTTCCAAGGGTTCTCGGCTGTGAAATAGGCGGTGCGCTTGCCGTTCTCGGTGTTTACGATGGCAATCTTGCGAGGCACGGTTGGGGTAGAGTAGTTATCATAGATAAACTGACCGTTCTCGCTCAGGGTAGCGTTGTGCCATCCCTTGCCGCAGTCGTCCATCATGGTGCGCTTGCCGGTCTTGGTATCCACCACGAAGATGTTACGCTGGATAGGAGAGCACTCGTTGGATGCGATGATGATGCTCTTGTGCTTGGCGTTGAAGCCGAGCACTTCCATCACCTCCCATTTACCGGAAGTCAACTGTTTGATTTCGAGTGATTCTGTGTTGCTTGCCATGCGGCTGCCGTGTTTGCCCAGGGTGCAGAGATAGAGGTGGTTGTAGCCATCCTTGCGGCTCTGCATGATGAAGCTGCTATTGTCCCAAGACAGGAACTGGATTGGGTGGCAAGGCTCTACATACTTCTCATCGGTCTCGCGATAGAGTTCACCTGTCTTCTCACCAGTCTCTGCGCTGTAGGCTGTCAGGCGACAGTCGTTCTGGTCGCGGTTCAGTTCGAACATATAGATGGTCTTGCTGTCCGGGCTCCATGCGATGTTGGTGAAGTAGCGGTCTGTAGGATCGCCAGCCTTCAGATAGATGGTCTTGCCGGTCATGCAGTCGAACACGCCCATAGTTACCTTGTGCGATGTCTCGCCTGTCATCGGATACTTGTCTGGTGCAGGCTTGGCGCAGCAGGTTTCTGTCTCAGGATGATTGAAGTAATCAATCTCCGGGATATCCACCTGCGGATAATCTGTTACCATGCTCTGGTCCATGCGGTAGAAGGCGAGCAGTTCGCCGTTAGGGCTCCAGAAGGTACCCTTGCTGATGCCGAATTCATCGCGGTGAACACTCTGACCATACACGATAGAGCGGCTGCCGTCTGTAGAGATTTGGAAATCGTGAGACTTCTTCTCTCTTGTCATGGCATTGTTGGCTACGTTGAAGGTGCGCACATAGAGGTTGCTGCCCTTCAGATAGGCGAATGCATTCTGCTGTGCGTTAGCTTCGAGGAGGTTCTCGCCATCTTCAAACTCCATCTCGCTCAGCAGCTTATGCTTCTTGAAGTCGATGGTGTAGGTCTTGCTGCCATTGCTTACCATTACGATGCTCTTGCCTGCAAAAGGGAACTGAGCGTTGTAGAGAGCTCTTACCTTGATGTCCTTGGTAGGAGCAATCCACTGGTTGATATCGTTGATGCCGAAGAGTTTGGTCTCCTTGCCCGTAGCCTTGTTCACGAGATAGCAAGCCTCCACGTCCTGGCGAATGAGTTCATTTCCCCACCAGGTACACCAGCGGTTCTTTGCCACCATGTTGCGATAGTTATGACCACCGAAGTTCAAATCCTCCAGGGTGAAGGTTTTCTCGCCCTTCTGCGCAGGAACCACGCCCTGAGCCTGTATCTCGGTTGCATTCATTGCCATCATGGAAATCATTGCTGCAAAAGATAATTTATAAATTGAATTCTTTAGATTCATTGTTATTTTGTTTGTTGATTGAATGAATAAAAACCTTGATGTGGCAGAATGCCACGTCAAGGTCTTGTATGGTTTGATGCGTAGTTTTTAATCCTCATCATCGAAGTCGGTGTTGAAGCTAGGCTTGCCACCACGCTTTCCTCCGAAATCACGACCACCGCGACGGTCTCCCTTGAATCCACCACGCTTGTCGTTACGGTCGTTGCCACGCTTTCCGCCGAAGCTGCGTCCGCCCTTGCGGTCATCATCATCGTGGCTTCGTCCGCCACGTCCGCCACGGCGAATCTCATTGCGGCGCTTTTCAAAGTCTTCCAGGCGATGGCTATGGAACTGGAAGCTGCGGATGTCTGCATCCTCGTTTTCTGTCTCCTCGCTTATGCGTTTCTTAAACTCGCGCTCTTTCTTGAAACGATGCTTCTGAGCCATTTCTCGCTTCTCGGCTTCAGTCTTGACAATACCGCCTTCAGAGCGGAATTCCTTCATCTTACCGTCGAACATCACGTACTTGCGGAATTCGCATTCCAAACTTCCGTTGTATACAGGAATCTTGATAGATGGCTTCAGACCAATCTGCTCAAAGCATTCCTCGCGGTAACTTAATACCCAAGCCTCGTTGCCTGCGAAAGCCTTCTTGAAGCGCTCGCCAATCATCTTGTAGGTATTCAAGAGGTTAGGGGTAGAGATACGCTCACCGTATGGAGGGTTCATCACTATGATGCTCTTCTCTGCTGGCTGAGTGAAGTTCTTGAAGTCCTGCTGTGCGATGGTGATATCCTTGCTCAGTCCGGCTGCACGCACGTTGAGGTTGGCAGTGTTCACAGCCTTCATATCTACATCATAACCGTAGATATGGTGCTCGAACTCGCGCTCCTGAGAGTCATCATTGTAAATCATATCGAAAAGCTCCTGATCGAAATCGTTCCACTTCTCGAAGGCAAACTCCTTGCGGAATACACCTGGAGAGATGTTGCGGGCAATAAGTGCTGCTTCGATAGCGATGGTGCCAGAACCACACATAGGATCGATGAAGTCGCATTCGCCCTTCCAGCCGGTCATCAGAATCATACCTGCAGCCAGAACCTCGTTCAATGGAGCCTCAACCTGTTCCTGACGGTAGCCACGGCGGTGTAAGCTTTCACCACTTGAGTCAAGACTCAAGGTTGCGTTATCTTCTGCGATATGGATATTAAGACGGATATCTGGGTTGGATACGCTGATGTTAGGACGTGTGCCCTGCTTCTCGCGGAACCAGTCTACGATAGCATCTTTTACCTTGTAAGTAACAAAGCGTGAGTTGCGGAATTCCTCGGAGTAAACTACTGAATCTACTGAGAATGTCTTCTTCACGTCTAAGATGTCATCCCACTTAATCTTCTGAATCTGATCGTACACTTCTTCGGCAGAACGAGCCTTGAAGTGCTTGATAGGCTTTAAGATACGGATGGCTGTGTGCAACTGGAAGTTGGCACGATACATCATTTCCTTGTCGCCTGTGAAAGATACCATACGGCGACCTATCTGTACATTGTTGGCACCCAACTGGGTGAGCTCCTCAGCCAAGACGGGCTCCAGACCCATAAAGGTCTTGGCAATGAGTTCAAATTCCTGTTCCATTATTGAATTCTATATCTAATAAACTTTGTTTTTCTTTTCTATATTTCTTTGTTTTGGGTTGCATATCCTTGGTTACCCATACGTTTGCTCCTACTACGCAGCCCTTTCCGATGGTGATGCGACCGAGGATTGTAGCATTGGCATAGACGATGACATCGTCTTCCAGGATAGGGTGACGAGGGATTCCCTTGATAGGGTTGCCGTCCTTATCGAGTGGAAAACTCTTGGCTCCGAGGGTTACACCCTGGTAGAGTTTCACGTTGTTGCCGATGATGCAGGTGGCTCCGATTACCACACCCGTTCCATGGTCGATGGTGAAGTGGTGACCGATGGTAGCCTCTGGATTGATATCGATACCGGTCTCTGAATGTGCCAGCTCGGTCATCATACGGGGGATGAGTGGCACACCGAGCAGGTGAAGAACATGAGCGATACGATAGTTGGTTATCGCCTTGATGACAGGATAGCAGGAGATGATTTCTCCGTGGCTCATTGCCGCAGGGTCTCCATTATAGGCAGCCTCCACGTCAGTGGCGAGAATTTTACGAAGTTTTGGAAACTCCATGATGGCTTTTGCTGCGATAACGCCAGCCTTGGCACGTTGATGCTGTAGATCAGCCTGTGTCTCAGTTTCGCAATCATTGGCGAAGCAGAGTCCGGCGAGAATCTGTTCTGCAAGCATCTCGTAGAGTTTCTCTACTCTTACTCCAATATGATATTTGATAGTGGAGATATTAACGGAAGAATTGCCGAAATATCCCGGAAAGAGGATGGAGCGAGACAGATTGATGATATCTTCGAGCGCCTTGCCCGAAGGAAGTGGATTTCCGTCTCTGTGCTGATGGAATAGACCTTTTAATGAATCGGCGCAAGAAAGCTCGTCGATGGTCTCTGTCAGCTGATGAGTTAATGTATCTTTACTCATTTTCTTCATGTATCAATAAAATTCGTGTGCAAAGATACGATTTATTTCTTGAATTGCAAAAAAATGACGGCTGTTTTTTTTTGCTTTTTTGTAGAATAATCGAAACAGAAAAAGCAGATTCACTAAAATACGGAATCTGCTTTTTCGGCTTCTATTCTGTGATACTGTCTAAAAAGAGCAGCAATCGGTTGGTGACATTTACTTCTGAAACTCCTGAATCGAAATCGAGGGATACCAGGTTCAGTTGAGGGAAACGCTCATGTAGCCGTTTTTCGATTCCCTTGGAAATCACGTGGTTAGCGATGCAGCCGAATGGTTGGAGCGAGATGATATTATTCACTCCGTCTCGGATATAACCCACGATGTCGGCAGGCAGGAGCCAGCCTTCTCCAAACTGTGCTGCCAGCGAAACCAATCCCTGCACATCCTTCGCATCATCATAAATATTGGTGAATGGACGGAAGTAGCGGAACTTGCTGGCTGCCTTGTTCACCTGGCGCAATCTTCTGCCTATCAATGCCTGATAAGCACCCTTGATGATGAAGTCTGGTACCTTGGTACAATTCAGTCGCATGTGCTTCTGTATCTCTACATTCACGAATTCCTGTAGGAAGAATGGAGCGAGTAGTGGTGGTACAACCTCGATGCCCTTAGAGATGATGTATCGCTCCAGGTACTGATGGGCAAAAGGATTGAACTTCAGGAAGATTTCTCCTACGATGCCCACTTTAGGTACATCCTTGTCTAGGGTCATCTGGTTGAATTCCTCTGCAGCCTGTTCCAGGAGCTTGATTAGACCTTTTGCTGAGTTTCGGGCGATAGGCTCATCGATGAGGCGTATGTACTTATCCCGTAATTCCTTGGCTATTCCCTGTTTCCGTTCTCTTGCGATGCAGGCGTTGTACATCTCGTTAATCGCATCGCCATAGAAAATAGCGGTAACGATAATCTGGCTGTATTTTAGCCAAGGCACGTTGAAGCCATCCTGCTCATTATAGTCTTGCTTATCATCCGTAGAACCGGAAGCTTCGCCTGTCGAGGCTGTCACGCCTAGTGTGAGTAATGGTACATCCTGGAAACCGTTGGAAATCATCGCCCGTTTGATGAGGCCTGCATAGTTGGTTGCACGACATTGTCCACCCGTCTGACTCATTACTACTGCTGTGTTCTTGAGGTCGTATTTGCCAGATTTCAAGGCTTTGATGATGTCGCCCACGATGAGTGTTGCAGGATAGCAAACCTCATTGTTGGCGAATCTCAAGCCAATTTCAGCACTAGCTTCATCACTCATAGGCAAAACTTCTACATCATAACCTATCAGCTTCAGGATAGGAGGAATGATAGGAGTGAGATACTCAGTCATGAACGGAGCGAGAATCTTGCGATGCACATCCTGCTTGGTGAAAACCTTGGTCTGTTTGAGACTTTGAACTTTGAACTTTGAGCTTTGAAACTTATGATTACTTTTAACTTTAAGACTTTCTATCAGCGAGCGGACACGAAGCTTCAGCGAACCAATATTGCTGACATCATCTATCTTCAAGAGCGTGAAAGGCTTGTTGTGGCGCTTCATGATGTCACGAATCTCGTCCTGGATAAAGCTGTCCGGTCCGCAACCGAAGCTGGTCATCTGTACGAAATGTACATTGTCACCCTGTTCGGCTGCCCATTGCGCAGCCTTCATGATGCGGTTCATGTAAGCCCATTGCTTGACAAGATAAGTCTCTGGCTGGCTGTTGTATGCATCGTTGTTGTCTGATGAGCCTCTGGCGATGTCTTCGCTGATTACGTTGACTCCCAGGTTTGCAATCATCTCGCTCAACTTGTGCTGAACCAACGGGTCTGTATGATAAGGACGGCCAGCCAGGAGGATGGTAAGACGAGGCTTTTCCTCGTTCTGATTGAGAATCTCCCAAGCTTTCGTCTTGATTTCTGCTGAATAGGCAGTTTGCGCATAGAGCGCTTCTCTCAAGGCCTTTCGGGCAGTCTTTCTGTCTACTCCCAACTTCTTGAGATAATCCACGATTTGCTTTTCCAAAGCCTTGGATTGTGCAAAGTTGATGACTGGAGAATCTATCGGTTTCTTCAGATCTATTACCGATTTGATGACATCGCTATAGCCCGAAACCACAGGACAGTTGAAGCTGTTCAGCGTATTCCTCGGGTCGTCATTGTGTTCATATACTACGTATGGCATCAGGATGCGGTCTACCTCCGGGTTCTCATTAAGCTCTTTGAGATGACTGTGAGCCAACTTGGCAGGGAAGCAGATGTTGTCGCTCATAACTGTATTCAAGGCTCCTTCATACTGGCTGAAGGTTGAATCAGAAGAGAGAATGACATCGAAACCTGCTGCATGAAGCAGGGCATTCCAGAACGGGAAATCCTCATACATGTTGAGAATGCGGGGGATACCAACCTTGATGTGGCGTTTTGTGATATCAAAGTGCTTAATTTCCTTACCATCAAAGAGCAAGTGATATTTATATTCGTAAATATTCTTACCTTTTATCTCATTTGCACCCTTGTTGTTGAAAACCCGTTCACACTTGTTTCCCGAGTAAAACTTATTGCCACCAGCGAAGGTGTAGCGAGAAACATAGCAATGGTTCTCACAGCCTTTACATTGCAACTGCCTGGTTTCGTAATGAGCTAGATTCAGAAGGTCGTCAATGCTCCGGGCATTCGTTTCTGTTGGGTAATCAGCTGCCGCATGGAGTGCACAGCCGTAGGCACCCATCAATTCCGGCATGTTGCTACGGGCCACTTCGGTATGAGTCAGCAATTCGAAAGCTCTTACCACAGCATCGTTTCTCATGGTACCACCCTGTACGACGATTTTTCCTCCAAGGTTCTCGTTACCATGGAGTTTCAGTACTTTATAAAGACAGTTCTTGATAACCGAATAAGAGATTCCGGCAGAAATATCAGCCACCGAAGCCCCCTCTCTGAGAACCTGCTTTACCTTGGAGTTCATGAAGACCGTACAGCGGGTACCCAGGTCGCAAGGAGCTTTAGACTGGCAGGCAAGTTTGGCGAAATCACCTACAGAATATCCCATGTTATTGGCAAAAGTCTGTATGAAGGTTCCGCAACCGGAAGAGCATGCCTCGTTGAGTTCCATTCTCACAACAGCTCCTTTCTCAACAAAGATAGCCTTCATGTCCTGTCCGCCAATATCAAGGATGAAACTGACGTCGGGCATGAGTGATGCAGCTGCCCGTTCGTGTGCCATGGTTTCGATAATGCCGCTGTCAAGTCCGAATGCAGCCTTAATCAGTTCCTCGCCATAGCCGGTAGAACAAGAGCCTACGATTTCCAGTTCAGCCCCTCTATGTTCTGCTTCCTGCTTCAGGGCGTTCAGACCATCGGCTACCGCCTTAATAGGGTTGCCTAGGTTCAGACGATAGTTTGTAAAGACAATATCGCCCTTGTCCTTTTGGGCAGATTTCGCATCTGTATCCGTATTGCTTCCCATTCTAACTGCCACAATCTTGGTTGTAGTGGAGCCGGAATCAATACCGATAACCACCTGCTGCTTACCTTTTGCCAGAGGATGGGTTTCGGTAGCGAATCTTGCTTTTGACTGGAGCCATTTATCGTGCTCCATTTCGTTTTTAAACAAAGGTTCCAAGCTACTGTTCCACTCAACCTTTATTTCCTGATGTAAGCGCTTTCTGAGTATGGAAAGCTGGATTCCGTCAGAATCAGAAACATCTGTAGAATCTGCGGAATCCGTGGGAGAATTACGGTAGGCGCATCCCAGCGCAGGAATCAGATTGCTATTTTCTGATACGATGAAATCATTTTCTGACAGCTGCATATAGTCGCAGAATGCTTTGCGGAGTGCAGGGAGAAAGGTCAGCGGACCACCGCAAAGCAGGATAGGAGCCTCGAAGTCGATGCCGTGAGAAAGCGTCACCACAGTTTGTACTGCGATGCTATGAAAGATACTGGCTGCAATATCCTCTTCCGGAAGATTGCGTGCCATGAGATTCTGGATATCGGTCTTGGCGAAGACACCACAGCGGGCTGCCATCGGATAAACATGTTGGGCATTCATAGCCAACTGGCTCATCTTCTGATTGTCTACACCCATCAATACACTCATTTGGTCAATAAATGCACCTGTACCTCCGGCACAGTTTCCATTCATGCGTAGCTCCATTCCCCCATTAGGCTTGAAGAAAACAACCTTGGCATCCTCTCCACCGATATCGATGAGAGCCTTTGCTTCAGGATGAGCCTTACGGGCATAAACCGATGCTGCCACTACTTCCTGAACAAACTCAGCCTGCAGCTGTTCTGCCGTAGCCATGCCCACGCTACCCGTAACGCAGATATTTACCTTTGTATCGCCTATCAACTGGTTAATCTCATCGAAATAATGAGACACAAGTTCTTTGACACGAGCGTTGTGGCGTTCGTATTTTGAGTAAATCAAGTTTTTCTTGCCATCGATAACGGCAACTTTGGCTGTTGTAGAGCCAACATCTAGTCCGATACTATATTTTGCTTTCTCCATTTCTCTTCTTTCTTTCAGCCTGCAAAATTACAAAAATCTTTCAAGAAAACCAAAAGACAGCTATGATTTTTGCTAATAATCCCATGACTTTTTCAAAGAACAAAGAATGGGCATTCACACCTTTCTCATATCTCTGAACGCACTCCAGGCTATCGGAATAGCTACTGCAAAGGAGCAGAAGTCTGCCCATGCCTGACACATTTCTACCCCCAGCAAACCGAAGAAATGGGGTAGGATAAAGATGAGCGGAATGAAGAACAAACCGCTTCTTGCTCCAGCTACGATATTGGCACGGATAGGCTTGCGGATGGTCTGCATCAGCATATTGGTAAGTACGATGGTGGCAACCAGAGGAAAACTGATAACCTGCCATTTCAAAGCCATGGAACCAACCTCTATTACCTTGGCATCATCACGGAAGAGTTCGATGATAGGCTCTGAGAAAATGAAGCCAATTACGGCACAGATAGCCAGGAATATTGTGCCACACTTGATGCAGTAATAAAAAGCTTCCTTAACGCGGGCATATAGTCTGGCTCCATAGCAGAAACCACAGAGAGGCTGGAATCCTTGACCCAATCCGATTACCACAGCATAGGTAAAGAAAGAGATGCGGGTGACGATGCTCATGCCGGCAATGGCAGCATCTCCGTAAGCTCCCGCTGCCACATTCAATACCAAGGTGGCGATACTTCCCAAGCCTTGTCTTGACAGGGAAGGGGTTCCGCCAAAGATGATTTCCTTGGCATAAGCCTTGCTAGGTGTGAAGTAGCGAAGGTGGATTCGGATGTTCTGCCCCTTGTGCGTCATCCAGAAGAGGATGGTGCAACCGAAACATTGGCTGATGAGAGTGGCGATGGCTGCACCCGTAATGCCCAGCTCGAAGTAGAGAATGAGCAATGGGGCGAGAATCAGATTCAGCAATACGCCTGACATGATGCCTTTCATCGCATACATCGTGTTACCCTGGAAACGTATCATGTTGTTGAGAGTGAGCGAAGTGGTCATGAAAGGAGCCCCTAACAGGATAATGCCCAGATAACGCTCTGTATAGGGAAGAATGGTGGGAGTAGAGCCCAAGGTAAGGCAGAGTGGGGTAAGAAACAGCTGTCCCAGTATTGCGATGACCAAACCTGTGAGAAAGCTCAATACAAAGCCTGTTGTCGCCATCTTTCTGGCGTACTCCTCCTCTTTGGCGCCCAACTTACGAGAGATATAATTGCCAGCTCCATGACCATAGAAGAAGCCAACAGCCTGTATTACCGCCATCATGGCAAACGATATTCCCACAGCCGCTACGCTCTGGGTATTGATGCTTCCCACGAAATAGGTGTCGGCGAGATTGTACATACTTGTAGACAGCATGCTGATGATGGTAGGAATCGCCATCGTGAAAACAACCTTGTGCACAGGAGCTTCGGTCAGGAATGTATAATTATCTCTTGTTTTCTTCATTGTGAAAAATCTGTTTTCTTCTTTTTTTGACCATGCAAAGGTACTATTTTATTTTCGATTATCGCCCAATAATGGGATTTATGTGAACTTTTTTAATAAAAATGCACTAAAAACTTGCCTCTGTCAAAAATATGTAGTACTTTTGCAGACGTATTGTAGTTCTCTATCTTCTTGTAATACAAGATGTACGGACTGAATAGCTATATAAAACGGACTAATTATACTGATCAGAATTTGATTATAATCGAGTAAAAACTGTAATGAGCAATATAAGAATAATACCAGTAACAACCCGAAAGGGATTGCGTGCCTTCGTAAACTTCTATTATGAACTGTACAAGGGCAATAAATTTGCAGTTCCCTTCTTGCGTTTTGATGAAATGAATACGTTGAGTAAGCGCAAGAATCCTGCCTTCGAATTCTGCGAGGCGCAGTATTTTCTGGCTGTAGATGGTGAGGCGCGTATCGTGGGTCGTGTTGCTGCCATCATCAATCGCCGTGCCAATGAACAATGGAATAAGAAGCAGGTAAGATTCGGATGGTTTGATTTTGTGGATGATTTAGAGGTGTCGCAGGCTTTATTAAATGCTGTTGAGGCTTGGGGACGCACAAAGGGAATGACTGAGTGCGTAGGACCGCTTGGTTTTACGGATATGGACCGTGAAGGATTGCTCATCGAGGGATTCCATCATAAATCTACCATGTATATCAATTATAATTATCCTTATTATAAGAACCACATGGAAGCCATGTCGTTCTATGAGAAGGATAATGACTGGCTGGAATATCGCATCAAGGTGCCTGAGGAAACCCCGGCCAAGTTTGCCAGAACTGCAGAGATGATAGAGAAAAGATACAATCTGCATGTGCATAAGTTTACTTCCCGAGAGTTGGTTAAGGGTGGTATGGGACAAGCGGTGTTTCATATCGTAAACGAAACCTATAAAGACCTTTATGATTTCCAGCAACTCACGGACAGGCAGATAGATAAGTATGTTAATGATTATATCAAGAAGGCTGATTTGAATCTGGTTACGGGTGTTGTTGATGGTAATGATGGCAATAGATTAATAGGTTTTGGCGTATCTTTCCCTTCTTTTACCGATGCTTTGCAGAAGATAGGGAATGGCAAACTGTTGCCTTGGGGATGGTTGAAAATTCTGAAAGTACTGAAGTTTCATGCCACAGATACGGTAGATTTACTCCTGATAGGTGTATTGCCTGAGTATCGTGCCAAGGGAGCCAATGCCTTGATCTTTGCCGATCTTATCGAGCAATATCACCGTTATGGATTTAAATGGGCTGAGGCTATGCCGCAGATGGAAAGCAACAAAGGTGTACAGAGCCAATGGCAATATCTGGAAAGCGAACAGCATCGTCGTCGCAGATGTTACCGTAAGGTGATGGTTAGATAAGATAAAACAATATGGAAAATGCAATTTTAAGATAAAAAAGCGCCTGGCTTAGATAATTGATTCTGAGTCAGGCGCTTTGTTTTATTTCCTAATACCGTATGTTCTTTCTTTCTCCCAGAAAGCCCTTCAAGCCTCCCAGTTCCATCAGAATTACACCAATAAGGGTGGTGAGGATGCCCAAGATGACATCGATGATGTAATGATGGCCGGAATAAACGGCTGTCCACCAGATTCCTAAGCAGATGAAAGCGAATAGGGCTATCGTGTACCAACGCTTATGGCTCATTACGGCATAGATGGTAGTGAGGAACATGTAGGCTGCGTGCAAGCTGGGAACGGCAGCAAATACATTGGCATTCTTGCCGTACAGTCCATGAAAGATGGAAAGTCCCGTCATTTCATCAAATCTGCCTAAACCTGCCACATTACCTGGGGTGTGGAGAACCGGCTCGAAACCGTAGTTCATCGCATACCAAGGTGGAGCTGCAGGGTAGATATAATAGCCGATAAAGCCAATGATGTTGACCAGAAGAAAAGCCCATGAGAATCGTCTGAACCAGGAATACTGCTTCTTGATGTAGAGATAAATGGCGAAGGCGATAGGTACCGGTACCCAGCACAGGTAGAAGATACCAGCCATGAAATCGGCTGCTCCGCAGTTGTGAACCTTGAAGTATTCGCCTGGTATCATGAGTTGTGTATGGTCGGCTACAGCCTGCAGTTCAGCAGCTGTAGTGGCTGCTATTCCAAAGAGATATTTCTCTGCTTCATACAGATGAACTACATCGATGGAGTTTACCTTATAGTTCGGGTAAAGGCGCATCGAATCGTAGATGATTCCGAAGAGGAACCAAGGCAGGAAGTAGATGGCAAAGTTGCGGGTCTTCTTCCAAGCCATCAGCACGACCAATAGAATGATTAAATATATGCTAAACACTTTCTCTTATTTTTTTTTCATTACTCGATAGCAATGTGCGATACGCCAGAATGCTGTGATGTTGGCAAGAATGGCGATGAGAATCATGCCGCTCGCCAACCACCATAAATCTCCGGTAATGCCAGTAACGATTGCAGATACGGCAGTAACTACTACTCGCTCCGGGCGTTGCATGAATCCTACCTTGCACTCGATGTCAAGGCCTTCAGCACGGGCACGAACGTAGCTTACCATCACGGAACCCGTCATGGCAGCAAAGGTCATTACGCCCATCCAGAACCATTCGCCCTTGTCGGTAAGGAGGAAGACCAGGCAGATGCCGAAGAGACTGACCAGCTCGCTGTAACGGTCGAGCGTAGAATCCCAAAGTGCACCAAAGAGGCTGCTCTTGCCGCTCATACGGGCCAGTCTTCCATCCATCATATCGAAGAGACCAGAGGCAAGAATGATAAATCCACCCCATCCGATGAGAGTCATACAGTCGGCATAAGTATAGTCGCTAGTGCCGGCAGTCATCAGGGTAGGGTCGCTGTTGACTCCGCCCATTCCCTGAATCCACGCTGCGTCAATAAAGAAGCAGGTAGCAAAAATATTGCCGATAAAACCTACCAGCGTCACGATGTTTGGCGTGATTCCAATCTTTATCATCGCCTTGATGAGCGGATTGATCATCACGTAGATTACTTTTTGTAAGAAATCTCTGTAATTCATTTGTTTATTGTCATTTGTAATTTCCTAATATTCTTTTTCCTTTCTTATTGGAGGTCTTCAGGATTCCTTCCTTCAGGAACCTCTTCTTCGTCCTTTTTCTTAAACACGAATTTCCTCTGTCCGGGATAATTCACCAGCACAGCTACAAGAAATGAAACCACACATTTTGGAATCATGTAGTGGATATTGACGTGTTCATGCAGGTTGATGGCTTCTGTCAAGGCGATGGTACCGCCCGAATTGAGTGTCCAGCTCAAGGCCCAGATGATGAAATATCGCCATGCCACGCTCTTCTTCTTGCGCTTGGAGTCGCCGAATACGTAGCGGTAGTTGAGGGTGCAGTTGGTGATTCCGCCACTCATGACGCCCAGGGCATTGGCTAGTCCGTAGTATATTCCGATGATATCGGAGAGGAAGAAAGCCAGTCCGAAGTCTACTATCGAGGCTATTGATGCTGTCAGCTCAGCCTTTCCGAAGGTTACCAGTTCCTGCTTTATCTTACCCATAAAAATATGATTTTTGCAATCAGCATGACGACGGCTGCATAGAATCCACCCAGCAGGTCGTCTGCCATGACATAGAAGGCTCCCTCTTTGCGGTCTAGCCACTTGATGCCAAGCGGCTTCACCATGTCGAAGAAGCGGAAGAGAACCAAGGCAACCAAAGCCCACCACCAGGCATCCTTGGGTGCTCCTGTGGTAGTAAATGGCGTAATTAGGGACAGCGGAATCCATACGCCAGCCATCTCGTCGATTACAACTCGGCTTGGGTCTTCTCCCCAATAAGGCTGTAGTCGGGCTGTAGCCCAGGTTCCTAACAGGGTAGAGAGGATGACCAGGAAGAAGGTGATGCTTTGCAGCGTTTCCCCGTTGAAGCCACCGAGGTAAGCCATCAATGCCCAAATAAGGGTGGCCAAGACTGAGCCAGCCGTGCCTGGTCCCCAAGGCCAGAAGCCGCTTCCGAAGCCTGTTCCGATGATGACGGGCAGCAGCGGAGGGGGTTCATTGGTTAGATTTCCTTTATTGTTCATTTTTGCCTAATTTCTATTCGTTTTGCTTGATTGTTTGTAATTCGGTTGCAAAATTACGCTAAAAAACTAAAATATCCAAATAGTTTTCGATTATTTTCAGAATAATATGTATATCTTTGCATCCGAATTCGGAAAAAAGCCAAAAATGAAGCCCAAAAGAGCTTAAATATGGCTTATTATATAAATAAGGTATTATTAGAAAGAGGTTAATGAAGGATATGAATTTTAAAAGATCATTCTTGTTGTTTTTTACATTGATGGTCTGTGCGCTTGAGATGGCTGCACAGCAAAAAATCAGCGGTCGCGTCATCGACGAGGATGGCTTTGCCGTGCCTTATGCTAGCGTGCAATATAAGGGACACAAGATTGCCGTTTCAAGTGATGGAGAGGGTAAGTTTACCATCGAGAAGCATCCCGAATGGGTGCTTACCGTGAGTGCCCTCAGCTATAAGTCACAGACTGTGAAGATTAGCGAAAAGCTCAATTTTCTGGAAGTGAAATTGAAAGATGATAGCCGCCGGCTCAACGAGGTGGTGGTGAAATCGAAGAAAGGTAAGTACAAAAGAAAGGAAAATCCTGCTGTAGAGCTGATGCGACGTGTGATTGCTGCCAAGAAGAAGAGCAATCTGTCCAATCATGATTATTATCAGTTTGATAAATATCAGAAGTTAACCTTGGCGCTCAACGATTTGACCAAGGAACAGTTGGAGGGCAAGTTCTTCAGCAAGCGTCAGTATCTGCTGGACCAGGTGGAGAAATCGCCTTATAATGATAAGCTGACCTTGCCTGTGCAGGTCAACGAGACGGTTTCGCAGCATATCTACCGCAAGGATCCAAAGAGCGAGAAAGATATTATCAAGGGTCAGCAGAGTAATGGTATCGGTCAGGTGATTCAGACGGGTGAAATCATCAATACCGTTCTCAAGGATGTATTTACCGATGTCGATATCTACGATGATTATGTGCGCCTCCTGCAATATCCGTTCCCTTCTCCTATCGGTAGAACAGCTATTTCCTTCTACCATTATTATATAGAGGATACGGTTTATGTAGATCGCGATCTCTGCTATCATCTGCAGTTTATTCCTGCCAACAGTCAGGACTTCGGATTCCGTGGAGAGCTCTATGTGCTTGCTGACAGCACCCTGCATGTAAAGAAATGTAATCTTTACATGCCTCACAATAGTGATGTAAACTGGGTGAAGGATATGAAGATAGAGCAGGAATTTACGAAGCTCGATAATGGCGAGTGGGTTTTGACCAAGGACGATATGGTGGCAGAAATGCACATCAATAATCTGTTGCAGGACCTGCTGGTGGTAAGAAATACGCGACTCTCCGACTATGCCTTTGATGAACTGCCGAAGCAGCTGTTCAAGGGCAAGGCGAAGATAAGGCACGATATGGACGCCATGAACCGTGATGAGGCTTACTGGAATAAATACCGACAGGTAGGCCTTACGAAGAGCGAATCGTCGATGGATAGTTTCATTCATCGTATGGAGAATTCCAAGGGCTTCAAATACATTATCCTGGGTGTGCGAGCCCTGATGGAGAACTATGTTGAGGTGGCTCATGCCAAGAAGACCGAGGAGAATAAGGAAAACAGAAGTTATTTCGACTTGGGACCTATCAATACGTTCCTTTCCAACAACTTCGTGGATGGAATCCGATTGCGTC
This sequence comes from Prevotella sp. LCP21S3_D2, assembly GCF_052118345.1. NCBI lineage: Bacteria > Pseudomonadati > Bacteroidota > Bacteroidia > Bacteroidales > Prevotellaceae > Prevotella > Prevotella sp. LCP21S3_D2. The sequence goes on along the minus strand of NZ_JBQKHJ010000005.1, from coordinate 105,548 downwards.
TGGCTGGTCGTACGATGGCTGCGCTCAATCCTCATTTCTTCTGGAATGGTTACGGAGCCTATGGTCTGAAGAGTCATGAATGGTATTATGGTCATGTGCTGACCTATTCTTTCAACAAGAAGAAAAACAGTCCGTTCGAGTTCCCTATGCGCAACCTGACCTTCGAGATGGGACATGATATTACTTCTCCATCTGATGACAACCTGTTGCACAACAAGGACAACTTCTTCATGACCCTTCGTGCCACGACTCAGGATCAGATGTATCTCTACCAGCGCCAGAAGCTGGGCTTTGTCTACGAGACCGATTGGGGCTTCCGCTTCGATACGAATATACGTTGGCAGAGCAACCGTACCGTGGGCAACCTGCGTTATTATAAGGTGAACACGGGCGAAGAAGTAAAGAAAATCCGTACCACGGAGGTTTCGGCAGGACTCAATTACAATCCTGGTGTTACCTATGTGAATACCAAGCAGCAGCGCTTGCCTATCAATCTGGATAGTCCTGAGCTCAGCTTGCGCCATACGACGGGTCTCGATGGCTTTATGGGTGGACAGTATAAGAGCAACATCACCAGCCTTGGTATTTACAAGCGCCAATGGTTGGGAAGCTTCGGCTACATCGATTTCAATATTGTGGGTAAGATACAATGGAACAAGGTGCCATTCAGCATGCTTATCCAGCCACCTGTCAACCTCTCTATCTTTGAACAGGAGGCCACTATCAGTATGATGAAAGACTGGGAATTCCTGAGCGACCGTCAGGTGTTCTGGTCTGTAGCCTGGGATATGAACGGCAAGCTGCTCAATCGTATTCCGCTCATCAAGAAACTCAAGTGGCGTGAATATATTGCAGCCAAGGGAGTCTGGGGACAACTTACGGATAAGAACAATCCGCTGAAGAATCCGAACGATGATGTTCTCTTCAAGTTCCCAAACAACTCTTACACCTTTGGTGATACTCCATATTGGGAATTGGTGGCTGGCGTGCACAACATCTTCAAGTTCTTCGGAATTGACTATGTGCGCCGTATCAATTACCTGAATCATCCTAATGTAGACAAGTGGGGCATCCGCATGGGATTCCTCATGACGTTCTAATCAATTTCTGATGGTCTGGAAGCGGACCATCAGAAATCATATTTGTCATCAGCAACATAAAATAAGATAGGAGATAGAATCATGAAACTTTTGCTAGCAGACAGACAGGACATCACGCGAGCAGGACTCAGCTACGTGATAGAGAAAATGGAAGGGCTGGAAAGCAAGTATGTGGAAGACAAGGCTGAGCTGATGCTTGCGCTCAAAGATAACGAAGATACGGTCGTGATACTCGACTATACGAACTTCGACATCAACGATGCAGCAGAGCTGCTCATCCTGAACCAACGTTTTCCTTATACCCGATGGCTCTTGTTTAGTGAAGACTTGAGTACCGACTTCGTGAAGGTACTCGTGGCTAGCAGTAGTATGTTCAGTATTCTCCTGAAGGAGAGCCCGCTGATGGAAATCAAGGAGGCTATCCGTTTCTGTGTAGCCAGCAACCGTTTCATCTGCCAGCGCATGATGGAAGTATTGCTCGCTCCTAAGAAAGAAACAGAAGAAAAGGTAAATCTTACCAAGACTGAGACTGAGATTCTGAAAGATATTGCATTAGGAATGACTACGAAGGAAATAGCCGAAAAGCGTTTTTCCAGTTTCCATACCGTGAACACCCATCGTAAGAATATCTTCAGAAAGCTGGGCGTCAATAATGTTCATGAGGCTACAAAATATGCTTTAAGAGCGGGCTTGGTAGATTCTGCAGAATATTATATTTAACTTCTGAACTTGTGAAACTTGAATGCGATATTTGAGGATATGGTAAAAAAATAAGGTTTCAGATTGTCTCCCGACAGTCTGAAACCTTTTGTTTCTAACTAACTTATTATCAACTATTCATTACTTACTGGCTGCAAAATTACAAGTTTTTATAGAAAAAAAAAGTATTTTCTCTAGAAAAAACACACGTAAACGTTTGCAAATTCGAATAAAAACTGTATCTTTGCACGTAAAAGTGCAATAATGCATCTTCTAATCTAACTTATTAGTAAATGAAGCAACGTAGAACATCACTAAAAGATCTCGCAGACAAGTTGGGAGTGAGCATCGCTACCGTGTCTCGAGCTTTACGAAATAGCCATGAGGTGGGAGAGGAAATGACTCAGAAAGTCAAGACCTTGGCAAAGGAACTCAACTATCGGCCTAACCCATTTGCACAGAGTCTTCGGAAGGAAGCTCCAAGGGTGATAGGCGTCATCGTTCCTAATCTGGTTACCCACTATTATGCTGCCGTGCTGGATGGCATAGAAGATTATGCCTCAAAGTGTGGCTATTCGGTTATTAGTGCCAATAGTCATGAGAACCATGAGCGCGAAGCGAAGGCTCTTGACAATTTTCTCGATATGCATGTGGAAGGTATTATTGCTTGCCTTGCACAAGATACTACCGACTATTCTCATTTCGAGCAGCTCCACAAGATGGGAGTTCCTTTGGTGTTTTTTGCCCGTTGCTGCCTGGAAGAAAAGTTCTCTCAGGTTGTGGGTAATGGTGATGTGGCGGCTCAGAAGGCTACTCAGCACATGATTGAGACAGGCTCCCGCCGTATTGCCTTCATTGGCGGTCCTAATCATCTCGATATGGTTCGCCGTCGCAAGCATGGCTATCTGGAAGCGCTCAGGGAGAACCGTATTCCTATCGACCGCAATCTGGTAGTCTGTGACAAGATAGATTTCGATGTAGCTCGTAATGCTACACTTCGACTTCTGGAGAGTGAGAATCGCCCGGATGCTATTCTTGCCTTCAACGATATCATTACCTATGCTGCCTTTGATGCCATCAAGGCTAAGGGCTTGCGCATTCCTGAAGATGTTGCCATTATCGGATTCACGGATGGAGATACGGCAGCCTTCGTTACTCCCCGCCTTTCTGCCATCATGGATAAGGCGCACGAACAGGGTACCAAGGCTTGCGAATTGCTCATGCGCAGCATCAATGGGGATGAGCAAATCTACAAGGAAGTTGTGCCGATGATTCTGAAAATCAGAGAAAGCTCTGAGAAGCAGGGTTAAAGGAACTTTTCCCTAGAACTGAAAGACCACTTTGAAGACTGATGAACCTCGATGGAAAGCGATGATAAAGATAAAAACGACAAACTATAAATATAAACCTTGAATGAGCATGTTTAAAAACTTGAATTTGCTAAGGCGGGCCCTCATGATTCTCGGATTTGTGCTGCTTCTGCAGCCTCTCCAGATGAGAGCGGCTTTGCAAAACATCGAGTTCTCCAGTTTGAATAACCGTGACGGACTCAGTAATAGCCAGGTGAATGCTATCTTGAAAGATAAGACAGGTTACGTCTGGTTTGGTACTCAGTCGGGACTCAATCGATTTGATGGATTCCGAATGAAGACCTTCTTGTATAGTGCCACAAACCAGACTTCATTGGCCAACAATTACGTAGATGATTTACAGGAGGACAATGAAGGAAAAATCTGGGTGCATACTTCTGTGGGTTATTGTGTCTATGACCCTACTACCGAGCAGTTCGACCGCAAGCCGGAAGTATGGTTGAAGACCATCAACGTAGAGGGTGCACCACAGAGAGTATTGGTGGATTCACAGAAGAACATGTGGATTCAGGTGTGGGGAAAGGGTCTTTATTATTATAACGTAAAGAACGAAACCACATACCTGTTCAAATATGCGAAGAAGCCTAAGAGCGGTTGTATCCTGGATGGCGACTTTAGCAACCTGAAGGATGTAGACGGCAAGCTGCTGGTTACTTATGGCGACGGAAAGCTGTGCCTGCTGGATGGCGACAAACAGAGCGTGCTCTGGTATAATTCTTTCCTGAAAGACCATCGTCTTTGTGGAGATAATGGCGCTTACAGTTATGTAGAGAACAATCATACTTTCTGGGTTTCTACAGCAACAGAATCTTATGTCTTCAATTCTCTTAACAGACAATGGCTTACTGCCCGTTCTTATCTTGCAGAGAGAGGAATTCTTGTTCCTGTAAAAGACCGCATCGTCATGCGCGACCTTCAGGTAGACCCAAATGGTGCCTTGTGGGTTGCTACCGATCATCATGGACTTTTCTATATTGATTTCAAGTCAAAGACTTTTCACCAGTATGTGCATAGTAATGCCCGGGGAAGTATTGTAGACAATTCTTTACAGAAGGTTTATATTGATAATTTTGGAGCCGTATGGGTGGGCAGCTATAAGAATGGTGTGGCTTATTATTCACCATCTTCCAGCAAGTTCAATACCATTCCGCTCGGCGATGTCTGTACCATTACGCAGGATTTGGCAGGAAATCTGTGGTGTGGAACCAACGATATGGGAATCGTGGGTTATAATCCTGTAACCGGACAGACCTGGCATTTCGGTAAGGCTCAGACCGGTCTTGGCTCGGATGTCGTGGTGAGTAGCGTGACCATGAAGGATGGAACCATGTATTTCGGAACCTTCAACGGCGGCTTTACCCAGTTTAAGAATGGCAGGTGGAAGACTTTCAATATTTCCAATAGCGGATTGGCTAATAATAGCGTCTGGTGCTTCCAGGAAGACCCTCAGCATCGTCTGCTTATCGGTACTTTGGGAAGTGGTGTGCAGATTTTTGATCCTGTCACAGAGAAATTCTCTACCTTCAATATTGCCAATTCGGGAATAACGAGCAATTTCATCAATTCCATTTTCCTGCTCAATAATCATGAGGCTCTGATAGGTCATTCCCAGTATATTTCTGTCTTTGATCTTCATAGTAGGAAGATGACTAACATCAATAGTACCAAGGACGGAACTCCTTTCGGGAGTCCTTCTATCAATTATGCGATGAAGGATAGCCGTGGCATCTTGTGGATGGCTTCGCCTGGAGGTATTTCGATGTATGACAGCAGCAACGGACAGTATGAATCCATCAACGAACTGAATGGAACCACAGGAGCTGTGGGCTGTGCGGTTGTTGAGGACAAGCAGCATAATATCTGGCTGGTTTCCGAGTTTATCGTCACCCGTGTAACCTTGACCAAGGATGCTCAGGGCAAGTGGAATCTTACCATGATCAGTTTCAATTCGCTGGATGGATTGCAGAGCCGTCAGTTTAATATCCGTTCTGCCTATCTGATGCGAAACGGAGCGATTGCCGTGGGTGGTCAGGACGGTATCAACATCATCCGGCCTAGAACCATCCGCACAAGCAGGCAGCAGGCTCATGTGCTCTTCAGCGGATTTGTTCTCTTTGACCATCCTCTTACTGCGGGCGAAAAGTTCGAGGGCAGAGTGCCACTCAAATTATCGCTCGACAGCAATCCGGAACTAGACTTGAGTTATAAGGACAAGGCGTTTACCATCCAGCTGGCTTCCAATCAGGTGTCGCTTCCGGCACGTTGCCGTTTCCTTTATCGCATGAAGGGATTGAATGATAAGTGGATGATGACTCCTGACGGAAGATCGGAAGTTACATTTACCAATCTCCTTTCAGGCAACTATGTGCTCGAAGTGAAGGTGGTGAATGGAGACGGAACCGTGAGCGAAGAGGTGAGCCGGCTGAAGGTTCATATCCATCCGCCGTTCTATCTCTCTACCTGGGCCATCATTATTTATCTGCTCCTCGTTGTGGCTGCGTTCTGGTACTATCGCCGCCGCATGATAGAGAAGCAGAGAGTGAAGTATGAAATCCAGATCAGGGAAGACAGCATCAAGAAGACCCGTGAGATGAACGAGTTGAAGCTCAACTTCTTTACCAATGTGAGCCACGAGCTTCGAACTCCGCTCACCCTGATTATCTCGCCTCTTGTTACCATGATTCGGGATGAGGGTGACCCAGAGAAGCGCAGAAAGCTCGAGCTGATTCATCGTAATGCAACCCGACTGCTGAATCTGGTCAACCAGATTCTGGATTTCCGCAAGTTCGACCAGAACAAGGAGAAGCTGTCTCTTGCCCGTATGGACATCGTGAGCTTCGTGGACAATATCTGCAATTCGTTCAGAATCCTGGCTAATAATAAGGTGAATCTGTCTTTCGAGTCGTTTACTTCCAAGCTGATCATGACCTTTGATGCAGACAAGGTGGGCAAGATTGTCAATAATCTCCTCAGTAACGCCTACAAGTTCACTCCAGACGGAGGATCTATTACGGTTAGACTTTCCGTAGCCTTGGGCGTAGAGGTAAAAGACCATACCCACGACATGTTGCGCATCAGCGTAGCCGATAACGGCAAGGGAATCAGCGATGAGGAGAAGAAGCACGTCTTCGAGCGTTTCTATCAGGTGAACGGCACGGAAATGCAGCCTGCCGGTGGAAGCGGAATCGGCCTCAACCTGGTGAAGAAGTTTACAGAACTTCACGGAGGTCAGGTAGAAGTAAGAGACAACGATGGCGGCGGTTCAGTCTTTATCGTAGACTTGCCGATGGATGATGGCGGAGCTGCCAAGACCAACGCCCATCTGGAATCCATGCGTGTGGCTCCAGTCATCGCTACCGTTCATAAGGCAGAAGATACGATGGAAGAAACGGTAGAGGAGGGAGGCTCTTCTGATGCGCTCTATGGCGTTCATCGTTCATCGCTAACCGCCAAGCCTGCCCGCAAGAACTATGTGGCTAAGGTGCTTCTGGTAGATGATAGCGATGACTTCCGCGAGTTTATGCGTGATGTGCTTACCGACTATCAGGTCATCGAGGCCGTGAACGGTAAGGATGCCTGGCAGAAGATTATCGAGGTTCGCCCGGACGTCATCCTCTCTGACGTGATGATGCCTGTGATGGACGGAATCGAGCTCTGCCGCATGGTGAAGAGCAACGAGGAGACGGCTTCCATTCCGTTTGTGATGCTGACTGCGCGTCTGGCTACCGACCATCAGGTAGAGGGATTGGAGAGTGGAGCAGACGATTACATCATCAAGCCGTTCAATATCGATATGCTCAATCTGCGCATCCGCAATCTCTTGGGTTGGGCACGCCGTTCTGCCCGTCGTTCTTTCCTTGATAAGAATAAGGAAGAGAAGAAGGATTCAAGCCAGCCTAAGGAGAGAGTGATTCCTAAGGGAGAACTGGGCGACTTTGAAATGACAGCCAGCGACCGCAAGTTCCTGGCAGATGTGGATAAATACATCAAGGACATGATGGGCAATCCGGATACTTCGGTAGAGTCGATGAGTGCTCATCTTTGCATGTCGCGCGTCCAGCTCTACAAGCGTATGGTTTCGCTCACGGGTACCACTCCTTCAGAGTATCTGCGTGCCAAGCGCATCAAGCGGGCTGAAGAGCTGATTCATAGCGACGAGCTGAACATCAGCGAAATCGCTTATACGGTAGGTTTCAACAATCCTCGCTATTTCACCAAATACTTCCAGGAGGCTTATGGACTGACGCCTTCCCAGTATAAGAAGAAATTGAATGGCGAGAGAATCTAATCATAGGAATCCATAGGAATCTCTTGATTTCTTGTTAACGAAAAGGGTATAAAATGTGGTAATTAACATTTTATACCCTATTTTGTTACATTTCCACGTATTATTATCACTAAAAAGAAGTAATTTTGCAGGCAGATATTCAATCTAATAATCATAAGTTTAAAAAACTTGTATAAACAATATAGTATGAAGCTAACTAAGACGTTATTGATTTCAGCCGTTTTGCTGATGAGCGCTTCTGGGCTCCAGGCAGCAGGCTTTATTCAGAAAGGTAACTATCTTACCGTTCAATTGAAACAGCACCAGAATTTTGGTCCTAGTCAGATTCGCCTCCAGGTGGTGAGCGATAAGATTATCCGTGTGCAGGCTACTGCCGAGCAGGGATTCCGCGACAAGCAGAGTCTCATCATCGTGCCTCAGAAAGGCAAGGCTAATTATAAGGTAGAGGAACAGGGCGAACAGCTCATCATTACCACAGCCGCCATGCGCGCCGTGTTGAATGAGGCTACCGGTCAGATTACATTCTATGATTTGAAGGATCATGTGCTCCTCAACGAGGTGGCTCAGGGTGGTAAGACTTTCAAGCCTTTTACCGTTCCTGACCGTGAGATTGGCGTAGACATCGCCAAGGTTCCTGAATCTCAGAAGCACGGATGGTCATGGAGAGCCCTCTTCGATTCTCCAGACAACGAGGCTTTCTATGGGCTCGGTCAGCATCAGAGCGAGGAACTCAACATGAAGGGCAAGAACGAAGACCTCTTCCAGTATAATACGAAGGTGAGTGTGCCTTTCGTCATTTCCAACAAGAACTACGGTATTCTCTGGGATTCCTATTCTTATTGCCGTTGGGGTAATCCTGAAGATTATCTCCAGCTCAACCGTGCCTTCAAGCTTTACGACAAGGACGGAAAGGAAGGTCAGCTTACCGGTACTTACGTGGACAAGAACGGACAGAAGATTGTTCGAGGCGAAGACAGCATCTACTTTGAATATGCGATGCCTGAGACTTCTGAAATCTGCAACAAGACCGACAAGGGCGGTATCCAGAACCTGCCAAAGGGCTTTGCCCTGAATGGTTCCAAGGTGGTTTACGAGGGTTATGTGGAGGCTCCAACCAACAGTTTCTACCAGTTTATCCTCTACTATGCCGGCTACATGAAGATTTATATCGACGGCAAGCTGGTTGTGCCTGAGCGCTGGCGTACAGCCTGGAATCCTAATTCCTTCAAGTTTGAAACTCCAATCAGGAAGGGTGTAAAGACTCCTATTCGCATCGAGTGGCAGCCGGATGGCGATGTCTCCTACTGCGGTCTTCGCGTAGCTGCTCCTCGTTCTGAGGCTGAGAAGAACCAGCTGAGCATCTGGAGCGAAATGTCTCCTGACATGGATTACTACTTCATTGCCGGTCAGAACCTCGACGAGGTGATTTCGGGTTACCGTACGCTTACCGGCAAGGCTTCGCTCTATCCTAAGTGGACCCTCGGTTTCTGGCAGAGCCGTGAGCGCTATAAGAGTAGCAAGGACATCGAGGAGAACCTCAAGAAGTTCCGCGACCTGAAGATTCCTGTAGACAATATCGTTCAGGACTGGAACTACTGGAAGCTCGATTCATGGGGAAGCCATGAGTTTGAGGCGGCACGTTATCCTAATCCGCAGGCGATGCTCGATAGCGTACATGCCATGAACGGAAGATTCATGATTTCCGTATGGCCTAAGTTCTACGATACCGTCAAGAACTATAAGGAGATTGATGCGAAGGGCTGGATGTATCACCAGGCTATCAAGGACGATATTCATGACTGGCTCGGCTTCCGTGGCTCTTTCTATGATGCTTATGATGCTGGTGCACGAAAGATGTTCTGGCGCCAGATGGACGAGAATCTCTATACCAAGTATAAGTTCGGAATCGACGCATGGTGGATGGATGCTTCTGAGCCTAATGTTCGCGACTGTACTCCGATGTGGTACCGCAAGGCCCTTTCCGGTCCTACAGCCCTCGGAACATCAACCGAATATTTCAACGCTTACAGTATCGTGAATGCTGACGCCATCTATCATGGCCAGCGTAGCGTGAATCCTAACCAGCGTGTCTTCCTCCTTACCCGTTCGGGCTTTGCAGGCGAGCAGCGCTACAGCACGGCTACCTGGTCGGGCGATATTGCTACCCGTTGGGAGGACATGCGCGCTCAGATGACTGCCGGCTTGAACTATTCTATGGCGGGTCTGCCTTTCTGGGGAATGGACCAGGGTGGTTTCTGCGTAGAGAACCGCTACGTGGCTGCCCAGCAGGAGTTCGACAAGACCGGTAAGGAGAATGCCGACTTGAAGGAGTGGCGTGAGTTGCAGGCTCGCTGGAACCAGTTCGGCTGCTTCGTTCCGCTCTATCGTGCTCATGGCCAGTGGCCATTGCGTGAGGTCTGGAATATTGCGCCAGCCAATCATCCGGCTTACAAGACCATCGTGGCTTACGACAAGCTCCGTTACCGTCTGATGCCTTACCTCTACAGTATGGCTGGTATGGTTCATTTCAAGGATTACACCATGATGCGTGGATTGGTGATGGACTTCAACGGCGATGATAATGTTTACGACATCAAGGACCAGTGGATGTTCGGTCCTGCCCTGATGGCTTGTCCTGTAGGCGAGTATCAGAAGTACAGCCGTAACGTTTATCTTCCTAAGCAGAAGGGCTGGTACGATTTCTATACCGGCAAGCATTATGCAGGTGGTCAGACCATCGTAGCCGATGCGCCATTCGATAAGATTCCTGTCTTCGTACCAGAGGGTTCTATCCTTCCTGTAGGTCCGGAGATGGAGTGGAGCGACCAGAAGAAGGCTGAGCTCATCGACCTCTATGTCTATGCAGGCAAGGACGGTTCTTATACGCTCTATGAGGACGAGGGAACCAACTACAACTACGAGAAGGGCAAGTATGCTATGATAGACTTCAAGTATAATGATGCCCAGAAGACCCTGACCATTGGTGCTCGCAAGGGTTCATTCGACGGAATGCTGCAGAAGCGTCGCTTCAACGTGATTCTGGTGAATGCCCAGAACAACAAGGGCGTTAACCTCGCCAAGGCTCCTAAGGGCAAGATGGTGAAGTATGCCGGTCAGGCAGTAACTGTAAAATTGAAGTAATCTAATCTCCCGCAGATTTCACAGATTACACAGATATCTGTAACTCTCTTTCTGGAAAGATGAATCTGTGAAAATCCGTGCAGTCTGTGGGATTTTTTATATTGATAGGAAAGAATGAATAAGAAAACAATATTTAGCGTTGCCTTGATGAGCGGTCTTTTCGCTCTTCCGATGAGTGCCCGCGAACATCTGTCTTTTGATAAGGGCTGGCTTTTCACTCTGGCTGATTCTGCCGGAATGTGGAAAGCGGATTATGCTGACGCCCATTGGCGAAGCCTGAATCTGCCTCATGACTGGGCGATAGAGGGCGATTTCTCGCCAGGCAATCCTTCGGGAGCCAGCGGAGGCGCTCTGCCAGGCGGAATAGGATGGTACAGAAAGCATTTCTCCCTGAATCCTCATGAGAAGTACGACCGCTTTACCATTACCTTCGATGGAGTTTACATGAACTCTACCGTCTACATCAACGGTCATCAGCTCGGAACCCGTCCTTACGGCTACAGTACTTTCGAGTACGACCTTACACCTTATATTAATAGGAAGGGTGATAATGTGATTGCCGTGAAGGTGGACAATAGCGACCAGCCTAACAGCCGATGGTATTCGGGCTGCGGAATCTATCGCCACGTCTGGCTTACCAAGTCCATGAAGAAGGCTTACATTCCTCAATGGGGGCAGTATGTTTCTACCACTCCTCAGGGTGATGTCAGGGTGAAGACGGATTTTGCAGCTTCCGGCAACAGGATGAAACTCTCTGTCCGTAACACCATCTATGATGCTGCAGGAAAAATTGTAGCAAAGAGTAAAGGTGATCAGGAACAGAAACTGCAGGTGAAGAATCCGCATCTCTGGGACATCGGAAAGGGATATCTCTATACCGTCAAGAGTGAGCTGATTCTAAACGGGAAGGTAGTGGATGTAGCCACAACCACTACAGGCTTCCGCGATGTGAAGTTTGATGCCAGGAAGGGATTTTTCCTCAATGGCAGGAATATCAAGCTGAATGGAGTCTGCGAGCATCATGATTTCGGCTGTCTGGGTGCTGCCGTAAACGAGGATGCGATGCATCGCAAGCTCACCATCCTGCGCAACATGGGCGTGAACGCCATCCGGAGCAGCCATAATCCTCCGGCTCCTGAACTCCTCAACATGTGCGATTCGATGGGAATCCTCGTCATGGACGAGAGTTTCGACATGTGGCGACGCAAGAAATCGAATGGCGACTACGCCCGATTCTTTGATGAATGGCACAAGCGCGACCTCTCTGACCTGGTGAAGCGCGACCGCAATCATCCTAGCATCATCATGTGGAGCATCGGCAACGAGGTGCTGGAGCAATGGTCGGATGCTGCGGCAGATACGCTTTCGCTGGAGCAGGCGAATCTGATTCTGAATGCAGGTCATGATGCTTCTACGCTGGCGCATGGCGATGAGCTGAGCGTGAATTCGCTCCTTACCCAGCATCTTGCCCAGATAGTCAAGGAGTATGATCCGTGGGGAATGCGACCGGTTACGGCTGGCTGTAATGAGCCCGACCCGAAGAACCATCTCTTCAAGAGTGGAGCCATCGACGTGATTGGGTTCAATTACCATCATCAATGGGTGAAGGATGTTCCGAAGAACTTCCCTGGCAAGCCTTTCATCATGTCGGAGAGTGTCTCTGCCCTGCAGACGCGCGGCTTTTACATGATGCCTAGCGACAGTATCTATTCGGCTCCTAAGGAGTGGTGGCTGCCGTACTACGACCCTTCCTTCAAGTGCTCGGCTTATGATAATATGCATGCTTCATGGAGCAGCACGCACGAGGAGACATGGGATGTGGTGAAACATAATGATTTCGTGGGCGGACAGTTTATCTGGACCGGTTTCGATTATATAGGCGAACCTACTCCTTATGCTTATCCGGCGCGAAGCAGCTACTTCGGAATCATCGACCTGGCAGGTCTCCCGAAGGACACTTATTTTATGTATCAGAGTGAGTGGACGCAGAAGAACGTGCTTCATCTCTTCCCTCATTGGAACTGGATTCCGGGACAGACCATCGACATGTGGTGCTACTACAACAACGCAGACGAGGTGGAACTTTTCGTGAACGGCAAGAGCCAGGGTGTTCGCAAAAAGACCGTCTATGGTGAGAAGAACGAGGGTGAAGCCTTCCGGAAGAGTACGGAATATCACGTGATGTGGCGAGTTGAGTTCCAGCCGGGCGAAGTAAAGGTGGTGGCTAGAAAGGGCGGCAAGCTGGTGGGCGAGCAGACCATCAGGACTGCGGGTGCTCCTCATCACATCGTCTTGAAGAAGACCTATCAGGGCAATCTGGCTTATGGCTCAGCAGAACCTACAACCTTCGTAGAAGTGAATGTGGTGGATAAGGACGGAAATCTCTGCCCGAATGCAGAGAACCAGATTTTCTTCTCTTCCGATGCTCAGATTCTGGGTACGGATAATGGTTGCCAGACCTCTCTGGAGCGTTTTACCGACCCTCATCGCAAGGCGTTCTTCGGCAAGTGCGTGGTGGTATTGAAGGGCAAGGGTAAGCTCCAGGCAAAGGCTGTTGACCTGAAGGAAGCAGCTTTGGAATTATAGAATAACTTAACTTCCCCATATGCGAAAGTTCAGTTTTTTAAAAATGCTGTCATAAAAAAAATCCTTCGGAAGTAATGCGATGTTTACTTCCGGAGGACTTTTTTTTGTAGATGATAGTATGATTAATATGTTGTATCTTTTTTACTCGATGATGCTTTGCAGCAACCCCTGGCAGGCATCTTCCAATAGGGTGATGACCAGTTCGAAATCGCCCATGTCGCCATAATATGGGTCGGGAACGGTGGTGTATTCACGATGGTGGGTCAGGAAATCGGCCATCCGGACCACCTTGTCCTTATCTGCCTGGCAGGAAGCCATGGAGGTAATGGCACGGTAATTCTCATTATCCATCACCACGATGGTTTCGAATTTTCCGAAATCTGACTTCTGGAACTGGCGGGCGTGGCTGTTGAAATTGTAGCCATGCTCAGCGCCACATTTCCGCATGCGGCTGTCAGGCAGCTGCCCCACGTGCCAGTTGCCTATTCCTGCAGAATCAATTTCAAACTCATCCTGCAGCCCTGCCTTTTCTACCAGGCTCTTCATGATGCCCTCGCCGGCTGGCGAACGGCAAATGTTGCCGAGGCAAATAAATAAAACGGTATGTTTACCTTTCTTTGTCATAAATATTATATTTAAATGTTTGTCAAGTTTAGCGAGTTCGCCCCGCACGCCCTGTTTTGTAAGTTCGCCCCGCACGCCCTGAAAGGGCAGAAGCTCCTAGCCCAGGGCAACGCCTGGGTATAAACAGCAGTCAGCAAGGCGCCCTGTAAGGGCAAAAGCTTTATTACCCATATTCTAAAGCTTTTGCCCTTACAGGGCGTATATTTATAACTCCCTACAACCCAGTGCGTTGCCCTGGGCTGGGAGCTTCTGCCCTTTCTGGGCGTATTGCTGAAATCAACCTTCGTCTGTTTGAAATCAACCATTACCGTCCTTTATCGGGAGATAATATTTTTAGTCGATTTCCTCGTCAGCCTCATAACCGCCCATCTCGCGGATGGCGTTCTTCAGCATGGTGTACTGCTGGTAGAGGTTGTTCACAGCCTCTTCACCCTGGGTATAATCGTGCATTGGCGCCTTGAGGAAGAAACTCAGGAAGCGCTGGATGCCGTAACGGCCGGCACGGGCTGCAAGGTCGCTCAACAGACAGAGGTCGAGCAGCAATGGAGCGGCAAGGATGGAGTCGCGGCACAGGAAGTTGATCTTGATTTGCATTGGATAACCCATCCAGCCGAAGATGTCGATGTTGTCCCAACCTTCCTTGTTGTCGTTGCGAGGAGGATAATAGTTGATGCGAACCTTGTGATAATACTGAGTGTCCTCATCGTTGCCATGGCCGTAGAGGTCTGGCTGGACTTCTGGCTTCAGTATAGTCTCAAGGGTAGAGAGCTTGCTCACTTCCTTGGTATGGAAGTTGGCTGGCTCATCGAGAACGAGACCGTCGCGGTTGCCCAGAATGTTGGTAGAGAACCAACCGTTCAAGCCGAGGCAGCGGGTGCCGATGATAGGAGCAAAACCACTCTTCACGAGAGTCTGACCAGTCTTGAAGTCCTTGCCTGCGATAGGCATGTGGGTCTTCTCGGCGAGTTCCCACATGGCAGGAATGTCAACTGTTGTGTTAGGAGCACCCATGATGAAAGGAGCACCCTCCGTAAGGGCTGCATAAGCGTAGCACATGGATGGAGCGATGTGCTGGCGGTCGTCAGCCTTCATCGCAGCCTCGAGAGCTGCCAATGAGCCGTGGATTTCCATATCTACCGGTACGTAGATTTCGGTAGATGCTGCCCAGGCTACGACGATGCGGGAGCAGCCGTTCTTCTCCTTGAAGTCGCGGATGTCCTGACGCAGAGCCTCCACCATTTCCCAGCGGGTCTTGCAGTCCTTCACGTTGTCGCCATCCAGACGCTTGGCGTAGTTCTTGTCGAAGGCAGCCTTCATTGGAACCACCTTCTCCAGCTCCTCGCGCACAGGGTTGATATCCTTCTCCTTCAGAACCTCGGCATACATAGCAGCCTGGTAAGCATTCTGCGGATAAACATCCCAAGTGCCGAATACGATGTCGTTGAGATCTGCCATAGGCACGATGTCCTTGTAGTGAAGATACTTCTTGTCTGCACCCTTGCCTACGCGAATCTTATCGTATTGAGTCATTGAACCTACTGGCTTTGCAAGTCCCTTGCGAGCCATAAACACACCAGTCATGAATGTAGTAGAAACTGCACCACAACCTACAACCATGATACCCAGCTTGCCATCAGCTGGTTTAACCTTGTTTTGTTCCATTATCTAAAAAAATTAATGTATTATAAAGTCTTCTAATTCTATTGTTCAGTATGTCTATCTGGATTGCAAAGATAAGGAAAACTGATGGAATAAGTGTAGTTTTTTGGAAATATCTGCAATAAATTTAGAAATATTAGCATTAGAATGATAAAAAAAACGATAAAAAGTAAGTATCTTTGCAAAAGAGTTTATAATCAGAAGAAACAATTATCTAAATTTTTTTTATAGCATGACAATAACGCTTATTATATTAATCATTACGGTTGCCATGTTTATATGGGGCAGGGTAAGGGCTGATATTGTGGCTCTTACTGCCTTGGCAGCACTCTTGGTTCTCGGAATCCTGACGCCGGCAGAGGCTCTTGCCGGCTTCTCTTCGCCCATCGTCATCATGATGATAGGCCTCTTCGTGGTGGGTGGAGCTATCATGCAGACCGGCCTTGCCAAGCTGACGGGCAATAAGCTGATGGCGCTCTCCCGTGGCAACGAAACCGTTACCTTCCTCCTCGTGATGCTGGTAACCTCGTTTATCGGAGCCTTCGTGAGCAATACCGGAACCGTGGCGCTGATGATGCCTATCATCATGAGTCTGGCTGCGGGTTCGGGCATGCAGTCATCGCGATTCCTCATGCCGCTCGCCTTTGCAGGAAGCCTGGGCGGAATGCTTACCCTCATCGGTACGCCGCCCAACCTGGTCATCGACGAGGTGCTTACCGAGGCGGGATTCAAGCCCCTGGCGTTCTTCTCCTTCTTCCCCGTGGGAATCATCGTCATCGCCATCGGAATCATCGTCCTCATGCCCCTGAGCAAAATCTTTCTCAGCAAGAAGCAGAACGGGAAGAAAAAGAAGAACGGGAAGTCGCTCGACGACCTGGTAGACGAATACCAGCTGCTAGACAACCTGCATCGCTACATCGTGCCAAGCAAGCGGACGGCTGCAGCCATCGATGAGAATGGGCAGATGATGGACATCGTGGGCAAGACCCTCAAGGACCTCAGCATCCAGAAGAAATATGGCGTGAGCATCATCGAAATCAGAAACGAGAAGAAATCGCGACTGGGACTCGTGAAGGACGTCAACCAGAATATGGCGAAGAGCAGCAGCACCATCGCCGTGCACGACACCTTATATATAATAGGTGACGAGGAGAAGATTGAACGGTTTGCGCAGGATTACGACCTGAGGAAGATGAAGGACGTGAAGATTGATTTCTACGACCTGGGACTGACCGAGATTGTTGTGATGCCTACTTCCAATTTTGCCGGATTGCGAATTGGAGATGCCAACCTGCGCAAGCGCTTCGGCATCAACGTGCTGGGCGTGAAGCGAGGCGGAAGCTCTTCTGACGGCAAGGTGGGAAAGGAATATATTACTGACAATCTGATAGCTACCAAGCTGCATGTGGGCGATATGCTCCTGGTGCAGGGAGAGTGGACCAACCTGACCCATCTTACGGCAGATACCACCAACTGGGTGGTGCTGGATCAGCCGGAGAAGACGGCAGACAAGGTGCTCCTGGACTACAAGGCTCCTGTGGCTGCAGCCATCATGCTCTTGATGATAGCGATGATGGTGTTCGACTTCATCCCCGTGGCTCCGGTCACGGCGGTCATCATCGCCGGACTGCTTACCGTCTTTGCCGGATGCTTCCGCAACGTGGAGGCAGCCTACAAGACCATCAACTGGGAGAGCATCGTGCTGATTGCCGCCATGATGCCGATGTCTACGGCGCTGGAGAAGACGGGTGCTTCGGCCTTGGTTTCGCAGGGGCTGGTAGACAGTCTCGGCTCGATGGGACCGACGGCTCTGCTGGCAGGTATCTACTTCACCACTTCGCTCATGACGATGTTCATCAGCAATACCGCCACGGCTGTGTTGATGGCTCCTATCGCCCTGGTGGCAGCCCAGCAGGTGGGCGTGAGTCCTTATTCCTTCCTCTTTGCGGTAACGTTGGGTGCCAGCATGTGCTTTGCCTCTCCGTTCTCCACTCCGCCTAATGCGCTGGTGATGAAGGCGGGTGGCTATACGTTCATGGACTACGTGAAGGTAGGTTTGCCGTTGCAGATCATCATTGGCGTGGTGATGACCTTCGTGCTTCCGCTCCTGTTCCCGTATTGATTTTACTTCAATCAATTCCCTCATTTGCGAAATTACTGAACTTTAGAAGTGTTAAGGGGAAGTTAAGGGACAAATGTCCTACGTTATACGACAAAAGACAATTGTCTCTTCACTTCCTGAACGACCGAAGGGAGTGATAACTTCTTTAACTTCAATCAATTCCCTCTTTTGCGAAATGCAGGAAAAAGATAATCCCCAATCTCTTGGTGCTCCTGATGAGTCCGAGGATTGGGGATTTTCTATCTTGGTAGTAGGACTACATGCCTACGTCTCCTTCAGCGTCTCCACCGCTGGTGCCACCGCCTTCGGTATTGCCTGAACCACCGCCTTCGGTATTGCCTGAACCGCCACCTTCGGTTCCACCTCCGTTTGGATCCTTGTCTGGGTCTTCCACGTTGCCGCCATCGCCCGAAGTAACGTTCTTCACCACCTTGCCGTTGCGGTCGATACAGGTAATCTGGATAGGAGTTCTCTGCAGCTCATCCTTGATATCCACGTTTGGAGTGAAGATAACTCTGCGGGTGGTGATGAGGCTACCTGCCACCTCACCCACGGTAGCCACGCTCTTGGCTCGCACGCCGAATCTCATGGTTCCCAACCCCGGGATGGCAACGGAGTGTCCTTCGGTAGACCATGTCTTGATAACTTCGCCGGCAGCATCCCAGCATGCCTGCATCACGCCGCGGCTCACGCCACTTCTCAGAGCCGCCTCCTTGATAACCTTGCTCTCCGGGAGCTTGTTGTAAAGCTCGGTACTGAGAACGTAACGATACTTACCTTTCAACTCACCCACCTGGATGAGGGTTTCCTTTGCTTTCAAATTAATAGCCATAATCTTCTTGAATTTTAAATTGTTAATAAATTGATAAAAAAATAATTATAAAGCTTTCCCCCCTTTCAGGGTGTGCCCTTCTAGCCCGCCTTCCAGCCTCCGTTCTTGCCGAGTCAGAAAAGGAGCGCAAGGCTCGTAGCTCCCTTCTAGCCCTCTTCCAGCCTCCGTTCTTGCCGAGCCAGAAAAGGAGCGCAAGGCTCGTAGCCCCCTTCCAGCCCGCCTTCCAGCCTCCGTTCTTGCCGAGTCAGAAAAGGAGCGCAAGGCTCGTAGCTCCCTTCCAGCCTCCGTTCCCAGCGATTCCATCGCTGGTCCCCCCTAGGCGTTCCGGCGTTTTTGCAAACCATCTTCACCTGATGGTGATGGTTGGCACGAAGTGCGAAGAGTCGGCTCGCGTGGTGATGTTGTTCTCCTGCTGCTGCCTCTGGTTCTTCCCGATCACGAGACCCGCGGTACACGAGCTGGTGAGGAAGGTGACGATGGCAGAGCATACGGCCACGATGAGATACTTGATGAATGCCTTCATATTTGGGTTCATACGCTTCTCTTGCCCCCTATTAACTTTCCGTCTTCTTTTTTAAAAAGAAGAAAGAGAAGGACTCGTATCAGGGCTTGGAGTCGAGGTTGATAACTTGATGCATTCGGGATTATCTTATCCGGAATATCTCCCAGATGCCTTTTTTCATTTTTCCAACTGGAGAAATATTTTTCTCCAACTAGGAAAGTGATTTTCCAGCGCTTTCTGAATCACGATGCAAAGATACGAAATCCCCCACAGTCAGTTGGGCGATGGCATGTGAAGCCGTGCGATAGCGGAACATTTTTTAAAAAAACATAAAATCAGCCTAATTAATGGCCTTATATCGAGATAATTGATTATATTTGCTAAAAAATAGGAGGCATAAGCCTTGGTATAAAATTAAAGCGTATGGAACAAGTAGGTTATAACAATATACATCTGGCTATCATGGCAATAGAGAAGGGAGCAAAAATAATGAATGTTCCTTCTAAAAACATGTATATGCGTTTGAAGAAACAAGGTCTCATCCATAATTTCCTTTTGCCATATTATGAAGAATTACATACCCAGAGTTCTGATTGGGTTGCAAGAACTACGGTTGAAACACTCAAAAACTGGGAGATGGCACAATGAAATTATTCCATGGATCATACATGAAAATAGAATATCCAGAAATCAGTAAAGGGCGTACTAAAGTTGATTTCGGGCAAGGGTTCTATTTAACTGGCATTAAGTCGCAAGCTGAAAAATGGTCTAAGGTTATTGCTATCAGAAAAGGACCTGCCTTTCGGCCAATCGTCAATATGTT
The DNA here is from genome assembly GCF_052118345.1 of Prevotella sp. LCP21S3_D2. Taxonomy (NCBI): domain Bacteria; kingdom Pseudomonadati; phylum Bacteroidota; class Bacteroidia; order Bacteroidales; family Prevotellaceae; genus Prevotella; species Prevotella sp. LCP21S3_D2. The sequence continues at coordinate 85,802 of NZ_JBQKHJ010000005.1, read as the reverse complement.
TGAATTGAACGAAGATTTGTTTAACTTGTCGGATTTCCGTATCAAAAGGTTCAAAGAATACAATATAGAGTGGCTTCAATATGTTGTGGATTGTAGAAGAGGAGGTAATTTGCAAAAACAATATGACCTGGTAGAGGGTGGTGTAGCCAATGATAATGTAATCGACACAGTAGAAGATTTCGAAAATGGCAGAATTACTGCGGAACAGGCATTGGGACAGTTGGTGTATAAGCAAGTGAACCATCAAATTTGTATTCGTAATCAGCAAATTATCGACAAATACCTTCAATTCGTTTCATCCTATCAAATTTAGAAATTATGAGAGACTCTGTACTTTGGCGTAAACAAAGCCGTATCGTGATGTTGCTGGCAAAGGAGAAGAATATTACTCCAGAACAAGCTCTTGATATCTATTATTCTTCAAGAACCGCTCAGCTGTTGTCTGATCCTAATACAGGATTGCAACTCATGAGCGATCAATATGTGCTTGAAGACCTTCTAAAAGAGCTGGAGGAAAGAGAAGTATCTGCAGCTTCCGGAATATCATAAATGAGCTCCAAACGCCAGTAACCAATTGGCTGGCGCTTGGGGCTTACTTATACTAAACTATCAACTCTAAACCTTATCCCGGTTCCCCCAGGTAATCTATGATAGCCTTCACCTGCTTGGGCGTAAAAGCCTTGCTCAGTTTGTGATAGCCCATTGCCAGGAGCTCCTCCCATAGCGGGTCGCATTGGTGAATCCAAGCCATCAGATGGTTGACGGCTGTGCGTGGATTACTCTCGGGAAAGTACATCAGGGCAAGTTCCTTCTTGGTGTACGTACGAATGATAAATTCTTCCATATTCATTTTGATTTTAAAGGGTGAGTTTCGCATATGGGGAAGTTAAGGGAAGTTAGAGAAGTTAGAGGGAAGTTAAGGGACAAATGTCCTGCATCTTACGAAAAAGACTATTGTCTCTTAACTTCCCGAACAATCGCAGGGAGTGATAACTTCTTTAACTTCAATTAATTCCCTCACTTGCAAAACTTGAATAAATAATACTCGCTGAAATCCTTGCAGCCTGGGGGCAACTGATGATGAACCAGATGGGGGAGAATCTCCCTGAGTTGCAGGAAGAGTTGTTCGCCGGGCGCATCCTGATCAGGAAACATGTGGAATTCCACCTGATATTGACGCTCGATATCAGCCAGCAGCTGCTTATCCTCGGGTTTGAGAAGCGTGGCAGAAGGAATGGCTATCGCCTTATGTCCGGCAGAAAGCATCGCCCAGCAGTCGCTGCATCCCTCCGTGATGAAAAGCTTCTCGCCAGGTTTCAGTCTCCCTACCACCGGCAGGTTGTAGATGGAGCATCTGGCGCCATAGGGAAACCGGAAGCGGGGAGCCATCGGTTCCGTCTGATGTGAACCCTCCGTCTGAAGCGAACCCTCCGTCTGAAGCGAACCCTCCGTCTGAAGCGAACCCTCCGTCCGAAGCGAACCCTCCGTCTGATGTGAACCCTCCGTCTGAAGCGAACCCTCCGTCTGATGTGAACCCTCCGTCTGAAGCGAACCCTCCTTCTGAAGCGAACCCTCCGTCTGAAGCGAACCCTCCGTCTGAAGCGAACCCTCCGTCTGATGTGAACCCTCCGTCCGAAGCGAACCCTCCGTCTGAAGCGAACCCTCCGTCTGAAGCGAACCCTCCGTCTGATGTGAAGGAGAATCTGTGTCATCTGTGAAATCTGTGGGCGTCTTCCGGTAATCGAGGTTTCTGTTCTGGATTCCGATGAGCCGTCCGTCCATGTCGAAGTAGGGAATCTGTAGCCAGTTGATGCCCTTCTTATCCGTCCATGAAGTCAGTCTGCACCAGTTCACCACTCTCCAGTCAATCTTCCTCTCTTCGAACAGGAACCTCCTTGCCGCCTCGTTCAGCCACGGATGCTCAAAGAATCTCGCATACTTGCTGGCATCGAAGGAGGAGGATTTTCCCGAATGAGAACCACCGGAATCATCTCCCGAATGAGAGCCACCGGAATCCATTCCCGAATGAGAGCCACCGCCAGAAGAGGCTTCGGAGGAAAGAGAAGAGAAAGCCCCCTCTCTCTTCCTGCCATCTTCCAGATAAACCCCATTTACCTCGGCGAGCCATCGGCAAGCCGACAGGAAATCCTTCCCCAGGTATTTCATCACCAGGTCGATGGTGCCCACGGAATTACCCATGCAGACATAGCAGCGGCAGCTGTTCCTCCTCGTATTGAACGAGAGGCTGGCATGGTGGTCGTCATGAAAGGGGCAGAGCGCCTTGTGCCGCTCCACCTTTATCCCCATCTGCTCCGCAACTCCCTCAATAGGCAGGTCGCGCAGTTTCTGAATTTCATATTTCTCCATAAAAACTATTTTTTACTTTATTTCTTATCCTTTCCCGCCGGCATTCCCATCAGATATTCCCTTGTCTTCGTATAAAGCCCCGTCTGGGCAGAATAGGTGATGAATTTGCGGTTCTTCCATACGTTAAGCTGATGCTTGGTGCCCTCCTTGCTCTTGCCAAGGCTCAAGCGGAGAGCTTCCAGCTGCAGTTCGTTGAAGGATACTTCCAGATGGTCAAGCATATTCTTGGGACCGGTTCGCTGCACCTCCTCCTCCTGCACATCGCCACACTTGAACATGTCGCCAAATACCTTCACTTTCGACCACAAGTCATAATAGCAGAACCATACCACGAAGTCCCCGATGGAGCGTGTCCACGTCTGGTCGTTCAGAATCCACAGCACGGCTCCCTTCTTCCATGCCGAAAAGATGCTGCGGTGGGAAAGCTCCCAGAGCATGTCATCATCGGCAAGATCGGCAAGCCTTGCCATTTCTTCTGCCAGCTGGTCGGCCACCTTGTTGAGCTTCTTCACCACAAAACTGCCCTTACAGTTGTCCAGGCGCAGCAGATAGCTGTCCATCTTCTTCAGGAATTCCGCATCATACGTTCCCTGCCGTGGAATCTTGCCACTACGCTCGCCACGAGCCTTGTAGGCGAAAGGGATGCGGCCGAAGAAACCATTGGTGAGGTCTTTCTTGTAGAACTGTCGGGCAGCCTCGGGGGTAGAAGTGAAGGTGAGGTTCACCCTGAGCACGGGATTGCCCGTTACGCCATCTGCCGTGGCGCGCAGGGCTCCGGCACGCTGACGGTCGTAGATGTTTCTTACCATCTGGCTCACCTGCTTATGTCCGCCACACATCCTGTCCGCCATTTCTACTTCGGGCAGATTGATGTATTGCGTGCGCTCGCCCAGTTTTTCGCATGCCATGGCATTCTGGATAAAGGCAGGATTGGTGACATCGGCTGGTGGAAACCAGAAACTCACGTCCGGACGTTCGGGTTTTTCCTTGTTGGCGCCCTTGGTCTTCATCTGTCGCTGCCAGTCCACGAGTTTCTTGAACTCAGTCTCATCATGCTTGCGAAAAGGGCGCATGATAGCCTCTACCAAATGCCCCAATTGTGCCTTTCCGATACCCGAAGGACCTATCAGATGCCCCATCTGCCCGCACATTTCATAATATTTGTTGTCGCAATACATGAACCTTACGTCCGTGAGATGAGCGGCAAGAGCCGGAATTGCCATCGGAATGAGCACTTCACGCATGTCTTTTGATGCCTGCGAGAGGGCAAATTTCACAAATTCTGTGCCCTTGCTGGGCTTGGGCATCGCCGGAGCGGCATTGCTGAAAATGTTGTAAATCATTGCTTTTTAGAGAATTAAATTAAAATCGATGTTCTTTTTTTATTGCCTACAGTCTCAGTCTCAGAGTCTCAGTTTTTTTTCATGTGGTCTCGCTTTCTATATATATTATATATAACTAATTAATAATCAATAAGTTATAAGTGCTTGAGAAGCGGGTTTGAAGTTGAATTGTGACATTTATCCTAACTGAGACTGAGACGTGAGACTCCGTGTTATCTGTTATCACTCTTGCTGCAAATGCAGAGCAGCTCGTCGGCGGCACCCTGGCAGAAGTCCTGGAAGGTGAAGCGCTCTGAGAACTGCGGGCGGTTGAAGGTAGGGTAGAGCGTACCGTCTTTCTTCCGGTTCACGTTGATGTACGTTCCTTCATACACGTGCGGATTTCTCTGCACCACCTTCTTCTTCTTCTCGGAGTCGTTCTGCACGAATGTGAAGTGGTCTTCTCCGTCGTGCGTAATGGCTCCGTCCAGATACTCGCCCACGGCCATGCGTCCAGGCTTGCGTGTTATTAACTTGAGGTCGATACCCAACTCTGTGTTGGGGTAGAAATTATGATTAGACATAATTGTAGTCTTTCCGGTTATTCCCTCCGTTTCGATGAGAGGGGACCTCCATTCCGCATCAGCCAAAATCGAAACAGGCTTCGTTCTTCGCTTGCCCATGCCTGATGTGGTTTGGTGCTGCAAAGGTCGGTATTTTTTGAGAGATAGACAAGGAAAAAAGTAGATAGTAGATGAGTGAAAAATATTTACGTTTTTAGAATTCTTGATGTTATGCTAAGTTAAAAAGTAGATTGAATGGTAGCAAAGTAGATTATTAAAAGCAAAAACGTAGATTGATAGGCTACTGATAATCTACTTTTTATAAAAAGTTAATCTGGTTTTCATAAAAAGTAGATTTTCAAAGCAAGAATTCAATAAAAAAAGTGTATCAGCTATGCGAGCTAATACACTTTTTGGGTATTTTGAACCATTTCACTCCCAATCAAATCTACTTTTTAAGCACTAAAATCCATCAGGTCTTCATTATTGCTATTTGCAAAAAGTACATTGATGCCGGATATGAAACTTTTTACCATCTCGGAGGTCTTGTTATATTCCAGACTATGTTTGTTTACTGCGGCATATTTTACAGGAGCGTAGTTCCCATTGTAGTGCTCGATGAAGTATTCTACTGCCTGCTTCACATTATCAGGCAAAGCCCATTGGCAGAAAATATATTCATACATTCCCATCAGTTTGTGCTTGAAATCAGCTGGCAGCAGTTCGTCGAAGTGGCTTATTACGTATCTTATTTTCTTGATGGTTTTTGGATTGTTGCCCCAAAGCATCTACTCTTTAATGGTTATATCCTCATTTTCGGTTTTAGCTTCGATAAGGCATAGATGATCCATCGAGGCACAGTTCTGCTTGTGGAATTCTCCTTGCGCAAATCCTTCCTCCGAAGCATAGTGTAGGTACGCCTGGTAAGCAGGTGTTGTAGTCTTGAGATACTCTATCGTATCTTCGGAGATGAGCATAATCGTATTTTCCATACGTTTGTATGCTTTTTGTCTGTATTTATCCAATATGCATTTACTTTTGATAGGATCCTTGCGTATAGCCAGTTCTTCTTGTAGAATTTCTGCACAGATATCCATACATTCCTTTTCTGCCTTGAAGAATTTAATCATCTCGTTATACAGCCCCTGTACTGCTGGCGGAAAGCTTTCCAGTTCAAACAAATCAGGCTGGTATATTTCATCTCCAAGTAATGAAGCATCGATTACCGATTTGGGCGGAATATTATACATTTCGCATTCTGCAGCCGAAGGATGCTTTCGCGGGCAGAATTTCTTGAGGATGATTTTCAGAGGGGACAAGTGGCTTCTGATATGTCTTAGAACTTCGCTTACTGAATTGTAGTAGTTGTTGTGGTCTGTGGCAAATTGATTATTGAAAGAGGGTTCAAACTTTTTCAGTCGTTCCAGTTCTTTTTCCATTTTGTCGCAGGCTTGGGCTATGAATCCTGAAAGTTGTTCTATTTCGTCTAGATCCTTGTGCTTCATTTCCAGGGCACAGGTAAGGCGATTTGCTCCATTCTCTTCAAATTTGGAGACTATTTCCTTTATCTGATTTAGTCGGTCTAGTGTAGGCTCGATATCAGAATGGTAATATGCCTTGCGGCATTTTTCTTTTTGGTCTGTTGTCATTTTTTAGGTTGTGTCTTTAATTTATATAATTTATCTTTATAATTTCCCTCCACATCAATCAGACCTTTATCAACGAGCGTTTTGAGATAATCTCGTGTTCTTGAAACTTTCAGGCCTGTAGCTTTTGAAATGGATTTCAAATCAGATTTTCCGTTATTGACGATGAAATTGATGATTTCCTGTTGGTTGTCTCCAATTGGGATTTGTTCATTCGGTAGGATGATTTCCTTGCAGGTTTTATCATGATTCATCGATGCTATCAGCTCGAATACCCGGTGCATCTGGCTATAGGCAATCTTATCTTCTGGCGTAGTCTCGCTTAGCCGGGAGAGTTCCTTGGCATAACCTAGAGCTCGCTGAAGATCGCCGTTTTCCGTAAGATAGTTGTAAAGCTTGTTCTTGCGGAAATATCTTACGGTCTTTTCGTAGCCAGGCATATAGCGCTGAAGCTCAGGAATGAGCTGCTCATAGCAGTCGTAACGCTTCACGGAAAGTTGAGGCAGGAAATGCAGCAGAAACCAGAATTCCGTGCATGGATTGGTTTCCACCCAAAGAATCTTATGGCTGCTCTTCTTGCGTATCTTGGAGTAAGTTTCCATTTCTTTGGGATTCTGCAACAGACGGTCCATATCAACAAGGCAGATTACATAGTCGGTTTCGCATTTTACATACGACTCTGCCAATTTTGCCATGTGAGGAATGTCGGAATGTTGGGGAAAATCGGGCGCCACCTTGAAGGGATAGCGGCAGGCGACGCGGAGCGAGTCGAAGTAGAACCACTCCGTCTCGCCTTCACCTATGATTGCTATACTTTTCTTTACTGCCATATTCTAATCCTCCTTATCTAGATAAATACTTCCAAGGAATGGTAAATCCACCAGCTTGCCTTGCTTGTAGGCATGATATGGATTCATCGTCTTGTGCAGACCCAGCGAACTGAGACGCTTCAGCTGGGTGGCACCTTCACGGCTCTTGTCTGTAAACCATACCACATCCCGACGGATGTAGCCTTCGTTCAGCAGATTGATGTCGTGAGTAGTCATGAGCAGCTGGCTAGAACCCTCGCTGTTGGCAAGAAACAACTTGATGAAGTAGGAGAGAAGCTCATAATGGATGCTCGTTTCCACCTCGTCGATAGGGATGAAGTTGTTGTGGTGAAGCACATAATAAAGCACAACCGACATGCCCAGAAACCTGTGGGTGCCTGCCGATTCCATTTGTTCGTGTAAAGTATATTCGCCGCCGTCGCCCGTATGCTGGAAGAGGATTTCATCATGTTTAAGCGTACCACGGCGGAGCATCTCTACCTTAGCCTCCTCTGGGATGGGAGCACTCTTGATGGTCTTCTCCATTTCCGGAGTGATACTTTCTTCGCGGTCATCTAGAGAAAGGTCGGTGATGTTGAAGTCGCTCGCTTTCAGCATCTGTAATAGAAAGCGTTTCTTCCTGCCATCCTTGTCATGGCGCAATTCGTCTTTCACATTGAAGGTCAGGGAGGCGCGCGGGCTCAGCGTATCCCGCATTCCCGAATAGAAGAATTCTGCCACGATATTCAGCCGTGATGTGGTTGCATTTGATTGTCCAAAGGCTGCCATAACCGTACAGTTGTTGGTTGTATTACCGGCGATGGCACGCTGGGTGGCTTTGTTGATGCCCGATTTGCTGCCAAAGGTAACTTCCGAGTGGTCTGTTTCCTGCTGGTAGCTGCGGCTGTATAGCTTGGTAGGGCGTGAGCTTGTATAAACCATCAGCATCTCCTCGTAGATTCGCTTTTCGTCGAATTCCAGGCTTAGGACGTATTTTTCCCGGTTGAGCCAGAAGGTCATCTGCATCGAGGAGTGTTCCTTGCGGCTGTGATTATCCAGAAGAAAAGGAACGTACCCCATTCCCGTATTCTTGTTTTCCGGCTTGTCGAGCATGGTGCGGCGGAAGAATGCGAGGGCATCGAGCAGCGTGGTTTTGCCGCTGGCGTTGCTACCATACACGATACCAATCTTGAGGAGTTCAACACCTTCTGCCACTTCGTATAGGTATTGGTTTCTCATCTTGTCATCATTCGTAGGAAGGAAGCTGAGCGTTTGCTTTTCTCTGATGCTGAAGAAGTTTTGTATTTGAAATTCCTGTATCATAGCTGTTTTTTTTTGCTGCAAATATACGATAAAAAAGCAGAATTGCAAAATGAAAATTTGTGTTTCGTAAAAAATTCACGTTATTTAATATTAAAAGCAGCGTTTTCCGTATTTTTTCCTATTTTAAAGAGGCTTTTTGTTGGCGAAATGCTGTTTAAAAGTAGCATAAAGGCTTTTCTTAAACCTGCTAATGAGTTATAAAAATGAAAATAAATCCCATTTCATTTTGTTTTTTGCCGGTTTCTTCGTATAATAATATAGGTTTATTCTCTCCTTGGGGGAGGATGGGGGATAGTATTACCCTTTATCCCCCATCACTCTTCCTAGAACTGTGTTTCTATAGGTGTTGAAGATGTTAGGCTTCAGCATCATGTAGTTTGGCAAGCTCTCTAGATATTCCAACTCAAACACAAGGCGTGGGTCTTTGTCGTCTGACTCTGGATGAATCTCTGCCTTGCTGCCTATGCGGGCTATGCGGATGAGATACAAGTCCTTGATACCCTTGCCCTTGATGTAAGGCATGAAATAGTAAAGCTTGTTGAGCGCAACAGTCGATGGGAAAGACTTGGTCTTACCTGTATAGTAAATCTTTGTCTGACCACCATCTAAGAAATAATCTGTATTATCTTCCTTGACAAAGCCTACCAAGAGACTTTTGTTCATATCCAAGGTGTAGCTCTTCTTCGGCTTATTTATTTTCAACTCAGGTTCCATTTCTGAGAATAAACCAAGATTCAACTTTGGTTGAGAATCACGCTTAATATCTATTGGATGAGTAGAAACTGGTTCTTTTTCGAAGATGAAGCGATAAAGACTCTTGCCAATCTGCTGTACGATTCCACATACCAAAGCATTACCCATCAGGAAGGCTCTGCGGCCATCCGTAACGTCAGGATGCAAGGTGTGATTGTCCGGGAACATGTTCAGACGCTCCAGTTCAATTGGAATCAAACGGCGATAGCGACCAGAAGGTGTCTTGATAACATGCTTGAAGCGCGATGCAGATGCACCACCTTCAGCTGTAATAATCGTACGTGAAGGCTTATCCAGGGAATCAGGGAAGGCCATTCCGCCCTCAGAGAAAAGATACTTGAAACCTTCCTTGGTAGTACGTTCTATTTTCTTTGCACCCTTTTCGTATTCCCATTTTGCAACTTCATCTTGCGGAATAAAGAACTCCTCCGGGACCAGGGACTCATCAACGATATTGCCGCCAAGTGTCATAACTGGGCCATCATAAACCGCCTCTGCATCTACTGAATATACGCAACGGTTGCGCATGATACCGGCATTTCCAAATGGACTTTCTTTTCCTTCCTTGTTGAAATTATCCGAAACCTCCTTAATAGTTCCTTCTATCTCAAATTCAGAGAGGGTTTTGTCCTTCGGTTTAAAAGGAAAAGCCTTTGCCAGCACGCCTTCATAAAGCACCCAATCCTTCAACTCTTGTACTTGTCTTGAAACATTTGAATTCTCACGGTAACCGACAATATAAGTACGGCGTCTGCGCTGAGGCATTCCATAATCTGCAGCATTAATCACTCGCCATTCTACAGTATAGCCCAAATCTGCGAGTGAAGCAAGGATGATTGCAAAGTCACGTCCACGCTGCTTGGCTGGCGAGCCGAGCAAACGGTCAACATTTTCAAAGAAAATATAGCTTGGACGATTATCTCCCTTCTCATTCAGTATACGATAGATTTGCCACCAAAGCACACCCTTCTTTCCCTCAATTCCGCCAGAACGGCTAAGAGTTGAAGCTACAGAATAATCTTGGCATGGAAAACCGCCAACCAGCAAGTCATGATCAGGAATGTCTGCTGTTGGTACAGTATTAATATCTTGGTTGCTATGACCCTTTGAGCCAAAGCGTGCTCTATAGACGAGCGAAGCATCTTGGTGCTTGGTTGATGGTTCCCATTGGTTGTTCCAGATGGTCTTATAGGCATCAGATGCTCCTTCCAGTCCAATGCGGAAACCTCCTACACCGGCGAAAAGCTCTACTACCTTTATTGTATTTTTAGACATATTTATATGTATGGAATTTCTTGTAATTTTTTAGCAATATATGAACCCTTAAGCCAGAAAAACTGTGGTAACATTCTAATGCCATTCACGCTTTCTGTTCTGGTTTTCTCTGTCGAAATATTTGCACCTCCTCGGAAGAATACTTTATATTCGGAACTCTTAGGGAAGTTTGGCGCTCCCATATAGGAACCACTATTGTTCATACGTTTGTTTCCTTTTTTGTCATATACGTATTCCCATTCCAGTTCGTTTCTATGAATCAGATTCCTGGAATCCTCCCAAGTGCGGCGAACTTCATTTTCTATGAAATCTTCATCAAAGGCAAAGCGTTTAAAACCTTCAAAAACAGTCTTGCTCGGGTCTTTACTATCATGCTCACAGAAGATAGGGCAGAGGAAGCTGTGCTCACAGAAGTAATCGTACACATCAGAATCTTCAAAGTCTGCATCTCTATCTGCCCATTCTTCAAAGTCGATGTGCTTGAGTTTCATGTCCTCTGTTCTTCCACCTTGGGGGGTAATCGTGATGGTCTTTGCTATGATACCGGCTTTGTTGAAGTCTGAGATTTGATTTAACCTATTGCAATCGGTTCCGAACATGCGGATAACGCATTTAGCTGAAATATCCTTGACTTTAGCATTAATTCCAAGCATTTCTCTTAGCTCAGGCAGAGTCTTACCCTTATACTTTAATGTAAGTTCATGGCAACGAGCATCCAGCTGGGCGAAACTTGAAAAAGATTCTTTCAGTACGATTTCGTTTTTTGCTCTGCTTTTGTTAAAATGCCCCCGCACGATGTAATCAACAAAAGTCTGTTTCAATCTGTATCGGGGCTTTTGGTAAGAGCCTGTTGCTGTGCGCTTGAATCCTGGTACTAATTCTATCAGCAAGAGATTGGGACGAAGAAGGTGAGTGAAACCAACCAGTTGTTCGTTGCGCTTTTCTTCATCCTGATAATCATGATAAACCTGTTGCAGGTAGCTACTGACAATCTCCCAGTCGTTTTGCAATTTGTCTTTTTCTTCTTGAGAGAAAGAATTGTAGCAGTAGTCAACAATAGGGAACTTGGCATAGCCGGAAGCAGGCACAACTTCGTATGATTTATATTCATAGAATATAATTAAAAGCCGTTCTGATTTTTCCCAAAAATGAGAGGTGTTGAAGTCTGTCTGTATCGGAGGCTCAAAGGTAACATGTGTAATACTGATACCTTCCTTTGCTCCTAGGTAAACATTATAAGCTTCTCCTTTTTTTCCGCTTACATTCTTCAGGTCTCTCTTGGGTACACGAACTCCAGTGGTCTTAACTTCCGTAAGAACACCATCAATCTCAATATCACATTCCTGTTTGCTGTCTTTTTTGTAACCGAAAACAGATTGCTCTATCACGTCTCCAGCGATACCTGTAATCTTTTTACTTTCTAAGGTACGAGCAAACTGGTGGGATTTGTCAACCTCACCTAGAGTCTTGCCCTTTGCTCCTTCGAGAAGGGTATAGACTTGTTCTTTCGTAAACTTTCTATCTTCAGATACTGCCATCAGCTAAGTTTTTAAATTTACCTTTCATGCGTTCCTTACGCATGTTGACCGAAGTCAATCTGCAAAGGTACTAAAACTTTTCAGAAAACTTGGCGTCTGATCACGATCTTTAACTCTAATCTTTAGAAAAATCCTGATCTTTTGGCAGGCGTATTTATCTCATTAATTAAATTAAGGTCTGCATCTGCTTGCGCACCGCCTCATTAGTAATCACAAATCGGGTGTAGCTCTGGTAGGTTCCGTCTATCGTAACCATACCTAAATTGAAGAGTAAACTGAGAATACCATCGGGGGTGTTGATACTGGTGGCTGGGAAAATATCCAATAGATACCCTAAGGCGAATCCCTTGGTCATTATATCTTCTATGATGCAGGAATCGTGGGCAAACTCCTTGGCGTAGCGGATGAGCTGGCGAACAATCTCATGGTCTGTACTTGGGATTACTTCACATGGTTTCTTTGGAATCTCGTAATTGCTTTGAATGTAATTGTCCACAAAGTTGAGTACCATTGCGGGGTTGTAGATGATAGCCATTCCGCATTCTGAATTATCAAAACAATAATTGCCATACCATGGCTTCATCACTTCTATCAGCTCATCCACGCTATGGCGGAATGGCAGCACGCTGGCGTAATAAGCCAGCATTTCACGCACTTCCTCCTCGGTGAATCCCACCATCTCGTTGAACTCCGGAGCCAGGGAATAGTTTGTACAGATGTTGAAAACATTGGCTAAATTGTACATGGTTACAGGGGTTACTCCTGTAATGAAAACTCTTGCCATAGAACTTGCTGCGGCACCCTTGATATTATTGAAAAAATGGCGCAAGTGTTCTTCGCCAAGAGTCTGTTCTAGGTGTTGTCCTTCATGTTCCTTGTGGGCAAGAATCTGATTGGTAAAGTGGTCGTATTCGTCGATGAAGAGATAAATCTTCAAGCCTGCTTCAGCACATTTGTCGCATAGAAATCCCAATTGGGCAACGGCATCTTCCTTTTGGTTCATCTCTTCCTTTATGTCCGGTGGCAAAAGGTGGGCGTATCTGCTGCAGAAGGAATTGAACTTGTTGTTGCAATGGGCATCAAGTCCTTTTTTATAATTATCCAATCCTGCTGAAATCATGGCAAAATTCAGGTGAAGGATGAGATAGCTGTTGCGTTCAGGGGTAGGATTCTCTCCGATGTAAAGCTTGCCGAAGAGGCTTTCAAACTTATCCTTCTTGTTGATGTCGTAATAGTTTTCGAGCATGGAGAGGGTAAGGCTCTTGCCGAAACGGCGAGGGCGAATGAAGAAGAAATACATGTTGGATTCTTCTATTTTCTCTATGAATGGGGTCTTGTCAACATAGTAACAATCTCTTTCCATTACATCCTCAAAGTTCTGCATTCCGTAAGGGATACGCTTGCGATAGATTCGCTTTTGTCTTTCTATTTTTGCCATAATCGAAACCAACTTTTTGTTTTTATGCCGCAAAGTTAAGATTATTATTTGGAATAAGCAAAGTTTTAGGGGCTTTTTCTTGGTGGTTAATCAGAAAATGAGTAGTTTTGTGGGCGTGAATCTTCTCTGTAATAAGGGAATAAAATCTTCCTGATGATGAGGAAATCTATTCCTGATGGGGGAGATTGAGATAAAACAAAATATGAATCATAACGAAAATAGCGAAAAGATGAATCAAATTACGATGCTCGGAACGGGAAATGCTACGGTTTCCCAGATTTATAATACCTGTTTTCTGCTCAAGACTTCCTGCACCCTAATGCTGGTGGATGCGGGCGGAGGAAACGGAATACTGGCGCAGCTGAAGAAGGTGATCAAGACCATCATCGACATGATTCTTGCCAAGAAGCAACTGGCTAAGGTGGCTGAAAGGGTGGTTTCTGTTCTCTTTTGGGTACACGAACTCCGGTGGTCTTAACTTCCGTAAGAACACCATCAATCTCAATATCACATTCCTGTTTGCTGTCTTTTTTACTTGTTCTTTCGTAAATTTTCTATCTTCTGATACAGCCATCAGCTAAGTTTTTTAATTGTTTCCATGCGTTTCTTGCACATGTTGACCGAAGTCAATATGCAAAGGTACTAAAACTTTCATAAACTTGGCGTCTGATCACGATCTTTAACTCTAATCTTTAGAAAAAAACAGATCTTTTGGCAGGCTGTTTTTATCGCCATAATGAAATAAGGTATACATCTGGCTGCGCACAGCCTCATTGGTAATTTCAAATCGGTACCATAAATTCATCTGCCAAGGTCGGGGTTCAGAAAGAAAATCCTATAATTTCTTGGCAGTTTCAATAAAAATGCGTATCTTCGCAGCAGATTTATAGAATCGAAAATAATTAATTATGGGTAGATACATCAACCCTTTTACCGATTGGGGCTTCAAGCGTCTCTTCGGTCAAGAGTTCGGCAAGGACTTGCTGATTAATTTTTTGAACGACTTGTTTGAAGGCGAGTTTCAAATCAAGGACGTAACATTCAAGGATAAGGAACAGCTTGGAGATTCTAATGATCTCCGTGGCTGCATCTTTGATATCTATTGTGTAACCGACGATGGCAAGCATTTCATCGTTGAGATGCAGAACAGATGGGTACCTTTCTTTGTGAATCGTTCCATCTATTATGCTAGTAAGGCTTTTGTCGCCCAGCGCAAGAGGTTTGATGAAGCAGGTGAGCGCACTCCTGTTTTATACCAGTTTGTGCCGGTGTATGTGGTTTGCATCATGAATTTTATGCCAAGGGAGCATGAGGTGACAAAGTTTAGGACAGACGTTGCTTTGAGGGAGAAGTCTAGCGACTCAATGTTTTCTGACAAGCTTCGTTTCATCTATCTTTCTCTTCCCTTCTTTGATAAGAGTGAGGAAGAATGCGAGACTGGTTTTGAAAAATGGATTTATGTATTGAAATATATGGAAGTATTGGAAAGATTGCCTTTTACGGCACAGAAGAAGATATTCAATCATCTTGCTAAATTGGCTGATGTTCGTTGCTTGAGTAGTGAGGAGCAGGAAAAATACGATGAAAGTATTAAGGCTGTTGATGATTACTACTCCGGCCTTTATGGCTCTTATGTTGAAGGCGAGGAAAAGGGTAGAGCGGAAGGTGAACTGTCTAAAAGTTTAACAATAGCCCGTAACCTATTGGCAATGGGTATGACTTTGCCTCAGATTATGAAGGCTACAGGATTGAATGAAGAGCAGTTGAAGCAGCTTTAGGAGTTGTTCCGGAAGATAATGAAGCCAAGATTGCTACCATCGGCATTTTGAAATACATTATCTGCTAAAGATAAAAGGGCAAAAGCATTACCTTGTCAATATATGGTATGATGCTTTTGCCCTTTCTTTCTGTATGTCTTTTATTCCACTACCTTTTATTCCACTTCCTTCCAATCTATCAGTCCCTTGCCCTGTTCGTCCAGTTCCACGGCCAGGGCTACCACTTTGCGCTTGTCGGCCTGGAATGGTTCTGCGTATTGCTTCGCCTTAATCTGAGCTTCGGCTGCTGAAATGCCGCCGTTGTTGGAAAGTTTTAACTCCATAACATAGATGTAGCGGGTTACCTCTACCACCATGTCGATTCTGCCCGTAGAAATCATCTTTTCTACTTCCACGCGGCAACCGATGGCGTTGAAAATCGTGCTCAGAATCAGGCGGTAACGCTCCTCCATATCCATCGAGGCTAACTTCTTGTTGCTGTAAGGCACATCGGCTATCAGCGCCTTCAGATATTTTCTGGCATCAGAAAGATTTCCTAATTGCAAAGCTAGCATCAGGCTGGATTGGGTAGATTGAATACTTGTTCGGTCTTTGGGATAAAAAGCACGCAGATTTCGCAGATGACGCAGATTTTTTTGTTGGAGATTTGTGTTTCTTTGTCCCACAGATTTCGCAGATTTACGCAGATTTTGGACTTGTTCGGTCTTTGGATAAAAAGCACGCAGATTTCGCAGATGACGCAGATTTTTTTGTTGGAGATTTGTGTTTCTTTGTCCCACAGATTTCACAGATTTACGCAGATTTTTTTGTTTGGATATTTGGGGAATTTTCCTTTCGATTATGGCAAGAAAGAATCTGTGTAAATCTGTGGAATCTGTGGGACTTTTGAAGAGGCTTACTTTTTCGCCTTTTTTAATACGCTTCTCCCTGCTCTATTTCTTCCTGCGTGATGCGCTTGCGGTCGATGGCGCGCCAGGCGAAGACGATGTAGGCTAGGACGAACGGGATGAGGAGGGAGGCTATCGCCATGGTGCGGAGCGTGAACTCGCTGCTGCAGCTGTTGGCGAGGGTGAGCGAACTCTGAAGGTCGATGTTCGACGGATAGTAGGCGGTATTGTTCCAGCCGGCTATCAGCAGCAGAACCAGCACGGTGAGCACGGTTCCGATGCCCGTAAACCAGATTCCCTTTCTATACTGCACGCTCCTCGATGACTTGAAAATGCCGAAGAGAACGAGTACTACACCTATTAATAATATTACAATCAAGATTGGCATCTCCAGAAGATTGTGAAGATACTTCATGCTCTCAATCGTAATGCTGGAAGAAGAAGTGCTGAATCCATCCTTTATCATCAATCTGATGAGGAATGGCAGGAAGAACAATAGGAAGAGCAGGGCATTCCATGGCAACTGGCGGGTGCAGCGCTCCTGAATCTGCTGGTGTTCGATGTTGTTCTTGATGTAGAGCATGCCCAGGATGCGGGCTAGCATCAGTACGGCAAGTCCCAGCACCACATTCCATGGGTCGAGTAGGGCATCAAGACCATGACTGGCGTTTGCCCAACGGCTGATGACGGGTTGCAGACTGTTGGTAATATTCCCCTTGTCTATCAGGAAATTGCTGCCGTTGAAGAAGGTGGCTACGGCGCCGCCAAGAAGCAGCGGACCTACGATGCCGTTGATAATGAGGCAAATCTGAAAGGTCTTCGGTCCAAGAAAATTACCTATCTTGTTCTGGAATTCATAGCTCACGGCTTGAATCACAAACGAGAACAGGATAATCATCCACAGCCAGTAGGCTCCGCCGAAACTGGTGCTGTAGAACAGCGGGAATGAGGCGAAGAAGGCTCCGCCGAAGGTGACGAGCGTGGTGAAGGTGAACTCCCATTTTCGTCCCGTAGAGTTGATGATGAGGCGACGCTCCTCTTCCGTTTTTCCCAAACAGAATATCAAGGTGTTGGCTCCCTGTACAAACATGAGAAACACCAGCAGGGCTCCTAATAATGATACGAGGAACCACCAGTATGATTGCAAAAATTCGTATGTCATAATACTTTCGGGTTTTGTTGTTTACTGAAAAACTATCCTATGATTCTTTTCGAAATCTTTCTGAAAAACCATTGATTATCAGAGAGATTAATCGTATTCCGGTCCTTTCTTGATCTGCTTCACCAGGATGCTGATTTCTACGGCAAGCATGGTGGTGAAGAGTGCCAGGAAGATGAAGAAGGTGGTGGCCACGCTGCCTGCCTCGATGTCGGAGATGGCGGCACTTACTGGCAGCAGGTCTTGGATGGTCCAAGGCTGGCGACCGATTTCTGCTACTATCCAGCCCGATTCTGAGGCGATGTAAGCCAGCGGAATCATGATGATGGCGGAAATGAGGAACCATCGGTATTGGGCGATTTCCTTCTTATAAACCAAGAAGAGGCTGAGGGCGAAGAAGAGGATGAGCAGGCAGCCTACTCCCACCATCAGGCGGAAGGCGTAGAAGCAGATCGGGATGCTCGGCACCAGTTCCCTGGCGTCCTTGATGTAACCATATCCGAAGTATTTCATGTTCTCCCTGAGGATAGGGAGCTGGTCTTGCGCCTTGGTTTCGCGATAGGTTTTCAGGGCAACAATCGCCTTCTTGCCCCGGGCTATCTTTTCCTGCACGGATGGCTCCCGGGTGCCATCCTCGTGGGTGTAACCCTTGAGAATATCGTTTACGCCTGGCACGTAGCCATCGGCTGTGCGGGTGGCTAAGAACGAGAGCATGTTGGGGATGGCGATGCGCATGGCTGGCTCCTGCTCGTTTTCGTAATCGGGCTGCTGGAATGGGTGAACGGCTGCTATCGCCGTAAGGCTTTCGCCGTTTCCGCCATTATATAAGGCTTCCATCGCAGCCAGTTTCATCGGCTGCACCTGTGCCACCCGATAGGCGGAGTTGTCGCCGGTCATCGCAGCCAGCAGGGTAGCGATGAGTCCTACTCCGGCACCCATCTTGATGCTCGCCTTGGCAAGTTGGGTTTCTCTTTTCTTCAGGAGATACCAGCAGCTTACGGCTACTACGAAGGTGGCGCCGATGATCCAGGAGGAGGTGACGGTATGGGTGAACTTGTTGATGGCGAATGGCGAGAGTGCCACATCCATAAACGAGGTCATCTCGAAGCGCATGGTGTCGGGATTAAATTCCTGACCTACAGGATATTGCATCCAGGCGTTGGCTACGAGAATCCACCAGGCAGAAATGGTGGCTCCAAGTCCCGTGAGCCAGGTAGAGGCAAGGTGGAAGCCCCGGCTCACCTTATCCCAGCCGAAGAACATCACGGCCACGAAGGTGCTCTCCATGAAGAATGCCAGGATGCCTTCGATGGCTAGGGGAGCGCCGAATACGTCGCCCACGAACCAGGAGTAGTTGCTCCAGTTGGTGCCGAATTCAAACTCCAGGATGATTCCCGTGGCAACACCCATGGCGAAGTTGACGCCAAAGAGTTTTTGCCAGAAACGGGTTACGTGCTTCCAGAACGGTTTGTTGGTGCGGTAGTAGCATGTTTCGGCGATGCCCATGATTACTGCCAGTCCCAGGGTGAGCGGCACGAACAGCCAATGGTAGATGGCCGTGAGTGCGAATTGCGCCCTCGACCAGTCGATGGTGGCTGATGTAATGTCTAACAATAGATTTGTCATCATAGTTGAACGGTTTTAGAATTGTTATTATATAATGTTTTTGTATTTCTTTCGATGTGAAGGTTGCGGGGATTCTGAGTCTTATCTGTTCAGAATTTCCTTGGATACGAAGCCCGCCTTATCTCCATTCTTTGCATTACTGTTAATATAATTCGGAAAGAAAAAGAGCTTGAGCACCAGGAAGATGATGGCAAGCTTGATGAGGATGATGGTCCAGAGCGTCCTGCCCAGGGTCATCGTCCTGAAACCATCGTAATAGAGATGGAAAATCCGGGATAGCAGTCCTTGCTTCATCGGTTTTACATCCGTTTTCATCAGGTTTTTATCCTTTTTCTTCTGCATAAGCACTCCTTCTTAAAAAAATCTGCTGCAAATCTACAATAAATAATTGTAACTACCAAACATTTTATTGAAAAAGATACACAATGAAAAGAATTTGTTTCTAGATAGTCTATTCAGGTTTTGCAAGTAGGTTCTGTTATTTTTTATTCCCTTAAATTAAAATCTCCTCTCTAAAAATAGCTTATCTTTGCAGTCTCATTACATGAAATGAGATGTAAAAAACTTATAATATAAAATAGAAGAAAATGTGTATGATTATAGGAGTAGTAATTGTTAAGGTGGCGATGCTGGTAAGTCTTGCTGCCTATAAAATATTAAGATAACATTAAAATCATTAGGAAATGGAAATTACAGAAAGAATTCAGAGTAGAAAGGATGTAAAGGCGATTAGTGTTCGCCTTTTGGGTGATTATAAATCTGTCAATTATATGGAGGCTTGGAACAAGTTGGGTGCTTATTGTCAGAAGCATCATCTTGATTATGATTGTCCGGATGCAGAATACATCAACATCTATCACGACAATCCGGCAACGACTCCTGCTGAAGCCTGTCGCACGGATGTTTGTATCGCAGCTCCTATCGTAGAGCAGCTTCAGCCTGAGGAAGGTGTGAACATTATTACGATTTATGGCGGTCGCTTCCTGGTTTATCGTTATCAGGGACCGTATGAGAATCTGGCAGAAGTTAACGCCAAGGTTTATGGCGAACTCCTTCCTGCATCTGGCGAGAAGGTGAAGTTGGGAAGCGGAGTGTTGGAGCATTGTCAGATGTTTGAGCGTTACCTGAACGACCCGGAGACAACGGCTCCGGAAGAATTGCTAACAGAAATTTGGATTCCGATAGAGTAAAAAATATGAAGAAAAAGAATATTCCTTGCGCAGATTGTTGTATGCGGCGTAAGTATGAGGCGAATCCTCGTTCGCTTGTTTCTCGTTTCTGGCATTGGCACACTCGCTTCTGCCCCGGCTGGAAGGCTTTTATGAAGAGCCTTCCTGAGGCCGAGCAAAAGGAAATGAGGATAAAGTATGATTTGAAATAAAGTTGATGAGAAGAAGAATGTTATGAAGAAAGAGATAAATGCAAGAGAAACTTCCAGGGCGGCGGCATTCGAATTATGGATTTCGTCGCCGATGCCGATGGTAACCCTGACCAAGACATTCGATGTTTCCCGAATTATGAAGATAAGCAGGAAGAGGGGGTGGAAATTCAATATGATCTTGTGCTGGGCGATAGGCTGTGCTGCATCGAGAACCAAGGAGTTTTATCTTCTTCCGGAAAAAGAATCTTCTAAAGGAATTCCTGATGAGGAAAAATCCCAAGAAAAAGAATCTGGTTCATCCTGGCGATTGATGCAATACGATTCTATCGCCATTAACGTAATCGTGGGAAATAAGAAGGGAGGAATCAATTCCTGCGACATTCCTTATTCTGATGATATTCAGAAGTTTAATGAAGATTATCTTCGTCTGACTTCTGAGGCTGCTGCTGAATGCAAATCATCTTCTTTAGAGGATGCGATGGTGGTGGGAACGTCGGCGATGATAGGAACGGAGCTTGATTGTATCGTGAATCAATACACGGATTTATTCTGCAACCCCATGCTGATGTGGGGAAGTTATAATCGTGGTTTCTTCAGAACCACGCTCCCCATCTCCTTCCAGTTTCATCATGTTCAGATGGATGGCGGCGAGGCTGCAGGATTTCTGGAGTTATTACAAGTAATCATCAGGTTCTTGCAATAACTCCACGTCTTAATCTGAATTCCATCGGGCTCACCCCATGTTTCCGCTTGAATGCCGTGCAGAAATGGCTCTGGTAATCGTAGCCCAATTTGATACCGATGTCGGCAATCGGCAGACTTGTGTCGAGGAGATAATGAACCGCTAAATCCATGCGGAAATCGAAGAGATACTGGAATACCGTGGTGCCAAACTCCTGCTTGAAGGCTTTCTTCAGGGTGCATTCGTTGGTGCCCACCATTGCCGCCAACTCGTGGAGCGAAGGCATTTCCTGATAGTGGGTGAGGATGATGCTTTGGGCATCGTGTATCTTGTCACGGATGCTGAGACTGAAGGTTTGGCTGCCTGGCAAGAGACTGGCGGGCAGGAGAAATCCCGAGAGGCAGTCGATAATCTTCGATTCCAGGTATTTGGAGGCTTGGTTGCCTAACAGGCGGGAACGCTGGATGTCTCGTGCCGCCTTGATGACTGCTGCTATGGCGGGCTGGTTGTACTTGATGATGGTCTGGGTGTCGAAGGTAGGGCTGGTTAGAGGGGAGAGCTGCTCAAAAGCCTCCGCGTCGTGCTCGATAAGCTCTTCTATGAATTGCTGTGGGATGACCACGTTTAAGATTTCGAATTGGGTGCCCTGGTTCAGGTGAGTGTTGGCACCACCTTCGCCGCTTAGAAAACAGAGGCTTGCCTCGCCTGTTTTCCACATCATTTCCTTTTTTTTACCACGACCGCCGTATACTTCTTTCATGCTGCCGCCAAAGGTTGGCATGGAGAAGAGCAGGGCTGGTCTGACCTCGTGCTGCGCGATAAACTTGGTGTTGTTCGCCTTGCCAAAATAGTGTTGGTTCATAATGCCAAACTTCCGGTAATGCCACTCCTTGAGCGAAACTTCCATTGCATTCGATTCGATGTGGTTGCTCCGTTCCATCCCATGGTTGTCGATGAAGGTAAGGCCGTTTGTCCTTACTTCCCCTTCTATCTTTCCATCTCTTATTATCTGACAGTCGATCATTAGCTTTACTTTTAGTTGTTTTTATGCTGCGAAATTGCAATTAAGCAAGAAATTCGTTGCAAATGTACGATATTCTAAGTAAATATACAAGTTTATCTCCAATTTTATACCTCTTTTTTCGAGAAAAAGTCTCTGCTGGGGCAAAATCATAGAGATTCTGCTTAACAGAGACTTCGTTTTTTCTATATTTAAACCGAGAAAGTTCTTCTACAAAGAGGAGTTCTTCTGGAGAAACCGAGAAAGTTTTTCTATTTTCCTCCCATTCGTCCCACGGCTTCCTGGGCAGAGTTCTCGCCACGGTATTGCTTCTTGGCCTGGTTGAAGCGATAGGTGAGGCGGAGCTGGACGCTTCGGGTGTCTACCCACTTCTGCTGCTGGAACCGTACGTTGCCGTAGGTACCGTCGGTCTTTTGGCGCTTGGTGTTGAAGATGTCGTTCACGTTCAGGCTTAGCGAGAGACGGTCTTTCAGGAAACTCTTGTAGAGCTGGAAGTCGAAGTTGTGCACGCTGCAGAGGGTGAGGAAATCGTAGGTGCCGCTGCTTCGGTAGGAGAACGCGAGGTTCATGTACCAGCCCTTTGGAAGATGGAAGCCGTTGTAGAGGCTGAAGATGTAGTAGGGGTCGTGGAAGCTTTTCTCCTTGCCCATGCTGACGGCCTTGATGAAGCCCTGCTGGATGCCAGCCTGTAGCTGTGGCTCGTAGAAGCCCCAGCGGTGGCGGTAGCCGAGGAAGCTGCCCCAGTTCCAGCAATGGTCGATGTTGGTCCAGGTGATGTAGCCCGTTTGCGGGTCATCTGAATCGGGTTCGATGATGCTGGTGATGTAATCCTTCACGTAGGTGTAGCTTGCCTGGACGAAGAGGTCGCCGTAGCTTGCCTGGTATTGGAACTCGTGGCGCTGGGATGGCTCCAGCTGGCTGTTTCCTATCTGCCACATGTAGCGGTTCGCGTAAACCGTGCCCGTGTTCAGCTCCTGGAAGGATGGTCGGATTTCGGAAGAGCGGTAGCTCAGGGACTGGGAGAATCTGCCTGACTGATGAGAGAGCAGGAGGGAAGGGTAGAGGTTGTCGTATTTGCGATGAAGCGGCTCGGTGGAGGTAGTTTCATCTTTCAGATAATCCAGGCGGCTGTCCACGTGCTCGTATCTCAATCCTACTCTTAATGAGAAGGGCTTGAAATCGAGTGAATACTCGGCGAAGACGGCAGCATGATTTTCCTTGGTGATGCTGTGGGTGGAGGTTCCCTTATCGGCAGGGGTGTAATCGGTGCGCGATTCGCTCTTCACGTAGTTGTACTCGGCGCCCATCATCCAGGTTTGCTTGTCGTTGATGGTGTAGTTGGCGCGGGCCTTTGCTCCCCAGATGGTTCCATCGCTTTGCGGCAGGAGTGTGAACTTGTTTCTGGCTTCCTGCAGGGGGGAACTTGAATCGAGGGACCAAGCGATGGAATCGCTTGGAACGGAGGCAAGGAGGGGGACAGAAGGGGAGCTGCTTGGGGCTAAGAGGGCGCTTGGGGAGGTGGCTGCTCCTTTTCCTTTGGCTGCTTCTTTCTCTGAGATCTCATCCACGAATTGAGCCTGCTCCGTGTGCAGCTTCACGAAATCGCCGAAGAAGTTCAGCTTCCATTTCTCTCCGTATTTGCCCTGGTAGAAGGCGTTCACGTGGTGCTGCCAGTCGTAATAGAGAAACTTGTTGTTGCCCGTTACGTTGTCATCTACGTGATCGTTGGTCATCGCATAGCTCGTCATCTTGAAAGGCATCGGCTGATGGATGTTGTAGCCGTCGTATTTTACTCCGATGGTTTGCTTTTCTGTCAGGGCGAGGTCGGCTCCGGCACTCCAGTAGAAGCGGTCGTAGTAGCTGTGCTTGCAGTCGAGGGTGGCGGAAGCAATGTAGGTGGTGGCGTTATCGCCAGCCTGGCTGCCGCTTACGTAATTTGTGGCGATGTCCTGTTCTTTCCATATTCCCTGCCAGTTGGCGTAGCCCAACTTGCCGTAGTACGTCATCTTGCCGTGGGTGTAGGTAAGGTCGAGGTCATGGTTGTTGCTCACGAAGGAGTCGAAGAGGAAGCCGGAGTTCTCCACGATGGCGAGTCCTTGCAGGTTCTTCTTGGTGGTGATGAGCAGCACGCAGCCCACGTTGTTGCCGTATTCGGCTCCGGGATGATGAATCACCTTCACCTCTTTTATCTGTGTAACGGGCAGGTTTTCTACCACGCTGTAATCCTGCACCTTTCTGTCGTTGATGTAGATTTCGGGTGAGCCGCCGATAAATGCCTGCGGTTTGCCATCCTTGTTTTTGAACATTCCGGGAAGTTTGGCAAGCACTTCCGTAGCTGTTGGCTCCTTCTCGAGAGAAGTTCCCGAGATGCGAGCCACGATTCCGCCGTTCTTCTGGCGGAATTGCGAGCGGGTTCCCTTGATGGTTACGGCTGCGAGCTGTTTCTCCCATTGGATGCTGTCCTGGCGCAGCTTTTCCTTCATCGCCTGGATGCTATCAGTAGAATTATTCTTTGCAGTAGAAATATTTTTTGCTGTAGAAATGCTCTCAGTAGAAATATTCTTTGCTGTAGAAATACTCTCAGTAGAAATATTCTTTGCTGTAGAAATACTCTCTGCTGTAGTGGTCTTTGTCTGTTGAGCGTTTGTCATCATCGGATTTCCCAGGACGAGCAAGCTGCTTATGATCAATTCATGTTTCATAATCTTCTTTTTTATTTTAATGCAATATGTCACAAAGTTCTTGCGAATGTTACTGCGCAGGAATCTTGCGGATGATGTTGCAAAATTACGGATAAGGAAAGAGAAGGATTTTAATATAACGGAATTTTTTCGGATAAGATTTGTTTTTTATGGAATAAGGCTTGCTGTTTCATCATAATTCGTTATCTTTGCACTATTTATAGGATAAGCTGGATCTCAGCAATTTTTATAGGATAAGCTGGATCTCAGCAATTTTTATAGGATAAGCTGGGTCTCGGCAAGTTTTATAGGATAAGCTGGATTTCACAAGTTTTATAGAATAAGCTGAATCTCGGCAAGTAGAACTAAATGAGAAGAAATGTAGAATTAATTTAGTGTGAAGAAATAATGAATATAGAATCTGTTAGAGAGTATTGCCTCTCGCTTCCCCTCGTAACCGAGGCTTTTCCTTTTGATGAGCGAACCTTGGTGTTTCGCATTTTGGGCAAGATCTTTGCCTGTGTTGACCTGGAGCGCCCCGAGTGGGTTACGATGAAATGTAATGCCGATTACGCCCTCGAACTCCGGGAAGTGCATCCCGAAATAGAAGGCGCATGGCATTGGAATAAGAAATACTGGAATCAGGTAAACCTTTATGGTACGCTGGAAGATGATTTCATCCAGTCCCTGATTCGCCACAGTTATTCCGAAGTAGTGAAGAAGCTCAAGAAAAAGGAGCGGATGGAGCATCCTGAAATGCTGGATGTGAAGGAATAGGGAGAAAGTAAAAAGAAGAAGGCTCTGAATTAGCCATAAGAAATGCTGATTCAGAGTCTTCTTATTAATTTATAATTCCTAGCTTTTTAAGTCTAGAGTAAATCGCTCCTCTCGAACGCTCCATGATTTCTGCTATTTCCTTTATCTTTTTTCCTTCATTATAAAATTTTATCAGAATATCATCTGCTTCTTTTTCCCAAGGGAGATAGGCGTTTCCGTGTTCTTTTCTTTTTTCTTCGACAGAATACGCTTTCTTAAGTGTTGGTTTTGTTGAAGTTTTATCCAGAATCCTGTATTCCCAATCCTCAATAGTCCTTGTCTCTGTGCTGAAGCTGATGCCAATCTTTACGAGCTTTCTTTCATCAGCCTCGAAAGGAACCATGTAGCCTTTTTCGTCTATCTGGGCGAGGGCTTCCTTAGCAGGCTTGTTGATCTTTATCTCGAAGACGAAGATGGTGTGGGGCGAGAACATCACGGCATCGGCCCTGCCCCTGCAACTCTTCACCTGCGTGAGAACGGCTATGTTCATCATCGAAAGCATGATGTAGAATACGGTTTCATAATAATACTCGTTTTTCTGCATGTCTGCCAATACATCTTTCCCGCCTTCTGGATAAGGAATGGAAGCGAAGTAGGATTTCATCAGCGTCATCGCCTTGTCGATGTTTCCATACACCAATGCCTGATAGAATCTTGCCGCAAACCCCAGCGATGTGCCGTCGCTCAGATTCGTGTAGAGCGGCAGCAGGTTTTCCATCAGTCCGGCCCTTACTTCCTTGTTGGGAATGCCGAGAAAGTAGCCTTTGGTGAGAGGGTCGTAGTCCTTGATGGTAAGGTAGCCGCCCTGATAGAGCAATGGCAGGGCATCCGTCATCTTCTCCGTAGGACGGTCGAAGGAAGACGAGAAGGCGAAGACATTATCCAGCTCCGTCACGTTAGTCTTGAATTTCTGCATCTGATTGATGAGATAGGTAGAAGTGCCCGATGCAAACCAGTAGTCCTCTATCTCGCCCGACGCCAAGGCTCGCATCAGACTGAACGGATTGAAGATGTCTGGGCTGTTTCTTGTGAAATGATAGCCGTCGTAATTCTCCTGAAGCATCCGTGCCATCTCTTCCTTGCTCACCCCATTGTGCTCCGCCATCAGTTCGATGTCCTGACTCAGGGTGGTGGTGAGCTCCTCCTTGGTAATGCCGCAGATGGCAGCAAACTCTGGGTCCATGGAGATATTGCTCAGGTTGTTGATAGCGCTGAAGATGCTGAGCTGCGAGAACTTGGTGATTCCCGTGATGAAGGTGAATCTGATGTATTCATCATTAGCCTTGATTGGGGCATAAAATTCCTGTATGACGGTTCTGATTTCAGCTAGCCTGTCCTCATTATGGAGCACATCAAGAAGCGGCGCATCATATTCGTCTATGATAATGATGACCGGCTTGCCTGTTTGCTCTTTTGCCGAAATAATCAGGTTCTTGAATCTGTCTCCCGGAGTTTCACTTTCAGGATTCTTTCCCCAGATACTTTCATATTCGGAAAGTTTGTAATTGAATTTGGATTGCAAATCTTTGAGATTGCAATTCTTGAATGTGGACATGTCGAAGTGCAGGACAGGGTATTCTGTCCAGTCCTTTTCCAAACCTTCGATGGCAAGCCCCTTGAACAGGTCTTTCTCGCCAGCGAAATAGGAATGGAGGGTTGTGCTCAGCAAGGATTTTCCGAACCGACGGGGACGACAGAGAAATACATACTTGTACTTCTTGGTCAACTTGTATATCAAGTCTGTTTTATCCACGTACACGCATCCTCTATTGATGATATCGCTGAATGTCTGTATTCCCACAGGATAAATTCTTTCTGCCATAGTCTTTGCATTTTTATTCTTTGTGGCAAAGTTACGAAAAGTTTTTGAAATGAAAGCGATTTGGAAGGAAAAAATGGGGCTGGGGGATGAAAAAGTAGAAGCATTTGAAGGAATAGGGAGAATCTTTCATTTTTTCTGTAGTTGGGGTAATGCGTGTTTCCAGGATTCTTCGTATCTTTGCAACCAGAAATCATAATTAAAACTATAAGAAAATGTATATAGAGAAAATAAAGTCGCCAGCCGACTTGAAGAAGCTGGATTTGAAGGAACTGCTGGTGGTGGCTGATGAAACCAGACAGGCTGTGCTGAACCGTGTGAGCAAGCATGGCGGTCATGTGGGACCGAACCTGGGATTCGTGGAGGCTACCGTGGCGCTTCACTACGTTTTTAATGCGCCAAAGGATAAGCTCGTGTTTGACGTAAGCCACCAATGTTATCCGCATAAGGTGCTCACCGGACGAGCTGCGGGATTCCTCGGCGATGTGGATGACATGAATGCCATTTCGGGCTATTCTTCTCCTGCCGAATGTCCGGAGTATGATAACTTCGAGGTGGGGCATACTTCCACTTCCGTGAGTCTTGCCACCGGTTTGCAGAAGGCGCGCGACATCAAGGGTACCGATGAGAACATCATCGCCATTATCGGCGACGGATCCCTTTCGGGCGGCGAGGCTTTCGAGGGACTGGACGAGGCTTCGGAACTCGGTACGGGCATCATCATCGTGGTGAACGACAACGAAATGTCTATCGCCGAAAATCATGGCGGAATCTACAAGAACTTGCGTGCCCTGCGCCAGAGCAACGGCACCTGCGAGCACAACTGGTTCAAGGCGTGGGGCTTTGAATACAAGTATCTGGAAGAGGGTAACGACATCGAAAAACTCATCCAGGTTTTCGAGAGTGTGAAGGATACGGATAAGCCTACCGTGGTTCACATTCACACAGAGAAAGGTCATGGATTTGCGCCAGCTGTAGCCAACAAGGAGGCTTGGCATTGGGGAATGCCTTTCAATCTGGAAGACGGTTCGCGACCAAGAAGGAATGCCGATGGAACCCTTCCGGAGGTTGCTCCAACAGAGGATTACGGCACTTTATTCTCTGACTGGATGCTCAGCGAGATGAAGCAGGATAAGACCCTCATCGCTGTAACCGCCGGTACTCCTACCGCCGGTGGCTTTACTGCCGATAAGCGCCAACTGGCTGGCAAGCAGCACATCGATATGGGAATCGCCGAAGAGCAGGCAGTGGCCATGATTTCGGGAATGGCGAAGGGCGGATTGCATCCTGTCTGGACCGTTTACAGCACCTTCATCCAACGTACCTACGACCAGATAGCGCAAGACCTCTGCATCAATTCCAACCCAGCCGTAATCAACGTGGTAGGAGGCGGAGTGAACTCGATGAACGACATCACCCACATCTGCCTTTTCGATATTCCGATGCTCTGCAGCATTCCGGGACTCATCTATCTGGCTCCAACCACCTGCGAGGAGTATTTCGCCATGCTCCGCTGGAGCATTCTGCAGGATAAGAAACCTATCGCCATCCGCGTGCCAAGCAATGGCGTGGTTCATACGTCCGAAGCCGTTGATGCTGAATATGGTTACGAGGCAAAGTACAAGGTGATGCACCAGGGCGAGAAGGTGGCAGTCATCGCCGCCGGTTCGTTCTATCAGAAGGGCGAGAATGTAGTCCGCCTGTTGGCTGATAAGGGCATCGATGCTACGCTCATCAATCCACGTTATCTGAACGAGGTGGATGCCGAGACACTGGATAGCCTGAAGGCAAACCATCAGTTGGTGGTAACCCTGGAGGATGGCTCGAAGGATGGCGGATTCGGAGAGCGTATCGCCTCTTACTATGGCACTTCTGAAATGAAGGTGATGGTGAGCGGTATCAGGAAGGGACTCTACGACAGATACGATGTGAAGGAGTTGCTTTCGGATAATCGCCTGCTCGATGAGCAGATTGTGGAAGACGTTTTGTTAGTTATTAATGATTAGTGATTAGTGATTAGTTATTAATGATTAGTTAGTCAGCATAGTTAGTTTTTATTTACCGAGAAATCCAAGCCGGAGAATCATCTCTAGCTTGGATTTCTTCTGTTTTATCATCGAATGTTTGTCTTAATCTCAGTTTTAATCTTAGTCATCATCCCTGTCATTATCATCATCATCCTAATCTCTATCGTGCTTCCACTTCTTGTCGTGCTTGTGATGCTTGTCGTGCTTGTGATGCTTGCCCGGCTTTCCTGGTCCGTGAGTTTCATGGGTTCCGCCTGGCCATCCCGGTCTTCCGTAGCTGCACTCCGGGCGAGGGCGGCGCTTGTCGTGTCCCCAGTTATGCTTAGGATACTTGGTGTAAATATGGTGAACATACACATGATTCTCCCAGCCGATAGGGCGATAGAAATAGTAGGAGTTCTTGAATCTCTTCCATTGTCTGGCGGTCATTATGCGCTTGAGCTGCTTGTTGCGGTAATGCCAGCCGTAGGCATCAATGTCGCGATAGCTTCGGATGCCATTGAGATAATTGAGATTGATGTTCAGGATGCTGTTGCGCTGGGCGCTGCTCAATCCCAGTTCCACCACCATCTTATCTGTGATAAAACGGGCTTCTGCTTGAATATTTGTCAGTCTCTGAGCATTCATAGATGTAATCATCATCCATACTGCTACCAATGTCATAATCATTCTTTTCATAACGATCTTCTCTTTAAAGGGTTATTACTGCATTTCTTTTTGTTTTCTTGATAGAAGAGGCTACTTGGTGCCGCTATCAACTTTTTGATGGTGCAAAGATAGGGAGAATAGCTGAAAACAACAAGGGGAAAACCATAATCTGATGTATGATTTTCCCTAAAAGCATCGGGGAGATTCCTGTAATAAAATTGTAGTATCTTTTATCTGCTAATTCAAATCCTTGTAACCTCATTGACACATAATACCCCTACCTTTGCACCCG
Organism: Prevotella sp. LCP21S3_D2; assembly: GCF_052118345.1. Classification (NCBI taxonomy): domain Bacteria; kingdom Pseudomonadati; phylum Bacteroidota; class Bacteroidia; order Bacteroidales; family Prevotellaceae; genus Prevotella; species Prevotella sp. LCP21S3_D2. The sequence continues at coordinate 55,951 of NZ_JBQKHJ010000005.1, read as the reverse complement.
AAATTTAACAGATACAACCCCGGAAGGGGAAAGGTATCATCAATATTTAATAATGTATTATAGTCAGATAAAGAAAAATGGAAAAGAAAGTATCGGGTAAGCATAGCAGCATGAATGGCTTTGCTATGATGAAAGGTAGAGTAGCTACTGTAGTTTTGGCTTCGGCTTTATTGTTGGGTGGAGGCTTGACGGCACAGGCTCAAAACGCAGCATTAACCACCTGCTCTCAGAGTGCAGCAACCGCCATTCCGCAGAATCCTAACTGGAAGGCGAATGCTGCCGAATGGCAGAAACTGAAGGGTGAAATCACCCTCTACATGACCAATGATATGGGCCGAAACGGCTACTACGACCAGAAGCCTATCGCCGAACTGATGGGCGAGATGGCGGGCACGGTAGATCCTGAATGCGTACTTGCCGTGGGCGACATCCACCATTTCAATGGCGTGGCTTCTACCCAGGACCCTCTGTGGCTTACCAATTATGAATGGGTTTATTCTCATCCCGACCTGATGCTCAACTGGTTCCCGGTTTGTGGAAACCATGAGTATCGTGGTAATACTCAGGCTTTTATGGACTACGGCAAGGTAAGCCGCCGCTGGATGATGCCTGCCAAATATTACACCAAGGTGTTCAATCACAAGGGAACCACCGTGCGCGTCATCTTCCTCGACACCACGCCCCTCATCGATTCTTACCGCAAGAATCCGGAAATCTATCCTGATGCCTGCAAGCAGGATGCAGAGGCTCAGCTCTCCTGGCTCGATGAAACCCTGAAGAATGCCAAGGAAGACTGGGTCATCGTGGTAGGCCATCATCCGATCTACGCCTACACCACGAAGAAGGAGAATGAGCGCCTCGACATGCAGAAGTGCCTTCTGCCTATCCTCCATAAATATAATAATGTAGCGATTTATGCCTGCGGTCACATCCACAACTTCCAGCACATCCAGAAGAAGGGTGACAACATCGACTACGTAGTCAATTCCTCTTCGTCTCTGGCTCGTCCAGTGAAGCCTATCGATGGCACCGTGTTCTGCAGTCCAGCCGATGGTTTCTCTGTATTTACAGCAGATAAGAAGCAGCTCAGAATGTCGATGATTGACAAGGATGGAAAAATCATCCACACGGTTTTAAAGGTAAAAAAGTAAAAAGGTAAAAAAGTAAAAAAAGCTTTAACTCCTTTGCACCCCCGTTCCCAGCGATTCCATCGCTGGTCTCCAAGCTTTTATATTAAAGGTAAAAGAAGCTTTTTTGCGAAAAGAAACGAATGAAGAATCAATAGCGATATCGATGAAAAGATTTTTACTGAGTGCGGCGCTTCTTGCCGCTGCGACTACCGCCATCCAGACACACACGCTGGATGGTATAGTCAAGGATAACAAAACGGGCGAGCCCCTCATCGGAACCGTAATCCGGGTAAAGGAGCTGCCCAACGTGAGTACCACCACCGGACTTGATGGTACTTTCACCCTGCATGAATTGCCTGATAAAGGCAAGGTGACCATCATCGTTTCCTACATGTCGTACAAGACCAGGGAGATGGTGGTGGATGTGGCTAAAGACTTTTCCAAAGATGGAAAAGTGGGAAAGGATGGACAGTTGACCATCGCCATGGAAGAAGACCTGAAGCAGTTGGGCGAAGTGGTGGTTACCGGCCATCGTGAATACCGTAGCGACCGCAGCGCCATAGAATCCGTGAAGAATGCCGGCAACGTGCTCAACGTGATGAGCCAGCAGAGCATCCAGCTTTCGCCTGACGTCAACGTGGCGAGCGTTCTGCAGCGTGTATCGGGTGTAACCATGGAGCGTGATGCATCGGGCGAGGCTTCCTACGCCATCCTCCGAGGTATGGACAAGCGCTACAACTACACCCTGGTGAACGGCGTGAAGATTCCTAGTCCGGATGATAAAAACCGTTACATCCCATTGAATATCTTCCCTTCAGATCTGATGGACCGCCTCGTGGTTTCCAAGTCTCTTACTGCTGATATGGAAGGTGATGCAGCTGGCGGCGTAGTGGATATGGTGATGAAGGATGCCCCATCCCGCTTCCAGATTCAGGCGAATGCAGCCATCGGAGCAAGTGATTATTTCTGGAAGGATGGCAGAGATTATCTTACCAGCAACCGCTCTGATTATACAAAGAAATCTCCTTACGAGGCTTTCGGAAAAGACTACAAGGCGCAGATGAGCGATTTCAAGAACGGTCCTGTTCAGTTGAAGAGCCATTCTCTTCCTGCTCCTAACTTCATAGGAGGTCTGAGCATCGGCAACCGCTTCTGGAACGACCGCCTGGGCGTGATGCTTGCCGGAAGCGTGCAGAATGTTTTCCGTGGCACCGAGCGCACCTATAATTCCGTAAAGATGGCATCGGGCGAGCAGGCCATGTACATTTCCAATCTGCAGCATCGCTACTACAGCATCCACGACCTTACTGCGGGTGCTCATGCCAAGATAGATTTAACCCTGCCTGGCCACAAGCTGGAATGGTACAACATGTATGTGCGCACCAATTCCAAGGGTACCAGATACAACAATAGCGTCAATACCGAATACATCGGAGCCGACAGCTACACGCAGGACGATGAAGTGCGCTCTCTTTCAACCACCCAGAGCATCTTCGCCACCAACCTGAAGGGTACGCATCATCTTGCCAAGGATTTTACCATAGACTGGTCGGGCGTATTCTCTCAGGCTAAGGAGGAAGATCCGGATAGAACTTACGTTACCCTGACGAATACCGTGAGCAGAAAAGCCGAGAATGGCGGCGATGCCGTTTCGGGTTCCATCTGGGAAGGCGACAAGAACATCACCAAGACCCTGCCTAAGAGTGCCGAACGCCGATTCCAGCACAACAAGGATACCGACTGGGCGGGTTACATCAACCTCTCTTACGATACCCATTTCGCCAACTCTGTGGAGGCACTCTGGAAGGCAGGCGCACAGTATCGCAGAAAGGAGCGCAGCAACAGATATTATTCTTACATCTTCAATCCTGCCGACATCTCGCAGCGATTGGATGGCAACGGAATAGACCAGTTTGCTCACATCGATTGGGTTTGCAAGACTCCTTATTCTCAGGCTTCTCAGCTCAACTACGATTCCAAGGAACACATCGGCGGAGCCTACGCCATGGTAACCCTGAAGAGCGAGGTGGGCGAACTGAATGCCGGTTTCCGTGCTGAGCACACCAACCAGATTTACACCATGCTCCAGCACTTCCGCAACATGGGACAGGTGGGCGAGCAGAGCTACTGGGATTATCTGCCATCGGCATCCATTAAGTGGACGCCAACCAAGAAGATGAACGTGCGTCTCTCTTACTATCGCTCCATTAACCGTCCGGGCTTCTACGAGATAGTGCCTTATCAGATTCTGGGCGAGGAGTATCAGGAAAAAGGTAATCCAAACCTGAAGCGTGCCCGCATCGACAACATCGACCTGCGCTGGGAGTGGTTCCCAAGCAAGACCGAACAAATTCTTGCCGGCGTATTCTATAAGTATCTGAAAGACCCTATAGAACAGGTGTTCGTAACATCGGATGGCAAGATTGGAGCCGGTACCGATGCCTATTACATGCCTGACAACCTGGGTAATGCCAAGAACATGGGCTTCGAAATCGACGTGATCAAGTACATCCGCCACTTCGGAGTGAAGGCGAATTATACTTACACCCATTCTGAAATCACCACTTCGAAGCGTGAGTACCAGGAGGGTAGTGCTGAGTATAAGACGGGCGTAACCCAGACCCGTCCGCTGGTTAACCAAGCTCCTCATACCGCCAACATCTCCTTATTATATAAGGATACGGAGCATGGCTGGAATGCGCAGCTTGCCTCTTCCTTCACGGGCACCAAGCTCGCCCTGGTTTCTCCCTTCAAGGATGCCGATCAGTGGGATAAGGCGATGTTCGGTCTCGACCTGAGTGCCGAGAAGCAATTCAAGAACGGCATCTCCATCTTCTTCAAGGCAAACAATCTGCTCGATGCCAAGCGCGAGAGATACTTGAAGACCGTGAACAAGAGCAACCTGGAGTATGAGGGCCAGAAGAGCGATAAGACCATCGTGGGAACTTATCAGTATGGCAGAACCTTCCTGCTGGGAGTAAGATACAAACTTTAAAAGGTAAAAAAGTAAAAAGGTAAAAGAGCCTTTTCCCCCCTGCGCCCCCGTTCCCAACGATTCCATCGCAGGTTCCCAAGTCTTTATATTAAAGTTAAAAAAGAAAAAAGAAGAAATGAAAAAGATAAGTACTTTTGCTGCTTTGCTGTTGATGGCAGCAGCTGCAATGTTCTCCACATCTTGCGAGAACGATAATATCAATCCATACGATTACGTGAATAACGGCGGTAATGGAAGTGATGGCAATGAGAACCAGGGTTCTAAGGATGTCATCACAACGAAGGTGGCAGAATATCCCGTAGGTTCTGTGGTTTGGACCAAGGATACTACCCTGAGCGAGAGTGTAGAGATTCCTGTAGGAGCATCGCTCTACATCGAGCCGGGCGTAACTGTTACCTGCAAATCAGAGGTTCAGGTGCCGGTAGAAATCGTGGTGTTGGGCAATCTCTATTGTATGGGAACCGCCGAAAAACCGGTAGTCTTTACTTCTGATACCAGGAAGCCTGCTGATTGGGGCGGCATCATCTGCGGATACAATTCTGAGGAGGTGGTACTCAACCACGTGGATGTGGCCTATGCCGGTGCTACTCCTACCGAGAGTTCAGCTTCTTTCCAGAACAAGCTTTTCAAGACCACCATCGATGGCGGTGTGCCAGCCTTTCACTTCTGTAATGTAAACGGCAAGTTTGTGATGACCAACAGTTTCTTCCATGACAACTACAACGACCAGACTTACTTTACCGGTGGTAACGGCGTGATTATCAACAATATCTTTGCCGATAGCGGAAATGCAGCCGATGGTGGCGAGGCCATCAACGTAAAGGCAGGTTGCAAGCTCGATGTAGCCAACAACATCATCTACAACGCCTGCACCAACGCCTTCAAGCTTTCTAATGCCGGAAATAGCGAGGTAATCCCTCTCTCTGAGATGACCGTCTATAACAACACCATCATCAATTGCGGTTGGCGCCGTTCCAAAAACAAGAAGGGTGGTTCTGTCTGGGTAGAGAAGGCAGCGAAGCCAGTCTTCGTAAACAACCTCATCTACGATTCCCGTTTCGGACTGAAGCAGCCAAAGAAGGATGGTGCTGATATGGAGCACAGTCGTCTTACACCAAACTACTACTTTGCATCTACAGAGACAGGCGTAGCGCAGATGGCGAAGGATGCAGAGCTCGGCATCTGGTTTGATACCGATATCAAGAGCAGCGTGGCTGGTCAGCTCAATCCTCTCTTCAAGAGTTTCAAGCAGAGCGAGAAGATGAATATCAATTGCGAGATTGATGATGTAGCCCAAGGTGCTCCATTGGCATTCGACAAGGGTTGGAATTTCGATTATCAGGCAGGCAGTCCTGCCCTCTCAGGAGGTGTAACCGATTTTGTCCGTCTCTTCCCTGAGGGGCTGCCATTCTTCGGCATGAAGCAGGTGAATTTCCTGGATAAGAATAATGACCAGAACTATTACTTCGCCGCCCCATTGCCAAGCGCAAGATTCGGAGCAAGATTGTAAACTGTAATTATAAAAAAGAAAAGCATGCAGGCTATAGAAATGTAGCTTGCACGCTTTTCTTTTCTTCATGTTTCTACTCTCCTTTTAATGTTGATCTTGGGAAAAGTTTAGGTTGTTACAGAAAAAGTATTGATTGTAACAGGAAAAGATTTTCTTTAATCCTTTTGAAATCTTCGTTCATAGACGTTGAATGTCGGTTCAGCGTCCTTGAACGGCGGTTCAATGTCTTTGAACGGACATTCAACGTCTATGAACGGAGATTTTATCTAGGTATAAAATCAAATGCAAGTATAGTTTCTATATTATTTAATGGTAAGTCTTGTCCAAATCCATCTGGGAATCATTCGCCAGAGCGAAACGAGGATGCTGTATTTCCAGTCAATGGTTTTGACTGTTTTTCCCCGTTCTATAGCATTTACAATCTGCTGAGCCACTTCCTGAGGAGTTAATTGCAGGGGATAGTTGCTGCCAGCTATCAGGTCAGTCTTTACGAAACCCGGGCGGATATCTGTGATGGCGATAGGAAGATGGCGCATGTGAGCCTGCTGGGTAAGGCACTCCAGATAATGATTCTGGAAACGCTTGGTGGCAGAATAGGCAGGAGCAGCACCGAGCCCTTTCGTTCCGGCAATAGAGGTAATGCAGGCGATGCGGTAAGTATCATTGCCCTTGCCTTTATCTGATTTTTGCTCTAGTCTTAGCTCTTGCCCTTGACTCTGTTGGGCAAACCAGTTGAAAGCCGTATCCACCATTCTTACAAATCCCAGCCCATTGGTCTCAACGGTCTTCATTTCCTTTTCAAAATCAAGTGAATAGTTTTGCCATCCGATTCCTGAACTATGGAAATATAAATCCATCCCACCGAGTTTTTCGATGAGTTTCTGAAGAAGAGTAGGGGCGTCAGCCGAAGTTACATCTATCTGCTGATAGCAGATGATTTCTCCCCTGGATGCTTTCACGCCTTCTGAAATGTTCCCCTTCTGAGATACTTTTGTTTTCTCAGAAATAATCTGGTTTGTATTTCTTTTTACTTCTTCAAGTCGCTCTACTCTTCTTCCGGCTATTCCCACCTGCCAACCTCTCTGCGCTAAGAGGCTGGCTACTTCCATTCCTATTCCTGAGGTTGCCCCCATCACAATCGCTTTCTTTGCCATAGTTTTTTCTTTGATGTTTTTCCTTATTCCTTTAAAAAAAGGAATATTTCATTTTGTTAAACTAAATGCAAAGATAATGTTTTTCTTTGAATGTGCGCATTATCTGCTTGCTTTTTTCATCTTTCTGCCTACAAAATTCCATGCTGGCATTTTCTTCAGGGTACTTCTTACCGGCTGAACATCCCATAGCAGGAAGATGAGCAATACGGCAAGACCGATGATACAAGTAATGCCATAGAGGTTCCGGATACTGAGCATCAGAAGATTGGTGGCATCGTAAGGCAAGCCGCGCGACATCTTGCCTGCCATCGTCAATTCCATGAAGAGCAGTTATCAGGAAGCAAGCCTTTCCTGCTCTGGTTTGGAGGAATGGCAGGAGGGTCCGCAAGTATTGACTTACGGAGCAATATTGATTTGCCGGAAAGGAAAGGCGAGGCTACAGGTGAATTATAAGGATTGGGAACTTTATGAGGGGGCGGTGATTACGCTGTTCCCGAATGATGTAGTAGAATTGAAGATTGACGGGGATTTCAAATCCCCTCAAACAGAAAATGGGGATTGCAAATCCCCTGAAACTGAAAATGAGGATTGCAAATCCCCTGAAACTGAAAACGGGGATTGCAAATCTCTTCAAACAGCGAACTGCTTCCAAGCCGAAATCCTGAAATATAATCCTTCCTTGCTTCGTGAAGCAAGTCTGCAACTGGAACAGACGGTTTATTCTTCCTTACGGGAAGACAGATGCAGACAGGATATCCCCGTGGTGACAAACATCATCAATGGTATGTTTGCCCTATTAAAAGTTTATTTCGACCAATCGGAGTGTACTTGTATCTCCCAATTGGTATTGTGCCAGTTGAAGGCGTTCTTCATCGGTTTTCATGAGTATCTTCAGCGCAATCCGCAATACCGACCAGATGAATATCTCCTCGAAATATCTCACCAACATCGTGAACCAGGTAACGGGGCATACCCCCAAGACCATCATCGACCAATACGTGATTCTGCAGATTAAGATGCATCTTAAGCGAACTACGCAAAGCATCAAGGAGATGGCTTGGGAGTTTCATTTTGCCGATGTCAGTTTCTTCTGTCGTTATTTCAAGAAGCATACAGGGCTGACGCCGCAGCAAATCAGGGAATAAAAGGGAAGGCGCGTGCTAGAAACTCTGTTCCAGCACGTGCTGCAAGCAATCTGCAACAACCTTCAATTTCTTCCTAATCTCTTCTTCTCCATTCTCTTGAATATGTTCAGGCGATAGTGCCTTCAGTTCTTCTAGACAACTCATCTGCATCATACTGGCAATCGGCTGAAGTTTGTGAGCAGCTTTTCCTATTTTATCTATAGATAAGGAATCCTCCTCCATGGCTTCTTTCAAATTCTTTAGATGTTCGGCAAGTTCCTGCTTCACGGTGTTTAGTATCTCTTTTGCAGCCTCTTCATCGCCCTCTGCAAAAGCGAGAAGAGCGTCAAAGTGGGATTGAGGTTCAGAATCTATTCCCAGGATAGCAGATAACTTCTCCATGCTGAATGGCTTGAACAGGCAATCGTCGAAGCCGGCTTTTATAAGTTGTTCCCGGATACTCGTATCATGCGCTGTCATAGCAATGACAGTCATATTGGTATGGTTGATATGGGTAATCATCTCTGTACCATTCATTTCTGGCATTTCTATGTCCATCAGCATGAGGGCTGGCTGCTCATTGTGCAGGATGGTGAGTGCATCAATCACATGATTGCAGGCGAATACTTGCCAGGAATCGCCTGCTATGCGTCGCAGCATTTCCTGGAGAAGTTGAAGCTGAAGCTTGTCGTCATCGAGAATCAGAACCTTATGGTTTACAAATTCTTGTGGAACTTTCTTTTGGTTGGCTGAGTTCTCTTCTTTTTGATAATCAGATGTTTGCTCTCTGCTCTCCATCGAATCATCCTTTGGAGCTGGTTCAATAGGCAGCGTAACGATGAAACTGGAACCTTTGCCCAAGGTAGAACGAAGTAGAATTTCTCCACCGAGAAGCGACACCAGTTCTTGAGTGATAGACAAGCCCAGGCCTGTTCCCTCGATGCCTTGTGCACTCTTTAATCTGGTGAATGCCTGGAATACTTTCTGCTTTTCCTCATCAGTCATTCCCTTGCCGGTATCTTGCACGCTCAGGGTGAGTGTCAGCTTACCCATGATTTTGGAAACTCGTGCCTCAATGTTGACACTTCCGTGATCGGTATATTTGATGGCATTGCTCACCAGATTATCCAGAATCTGACGAATACGGAAAGCATCGGCTAGGAATAATTCCTTGTCTGTTTCATTCTCCTGATTTGCTTCCTTTTTCATTCCCATCGTCATCTCATACGAAATGGATAAGCCTTTCTCTTTGGCTCGTAATCGCATTCCCTCTACCGATTCTTTCACCAGTTGGGCTGGAGAGAAAGAAACAGGCTGAACCTTCATCAATCCATTTTCCAACTGATGATAATCAAGAAGAGAAGCTACGAGTCTGGAAAGATGAGCTGCTGAGTTCTTGATATTTTGAAGACATTCCATACCTTGTGCTTCGGTGACGTATTCTTTCATCAGGTCGATGAAGCCGGAAATGGAGGCTGCGGGAGCCTTGATATCGTGGGTAATGGTGAGAAGAAGTCGTTCACGTTGGTTCATGATGCGTTGGATTTCTTCGTTGGCTGCCTCAAGATTCTCCCGGTAGATGCGCTCTTTTCTAGCATCGCGCCAGATGAACCAAATCATGACGATAATTGCAAAGAGTGTTATTAGTGTGAGTAAACCTATTTGCCACAACAGTTGTCTGCGGGCTGCCATCGCTTTGTTGATGGCTTTCTGCATAGAGTCACGTTCCCTTTGGTGTACATCACTCAGTTGCTTGGCAGAACGTAAGGCAAGTTTTGTACTGACTATTTTCAAGTCTTCCATCTCTTTGTTGATACTTTCCTTATGATCTTGCGTAGCCACCTTCTCCTTCTTGTCTATCTGGTCCAGAATGTTGGCTACATTTTCTGCCACATTCACAGGAGTTGTGATAGAATCAATGATGGCTCTGTTGCTGTCTTGCTTGATGCTTAGCGTCTCTGCATGCTCTTTCTTGAAAGCATCGGCTAGTCGCCGGAAGAATCCTCGGCGAGTCTTCATTACTTCCACCGTAGTTTTCTTTGCCTCGTGGGTTTGTGGGGCTTTGGAATGAACAACGATAGACTCCTTGCCGGTATTGAGACTTTTTACCTTATCTTGCAGATAATTGGACGTAGATTTCCCTGCCATTGCATCAGAGAGTTGCTTCAAGTTCTTCTGCTCTTCTTTGAGCAGAGAAGTCATGGTACTGTCTGCTGCATCCTTTTTCTTGATGTACTCACGAGATGCTTCGTTGATGGCGATGATGCTCTTGGTGTTGCTATATACGAGACTGATTGCCAGAATCATGATAATGGCAATAATGCAATAGCCGAGGGCTACCTTGAGTGGAATATTGTTTTTGTGCATGTGAAATCTACTTACTTAATTATCTTTTGCAAAGATAATGCAAACGAGCGCAATGAAAGCTTGCTTTCAGATTGCCGAGTGCAGCTTATCTTCTGCAAAGATAATGCAAAAAACTGATTTAAAGAAAAGAAAGGGCTAAAAACAAGTCAGGAGACCAATGAATTTTATCATTAGTCTCCTGCCTAATTGAAAGCGAAGCGTAATTACTGATATTTAATGTCTTTCTATTTCTTCTGTTTATTACTGTTTTTGAAGGTGATATTACTTTGCTACAGTTGAATCTGTTGTTGCTGTTGTAGAATCAGCTGGAGTCTCTGCTGGAGTGGTCTTCTCTACTGTTGTGTCTGCTGGTTCTGCAGGAGCAACTGTGTCTACTGGAGCTACTGATGAAATACTTGCCATCTTGTTGTTGGCGAATACATTACTAACTGATACCATTACCATGGCAGCGATAGCTGCGAATACTAACTTTTTCATAATCTTTTTATTTTTTATTGTGAATATTATTTTTACTTTAATGAACCGTCTTACTTGCATTGTTGCTTGTTTGCGAGTTCACAATCTAATATCACAATCTGCGTGCCAAAAGATTCCTCCTTTTAGTAAATGGTTGATAATCAGTTAATATGCATTTTTGTGCCAAATCTTAACTTTGTGGAAGTTGTGGAACAAGTGTGGAATTTTTCCCCAAAATATTGGGGAAAGTTCCTCAGATGCCGTACTTCTTCATCTTGTTATACAGCGTCTTTCTATCCACAGCAAGCAATTGTGCAGCTTTACTCTTGTTACCTCCTGCCGCTTTTAGTGCTGCTTCTATACGCTGCAGTTCTGTTTCCTCATCATGCAGGGTGGTAGGAGCTTGTGGTTGAATATGAGCCATACTCTGTTCCAGTTCTGTTACTCCAATATATCTGCCTGTGGCAAGAAGAGTGGCACGTTTCATCACATTGTTCAATTCGCGCAGGTTTCCCGGCCAGTTGTAGGCGGCAATTCGCTCCTTCGCCTTGCTGTCGAGTCCTTCCACGTTTCTATTGAGTTCTTTGTTGGCATGTTTGATAAAGAGATCAGCAAAGAGGAAGAGATCGGCACCACGGTCTTTCAACTCCGGCATGTAGATGGTAAACTCGTTGATGCGATGGTATAGGTCTTCGCGGAAGTTTCCCTCTGCTACACGCTGTGCCAGATTTTCGTTGGTGGCGCAAACCAGTCGGATGTCGATGTCGATTTCCTTGTTGCTGCCCAATGGACGAATTTTTCGCTCCTGAAGGGCACGAAGCAGTTGCACTTGCACTTCATAGTTCAGGTTCCCCATTTCGTCCAGGAAGAGTGTACCGCCATTTGCTATTTCGAAAGCTCCCTTTTTGTCTTGGTCTGCTCCCGTAAAGGCTCCCTTGCTGTGACCGAAGAATTCTGATGCTGCCACATCCTTAGGAATGGCTCCACAGTCGAGTGCAAAGAAAGGTTTCCCTGCCCGCTGACTTAATTCATGAATGCGACGAGCCACATATTCCTTACCCGTTCCGCTTGCACCTAGAATGAGAACCGACATAGGAGTAGGAGCAACCAGAGATACAAAACTATAGAGTTTTCTTGAAGCCTCGCTTTCTCCTTCAAGATATTTAGGAACATCTACATTTCCTTTAGATTCCGTATTTCCTGATACTTTTTTATTATCTATAGGCTCCTGATTTCCTGTAGTCTCCCTCTGCTCTATATTTTTCTCTGATAGAGAGCTTGTATTGTGATTTTTTATGGCTTCCTTAATCTTTTCCAGGAGGATGTCCGGATGAAAAGGTTTGGCAACGTAATCTGTTGCACCCGATTTCATGGCGAGTACTACGTTCTGAATCTCTGCATAGCTGGTCATGACGATGAAAGGTACTTGCACGCCGTGCTTTCTCATCCATTGCAATAAGAAAATACCATCATGGTCTGGAAGACGAAGGTCGGATAGCACCAGATCAAATCCACTTTCCAACTTCTCCCACGCCTGTATAGCTGCTTTCACCGAAGTCGTTTTTTCAACTTCGAATCCTTTCTTCCTGAGCCATGTCTGAATCATGGTTCCAAATGCGATGTCGTCTTCAACTATTAGTATTTTTTCCATATCATTACAATCTTTCTGTCTCTTTGTCTTCTCAAGATAAAACAAATTCGTGCGCAAAGTTAGCATTATTATTTGGAATCAGCAAAGAAAAAGTCTTTAATTGTCAGTTTTTACAAAAGATTATAATAATAATGAAGGTCTCTACCCAAACATGAAGGATAGAGATCTTATATTATCAATTGATTTTTGATAGCTTTTCACTCTGGGAAATTGATGTTGTGACAATCTGCCAGCCTCTATCTTAACATTTGTTATTGAATTATGGGGCAAAGATATAAAATCTTTGTGAAACAAAAGTAAAGAAAAAGAAAAAGTTTTGTTTATCTCGTTAATTATTATTATCTTTGCATTCGTAATTGTAAAAACTAAACGAAAATGAAGATACATATCGAACAAGCAACCCCAGATAAAGCTTCGCATATAGCATCGCTCATTATGGAAGCGATGAATACGGAATGTTGTCAGAATTTTGCCGGACCTCGTCATACATTGGCTGATTTTCATCAGTTGATGGAACGTCTGGTAAAGATGGAGGATAGCCAGTATAGTTACCGAAATGTGTTGATGGCTATGACTGCTGATGGTGTGGTTGCTGGCATCTTGGTGGCTTATGATGGAGCTCAACTTAAGACTTTGCGCAAAAGATTTGTAGATGAGGCTCTTGATACCTTTGGAATTGATTATTCGAGTATGGATGCTGAGACTCAAGAAGGTGAATACTATCTAGACAGTTTGGCTGTTTCCAGTAGCTATAGAGGTAAGGGGATTGCAAAGCTTTTGTTGAATGCTGCCATACAACGTGGTAAGGAACTTGGTATTCCGAAGGTTGGATTATTGGTTGATAAAGGCAATCCAAGAGCTGAAAGCCTTTATACTCGTATGGGATTCCAATTCGTCAATTATACAACGTGGGGTGGACACGGAATGAAGCATTTGCAGATAAATGCTGAATAAGAAGTGAAAATTCTTGTTGATGATTACAGAATATAAGTGAATAGAGCATATAAAACAAAAAGCCCAGGATAGCATCACTGCTGCCTGGGCATTTTTTTAATCAACAAAAACTAATAAAATCTCTTTTAACCTATGTTTTCTATAAATTTACCTTTTCTGCTGCAAAGGTACAAAAGAAAATGGTAGGATGAATCAAAAATATATAGTTTTCTGCTATTTCTTCAGGACAATCGTTTGCACGGTTATTTGTCTTCTACTTCCTGTAATTCGCTTTCCTCCATATCCTGATCTAGACGGTGGCGCCAAAGATACTTTCTTGTTTCATGCACAATAATTCCACTAAGACATAGTAAAGAGACGAGATTTGGAATAGCCATAAGAGCATTCATGCAATCAGCTATGTTCCATACCAGACCGAGACTGATGACACTTCCTGCAAATATACTGGCAATGTAGAGAATGCGATAGCAAAGCATCCATTTCTTTCCCTTCAGGTATTCTACGCAACGTTCGCCATAATAACTCCAACCTAGTGTAGTACTAAAAGCAAAGGTGGTCAGACCAAATGTTAGTAATGGAGCTCCAATATATGGTATTTTACTAAAAGCTGCTTTGGTAAGTGCTGCTCCATCATGATAGTCTATATCTGGATAGGCTATGATACTGCTGGTGATTACCAGTCCTGTTAGAGCGCAGATGATGACCGTATCCCAGAATGTTCCTGTTGATGAAACTAATGCCTGTCGAACGGGATTGCGGGTTTGAGCAGCTGCGGCAACGATTGGCGCAGAACCAAGTCCACTCTCATTAGAGAAAAGACCACGGGCAATACCATAACGGGCTGCAAGCATCAGTGTGCTACCTGCAAAACCACCACCAGCAGCTTTTGTTGTAAAAGCTGATTCGCAGATAATCTGTAGGGCAGGGAGAATGTAGGCATGATTTACAATGAGAATATAAATACAGCCCAATACATAGAATAGGGCCATGAAAGGTACAAGCATTCCACAAACCTTAGAGATTGTCTTTACACCACCAATGATTACGGCAGCTCCTAAAATGGTAACTATCGAGCCTGTAATGAAAGGAGAAATGCCATATTGATTCTCTACAAGGGTTGAGATGGCATTAGCTTGAACTGTGCTGCCAATACCAAAAGAAGCAAGGGCGGCAAAGATTGCGAAGAGGATGGCAAGCCATTTCCAGCCCAATCCCTTTTCTAGAGCATACATCGGACCTCCCAGCATCTTTCCTCGTGTTGTCTTAACTCGATATTTTACGGCAAGAAGTCCCTCTGCATACTTGGTAGAAATACCGAAAACACCGGTGAGCCAGCACCAAAGGACAGCACCTGGTCCACCTAATGCTATGGCTGTAGCCACACCGATGATGTTACCCGTACCGATGGTAGCTGCCAAGGCAGTGGCTAGTGCTCCGAATTGAGAAACATCCCCCGTTGCCTTCTTGTCTTTCTTGACAGACAATTTGATAGCCTGGAATATCTTGCGCTGTGGAAAGCGCAGGCGGATGGTTAGAAAAATATGAGTTCCCAACAATAAAATAATCATAGGCCATCCCCAAAGGAATGAACTAAAGGCTGTGAAAAAATCATTGATAGCATCCATCTCTCTTATGTTTTAATTTAAAAATGATAATTAATAATTAGGCTTGCGCCCTGATAACTCTCTTGTCTTTTTATGAACGGAATATGTTTAGTTACTTCCGTTTTGGGAGACTGAAGGTAATTCTACCCTCAGTCTTCGAATTCTATTCTAACGTTAGTGAATCCCATTGTCTTGAACATGTCTTTGAATTGCTGCTTGGCATTTCTTCTTGCCGTCTGATAATTCACAGGTGTCAAGCAACGCTTTTTCATCATGACATAAGCTCTGTCGTACATAGCCTGTCGGTCAGCGCCAGTCCATTTTCCTTCTTCAAAGAAACTTTTAGTCTTTGCCTCGTCTATGAAATTGTTGTCGAGGAGTCGTATTGGGGGAAGGGTGCAGACTATGGAATCTTTCTTTTCATCCGTCTGTATCCATCCTTCCTTTACGTCTTTCATGTCAATGCCGAGACGCAGGGTACCATAATAGATACGTACCAATTGATCGTCACCAAAGAAGCCATGTCGGGTTGTATCAACGAGTTCCTCATCGTTGATGGCAAGAAATTCCCATTGCCCGATAGCCTCAATACTTTCTACTTGGGTTGGTGAAAGGGTGGTCTTTTCTTCCATTGCCACGTTCATTGTATTGTCTTTATTAAGCCAATAGAGTGCTCCACCTATTATTATAATAAGGAATAAAATGATAATGATTCCATATTTCTTCATATCTTAGTCCTCTTTATTTGATGCCTGGCTAGAGGCTGTTCTCTTTTCTATTGTTTTATTGTCATTCAATCCATTTGAAATGAATTCCTTCAAGTCGTGGATTGTGAATTTCTTACGGAAGCTAATCTTGATGTTTTCTTCCTTGAATCCCATGTCCTTGAGCATCGGAATCAGAGTATTTGCGGCACTGAGCCTAGCTTGTTCCATGAGGTCAAGATTCGGAATATCATTGATGATGCTTTGTCTGCCTTGCTGCTCTAATTGGGTGAGTTCTGCATCACTGAAATTGCTGCGGGCAATGGAAACGTATTGTTTTACCGCATTGTGGTCTATCTTACTGCTCGTGAGTGTCAGCTTTGGGTCTGGCAGAATGATTTCTATCTTGTCGCCTTTGCGTAACACATTTTGATTGGAAAACCCTTGGAAGTCTACGGAAGCCTTGATGGTTGCATTCATAGGGATTGCAACTTTCCTGTTTGAACCAGGTACATGAATGTTGAAGTTCTTTCTGAAAAAAGAACCTTTCAGATTCAGTTGATCATCGTGGGTGATAATTTTGTGAACATGGGCTTCTGCCGTATATAGTCGGTTGCATTTTTGTATTTGCATCACCATCATTGGAATAGTGTCGATGACTTGCTCCTTTTCTTGCGTTTGCTCTTTCTGAAAGCAAGAAGAAAAGGTGAAAATGCTGGCAGTTATTATGAATAATAGAATCTTTTTCATACAAAATGTTTCTTTTTGTTTGCAAAGATACGACAAAATGTTTAAATCTCAAAATAAAAAGGGTAAATTTGCTTTAAAAAGAAGAAAAGAAGCAGTTTTAAGAGAGAAAAAACATTTAATGAAGAAAAAATGCATTTTTTTTAGACTTGCATTAAACCTTTTCTTCGTGATGACGTCAAACTACTGATTAGAATTCATAAACTGAACTTTTATTATATCGTGTAAGATTCAATAGGAAATTTATTAGTTAGTATTTAGGTAGATTCGGAGCATCGGCTTGTGAAAGTCGATGCTTTTTTTCTTTTTTAACGGGTAACCCGTGTTTATTTCGTTTTTTTTTACTACTTTTGTAGCATTAAAATAAAAAAGCAATGAAACGAATCAATTACTTATTTTTCATGGCTCTGGCTATAGGTATAATGGCTTCGTGTGCTGAGAAAAAGAAAAGCAACATCATTATAGCTCCTAAACCTGTTGTCAAAGTTAAAAAGCAAACACTCAAGATGAGTGAGTATGAGCAGTCTAGAAGCATTGAATGGTTGGGCGCTACATACAAAGTGGTGGTAAAACGAGAACCAGATGACAGTTTGCCGCTCGTTAAGGTAGATGAAAATACTAAGTATCACGATAATATGATTACTGTTCGGATTATAAGAAGCGACGGTTCTGAATTCTTCAAACGTAGTTTTACCAAAGCTGCCTTTGAAAAATACTTGGATTCTCATACCAAGGCCTCTGGTGGATTACTGGGTATTGTCTATGTAAAAACTGAAGGTAACAATCTTTGTTTTGCAGCCAGTGTTGGTTCACCTGATGTGATGAGTGATGAATATTTGCCTTTGGTGGTAAAAATCTCTAAGATGGGGGAGGTGAGTATCAGTAAAGATCAATTACTGGATACTGAAGGAAATGACAGTTCTCCATCGGGCAGTTCTTCTGTTGATGAAGACGATGATGAAGGTGTATAAATAAAGGACGGACCTCTTGAAATACTCAGATTTCAAGAGGTCCTTTTTTTGTAAATCCTATGATTATTTGAAGAGTTTCTTATAATCTTTTTCGAAACTTTGAGGATGACGACCTATGAAGAGGATATTAAGCAGACAATTGGCTACCATTTCCACATCGTTAAGGTCGGCGCCTTTCCCTTTCTTTATTTCTTTGCCGAGACATACATCCCAAGTTGTTTGAAAACAGCTGTCGTTGGCTCCAACAAACATATCGCTAGAGTTTGGATCCTCCATCAGTTCGAAACGAATTACTTTCTTGGAACTGATAGGTTGAATGTTGCAAAGCATGTTGAATGCTTTTTCAAAGACGTCTCTATGCAACTGTGCGTTGGGAAACATCACGTTGACTGTAGGGAAAATCTCCTCAAATTCGTATGACTGTAATAATTGGTAGAGCTTCATTTTATTTACCTTATTATATAGTAATTGTTTTGAAAGACTCAATGTCTGTGCTTTTAGAATTTAGCCATTTTGATGGCATCAATAGCACATTCATCGCCCTTGTTTCCCAATTTGCCGCCGCTACGGTCCTTTGCCTGTTGCAGGTCGTTTGTAGTCAAGAGTCCATAAATGACAGGAATCTCTTGTGTGGCATTGAGACGGGCAATACCATAGGTTACTCCCTCGCAGATATAATCGAAGTGAGGAGTTTCACCACGAATTACGCTTCCCAAGATAATAACAGCGTCATAGCCGCCATTAAGTACCATCTGATGTGCGCCATAGATGAGTTCGAAACTGCCAGGAACAGTCTTAACATGTATGTTCTCTGTTAAGGCTCCATGTTTTTCGAGCGTCTTGACAGCACCGTCCAGCAGGGCACCTGTTATTTCTGGGTTCCATTCAGCTACAACGATACCAAAGCACATGTTGCTGGCATCAGGTACTTTGCTAAGGTCATATTCTGATAAATTATGAAGAGCTGTTGCCATAATTATCTATTAAACTTGTTCTAAGATGTTACTCGTAAGATGTTATTAATTGGATGCGCGCTCAATGTACTTGTCAATCTCACCGCTCTGAACAAGCATAGAGTTAACATACTTCTTCTTGATATCCTGATAGATATTCAATGCATCCTGCTTCTTGTTCTGGCTCTCGAGAACTTCACCAGCCTTAATCAGGAATGCAGGAGAGAGACTGTTGTTAGTGTCATCTTCTGCTTTGCTGTCAGCCATGGAAGCAGCCTTCTTGAATGCTTCGACAGCCTTGTCCAACTGGTTCAAGTGAGCGTAAACATCACCGAGCGCAGCTTCAGCTGCTGGGCTGATCATCTGGTCATCCTTTGAAGAGAATGCATCCAAACTCTTTTCTGCTTCTGCCCATTTGCCAAGGTTAGCATAGCAAAGACCTGCATAGAGGTTTGCTAAGTTACCTGCGTCAGTGCTGCTATATTCGTCTGCAATTTTCTTGAAGCCAACGTAACCAGCACCGTCTCCGTTAAGTGCTTGTTCGAACATCTCGTTGTTGAAGTAAGTCTGACCCTTGCCAAGCATTGTGCTAGCCTTGTCCTCACGTGGACCAGAGATCTGAGATACATAACCGAATACACCAGCAATGATAACTACAATAGCTACCACAGCGATAATAATAGCCTTCTTGTTCTTCATGAAGAAGGCCTCATGAATGTTGAGGCTCTCTATTTCCTGAGCCTGTACTTTGTTGTTTGCCATTTTGTATTTTTGTTTTTTATTATTCTAATATTGCTAAACTTCTGCAAAAATACGGAATTTTATTCAGATATTGAAATTTCTAGCCTACTTTTTTCGTTTTTTGGGCTTTTTCTGTTAACTTTGCACTCAATAATCAGTAAAGAGTCTATGATTTTAAAGAATATTTCCATTATTAACTATAAAAATATCAAGAGCGCCAATATTGAATTGTCGCCCAAAATTAACTGTCTTATCGGTCATAACGGCATGGGTAAGACCAACTTTTTGGATGCAATTTATTACCTCTCGTTTTGCAGAAGTGCCAATAATCCGATTGATTCGCAAATCATTTTGCACGATGAGGCCTTTTTTATGTTGGAAGGTAATTATGAGAATGATAATGGGGATTTGGAGAACATTTATTGCGGGATGAAGCGTGGAACCAAAAAACATTTTAAGCGAAATAAGAAAGAATATAAGCGCTTGTCTCAACATATTGGACTCATTCCGCTTGTCTTTGTTTCTCCTTCTGATGTTTCCCTCATTGAGGGGGGAAGTGATGAGCGTAGAAAACTGATGGATGTTGTTATCTCTCAGTATGATAATACATATATCGAGGCTCTTTCTAACTACAACAAAGCCTTGCAGCAGCGTAATGCTCTCCTGAAGATGGAGGCGGAACCGGATGTAACTCTTATGGAGCTTTGGGAACAGCAGATGGCTATGAATGGAGAACTGCTCTTTGCTAAGCGCCAGGCTTTTGTAAACGAATTAATACCTTTGTTTCAGCAGATTTATCAGCATATTTCCGGTGATAAGGAACGGGTAGGCTTGCATTATATTTCGCACTGTCAAAGGGGACCGTTATTGGAGGTTATCCAGCGTGATAGATTCAAGGATCGTGCCGTTGGTTATTCGCTTCATGGAGTTCATCGTGACGACTTGGAGTTTACGATTGGTGACTATCAGATGAAGCGTGAGGGAAGTCAGGGACAGAACAAGAGTTATGTCATTGCCTTGAAGTTGGCGCAGTTTAGTTTCTTGAAGCGAACCTGCTCTAATACCACTCCTTTACTCTTGTTGGATGATATTTTTGATAAGCTTGATGCTCAGCGGGTTGAAGCGATAGTTCAGTTAGTCTCGAATGATAATTTTGGACAGATTTTTATCACGGATACCAATCGTGATCATCTTGACCAAATCCTTCATCGTTTACGTGGCGACTATAAGATTTTCTCTGTCGAAAATGGAGAACTGCATGTAAGAGATTAGATACTGAATGTCAGGGGTGGGAAATCAAGTCTGACGATTTGTAGTACATTATTTATTGGGTATAATTATGTTTAGAAAAAAGGTTCGTTCTATAGCAGAACTTTTGCCGGAGTTTTTGAGAAACGAGGGATTGGAGACGCCTTTGCAGCAAAAGCGTCTCTTGGATAGTTGGGACACCGTTGTTGGTGCCTCTATTTCTGTTTATTGTGCTGATAAATTTATCAAGAATCAAACCCTTTATGTTAAGATTCTAAATCCTGCTCTCAGGGCAGATCTTACCATGCATCGTTCAATCTTGGTAAGAAGATTGAACGAGCAGGTAGGGGCATTGGTGATTTCAGATATCCGTTTCTATTGATAGAATTTGCCTCTATTTCCAGAACTCTTTATATGATGCAATCCATTCTGATATCCGTTTCTTCTGTTGGGATGGTATCTGTCTTTTGAAAGTCGAAACAGATGCCAATCTTGAACAGGGTTGGTACTTTTTTCAGAAATCTGTCATAATATCCTTTTCCTCGTCCCAGACGGTTGCCTTTTTCATCAAAACTCATACCTGGAATGACACCGACTTCTATTTCCCCATATCTTTCTGGTGGAAAGAGCTTGCCGATAGGCTCCATAATATGAAAGGAACCTTCTGTGAGATCTTTTCTGCCAGAGTATTCTCTGATTTCCATATTTTCTGAATCCTTTACTACAGGTAAAAGAACAGTTTTCCCTAAAGCTGTCATCTCATCAATAAAGGTATGAGTGTTGACTTCATCAGGGAGAGAATAATACATTAAAATGATTTTAGCCTTGCGGAAAGATTCTTGACCTGCAAGTCGGGATAAGACAGAAAGCGACAGTTCCTCAAGTTGGCTTGAGGAATACTGTCGCTTTCTGTCTTTTATGATTTTTCTAAGTTCTTTCTTATTCATCTTATGCGTTTGCCATCATCATATTTCTGCAATGTAGTGAACTGTAATTGTATGGTATGCCAACCATTGCTACTTTCTGCTTCTTGCTTTTGAATTTGGCTGTTGGCTCAGGTTTCTTTGGGAACGCCTCGTGCTTTTCGAAGACTTCGAGGGTCTTCTTAATCACTGGGTCGTCCTGGTTGATATACTGAGTCCAGGCTTGTTCATCAAGCATGTTATAGATGATACGGCTGTCGATGACTCTATCCAGCAACTTATGTGACTTCTTGATAAGAAGGTTACGGCGCTTCAATCCATGCTTGTCTGCATAGTTGACAAACTGTTCCACCATGTTCTGACTGTCAAGATAATCGGCAAGTTCCATCATCTCCTTGAAGTTGTTCAACTTAGGACGATTATCATCAGTATAGGTAAATGCAAACTGTAGAATCAAGCCGCTCAAACTAGCCTCTTTGAAGTAGGAAGTCATACCGAGCGTATCTTCTGGAACAAAGATGTCTGGCGTGATACCACCTCCACCATAAACTACACGTCCAATGCCTGTGTGGTATGCAGGCCCCGTATGCTTGATGCTGTCTTGTGAGAAAAATTCTCCATGCTGGTAGCGATCCAGAAGATCCTGTTCATAATCCTTGTCATCACCCATCGTATAAGGTTTTTGGATACATCTTCCAGAAGGAGTATAGTATCTGGCAATGGTGAGACGGATAAGGCTATGGTCTGGGAATTCTATTTGCTGTTGTACCAATCCCTTTCCGAATGAACGGCGACCGATGATGGTTGCACGGTCATTATCCTGCATGGCACCTGCAAAGATTTCAGCAGAAGAAGCCGAACCCTCATTGATGAGTACAACCATAGGTATCTTTTGATAAGAACCCTTGCCGTCGCTCGGATAATCTTGGCGAGGAGACTTTCGTCCTTGTGTATAG
Organism: Prevotella sp. LCP21S3_D2; assembly: GCF_052118345.1. Classification (NCBI taxonomy): domain Bacteria; kingdom Pseudomonadati; phylum Bacteroidota; class Bacteroidia; order Bacteroidales; family Prevotellaceae; genus Prevotella; species Prevotella sp. LCP21S3_D2. The sequence goes on along the minus strand of NZ_JBQKHJ010000005.1, from coordinate 33,763 downwards.
AGGATCAGTTTCTTTTCTGGTAAGAACTCGTTTGCCATATTTACTGCAGCTGTGAGATAGCCTCCAGAGTTGTCGCGTAAGTCAATGCAGAGATTAGAGAATCCCTGTTGAGACAGTTTGGCTAAGGCGATAAGCATCTCTGGATAAGTGTTCTCACCGAAGTTCTTGATGCGGATGTAGCCTGTATTGTCATTGAGCATGTAGGCTGCAGTTATACTCTTGGTTGGGATTTCTCCTCGTGTTACCGTGAAGCTCTGTACCTTGTTGCTGCCATAGCGGATTACGCCGATTTTTACTTTCGTGTCTTTAGGACCCTTTAAGCGGTGCATGGCTTCCTGATTGGTCACGATTTTGCCCACGAAAGGTTTGCCATCCACAGCAACAATCTTATCTCCTGCTAGAAGACCTGCTTTTTCGGCAGGACCGTTTTGGATTACATTTTGCACATGAATGGTGTCCTGGCGGATCACGAACTCAATACCTACACCCGAGAATGAACCTTTGAGGTCGTCATTAGCCTGAGCTGCATCTTTGGCACTGATGTAGACCGAGTGGGGATCCAGTTCCGCAAGAATTTGTGGAATGGCTTTATCTACTAGCGAATCTATGTTGACAGAATCTACATATTGGTCATCAATGAGATGGAGCAAGTTGTTTAAGCGGTTGCTTCCACTATTGATGACGTTGAGTCGGTTTCCGGCAAAATGATTCGAAAAGAATGTGCCGATGACAATGCCTAGCACTACGCAGAGTGCCATGATGAACGGCATAAACCTGTTGGTCTTATTCTTGTTCTTATTCATAACTTACTAATTTACATTATACTAACGTTATTCTAAACTGATATTTTCATCAGGATTCATATATTCTACTTTTACTCCGGCTCTTTCCAATAGTTCCACACCATCAGTAAGTCTGTATTTCTCGGCATATACAACTCGTTTGATGCCTGCTTGAATGATGAGCTTGGAGCATTCGATGCAAGGAGAAGCAGTGACATAAAGTGTGCTTCCCTCGCTGTTGTTGCTGCTGCGGGCCAACTTGGTTATGGCGTTGGCTTCTGCATGGAGGACATAGGGCTTGGTTACATTGTTATCCTCGCAGATATTTTCAAATCCGCTTGGTGTACCATTGTAACCATCGCTGATAATCATCTTGTCTTTTACTACTAAAGCACCTACCTGTCGGCGTTTGCAATAGCTGTTTTCTGCCCAGATGCGAGCCATGCGAAGGTATCGCAAATCAAGCTTTTTCTGTTTTAAAAGGTTGTCCCCCATTGATCTGTTATTTATATTGTGTCATTTATAATTACTTGCCTAAACTGTTAACTCTTCTTGATGTCGTTGCGTTCCAGTAGGGCGTCTATGGTTGGCTCTTGTCCACGGAATCGTTTATAGAGTGTCATCGGATGTTCGGTGCCTCCCTTTGAGAGTATGTTGTCACGGAAGCTCTGGGCGGTAGTTCGGTCGAAAATACCGTTTTTCTTGAATACGCTGAATGCATCAGCGTCCAGAACTTCAGCCCATTTGTAACTGTAGTAGCCGGCTGCGTAACCTCCTGCCATAATGTGCGAGAACTGTACGGTCATGCAAGTGTCAGGCAACTGTGGCAGAATCATGGCTTCTTTCCATGCTTCTTTCTCGAATGGGATGATGTCTGCATTAAAGGCATCCTTCTTGGTGTAATATGCCATATCCAGAAGTCCGAAACTTACTTGGCGCAGGCAGGCGTATGCTGCCATGAAGTTGCGACTTTTTACGATACGTTCGATGAGCTCGTCCGGCAATGGCTCGCCTGTCTCATAATGGAAAGCGAAGGTGCGCAGGAATTCCTTTTCTATGGCATAGTTCTCCATAAATTGGGATGGCAACTCTACGAAATCCCACCATACATTGGTACCCGAAAGACTTTCGAACCGGGTGTTGGCGAACATTCCGTGAAGGCTGTGACCAAACTCATGCAGGAAGGTCTCTACCTCTCCCAAGGTCAGGAGGGCAGGTTTTTCTTCTGTAGGCTTGGTGAAGTTCATCACTACGCTCACGTGTGGACGAATGTTGTTGCCTTTATGGTCTATCCATTGTCCTTGGAATTCTGTCATCCAGGCACCTCCCTGTTTGCCCTTGCGTGGGAAGAAGTCTGCATAGAACACAGCCAGATAACTGCCGTCTTTATCGAATACTTCGTATGCCTTCACGTCAGGATGGTATACTGGAATCTCTTTGTTTTCCTTGAAGGTAATACCATACAGTTTGTTGGCTAATCCGAAGACGCCCTTTATCACCTTGTCAAGTTGGAAGTATGGACGGAGCATCTCTGCATCCAGATTGTATTTTTCCATCTGGAGCTTGTGGGAATAGAATCCGAAGTCCCATGGCTCCATTTTGAAGTCTTCGCCTTCCAGTTTTTTGGCTAGGGCTTCTACTTCTTTCACTTCTTTTTCTGCTGTTGGCTTATAAGCCTCAATCAGATCATTGAGAAGTTTATAGACATTCTCTACATTACTTGCCATTCGATGACGTAATACATAGTCTGCATAGGTCTCGAAGCCAAGAAGTTGAGCGAGTTCTCTACGTAAATTGACCAATCGCTTGCAGATTTCAATGTTGTTCTGCTCGTTCTCATGGGTACAGACCGTATTGCGTGCCATATACATCTGTTTGCGGAGTTCACGCTGAGTAGAGTAGGTCATGAATGGAGAGTAACTTGGATAGTCGAGTGTGAAAATCCAGCCTTCTTCATTCTTCTCTTTGGCAGTATGAGCTGCTGCAGCCTTTGCTGTTTCTGGAAGTCCGTCAAGTTGAGTCTCGTCTGTGATATGGAGGGTAAATGCCTTGTCTTCCTTCAGGAGATTCTGTGAGAACTGGAGGGTGAGAATACTTGCTTCCTCTGTAAGTTTGCGAAGCTTGTCTTTTCCTTCCTCATCAAGAAGAGCACCACTACGTACAAAACCATCATAACTGGTTTCCAAAAGCATCTGTTCTTCTGGGGTTAACTCTCTGTTAGGGTGGTCATGAACATATTTAATACGCTCAAAGAGTTTCTTGTTGAGTGTAATGTCGTTGGCATGTTTGGTGAGGATAGGACTCATCTTTTGTGCCAGTTCCTCCATCTCGTCGCATGTCTCTGCACTCATCATGCATGAGAATACATTGGAAACACGACTTAAAAGGTCGTAATAATGTTCGCCTTTTTCTGTATCCACACGGGCGATAGTATTCTCGAATGTAGGCTCAGCCGGGTCGTTGATGACCTTGTCTGTCGCTTCTTTGTCACGGCGAATACCCTCCATGAAGGCAGGCTCGTAGTCTTCCAGCAGGATACGGTTGAAAGGCACAGTATCGTGCGGTGTGTGATAGGGAACAAAGAATGGATTCTCTCGATTCTCTGTATTTCTGATATGATTCTGATCTTTTATATCTTGCATGATAGTGATTTTTTATTTGTTTGCTTTACTCTATGACAGTTCTCTTTTTATTTATTCACAATCAGCTTTTCTAATTGTGGAATATAGATTCTTCCTCTTTCCAGATGCATGAGCTTTTGCTTCTGCAGTTCATTCAGCACGTTGGAGACATAGATTCTCTTGACATTCATTTCTGCGGCAAGTCTTTCCATCTTGATGTGGAATAATTTTTCGCCGGCAGGTTTGAGACATCGGCTTTCAAAGAACTGGATGATACGTTCTGAGAGTGTTTTGGGAGGAACCCGATACAGGCGCCGGTTGTTCTTTTGGGTTTGAGTAGAAATGAGATTGAACATGTTGATTCTGAAAATCTCGTATCTATCAGATAGTTTCTGCATCTCCTGCTTGCTGATACTCATCACGCTACATTCTTTCTTTGCGATATAGGTGTGAGTGAAGTATTGGTTATATCCGTAGATGCATTCCATTTGAAACGCTTCTGGGGCTTTGATGCCTTCTTCGATGCGGTAGCCATGATCGTCTGCCTCTGTGACAACGTTGAGTTCGCCGGTAAGAAGAAAGTACAGACGTTTGCAGGGCTCTCCTTCCTTGACGATGGTGAGTCCCTTTTCTGCCTTTTGGAAATCGAACTTTGTATGACCGGCTACTTCCAGCAAATCGTTACGGCTCATTCCCAGGAATAGAGGCAGATTTAAAAGATTGTCATATACTCTGTCTTCTTGCATTCTATTTCAATATTTTCTTCTTGAGCTCTGGCGAATACCATATCCTGTTATTTCCCTGTTCATCGGAATAGATGAGATAGGCGTCAAGTTCAGGATGTTTTTCCAGTACTTTCCTTGCTCCATCCAGTCCCATTACCATGAAGGATGTGGCATAGGCATCGGCTGTGGCACAATTCTTGGCTAGAACGGTGGCTGACAGAATATTGTGCTGCACGGGATAGCCTGTCTTCGGGTCTATTGTGTGAGCGTATTTCTTGCCGTTCTTATAGTAGAAATTCCGATAGTTTCCACTTGTTGCCATTGCTATGTCTGTCACATTGATTACGTCTTGTAATTCCTGATTCGTATTGAGAGAATCGTCTGTTGGCTTGTTGATGCCTACCCGCCAAGGCACTTGCTTGTCGTTGTTTCCATTCACCACAATTTCGCCACCAATCTCTACCATAAAGTTTTGGATGCCTTTTTTCTTTAGAAACCTTGCCACGATATCGCTTCCGTATCCTTTGGCAATGGCTGAGCAGTCGAGCATGATATGAGGATTCTGTTTCTTGACGTGCTCTTCCTTTAATGTTACTTTCTGGAATCCGACGATAGCGCGAAGACTGTCTACTGTTTGTTGGGTAGGAGGGTTCCCGGTCTTGAAGCCGAATCCCCAGGCATTTACCATAGGGGCTACAGTGATGTCAAATGCTCCTTCTGTTTCTTTGGATATTTTTTCTGCGAGTTGGAAAACCTCAGCAAACATGTTGTCTACCTTCACGTCTTCATTACGGTTGATACGCGAAATGACGGATGTCTTGTTGAATGGAGAAAGAGAATTGTCTACTTTCTGCAGTTCAGCCTCGATTTCTTTTTGGTAATTGACGTCACTTTGGTAAGTGATGTGATAGATAGTACCAAAGATGAAACCTTCATCCCTCTGGTAAGGAGTATTTTGCTGTTGGCGAATGACATAAATACTGCCAAAAATCAAGAGAAGCAGAAACGGTATCTGCCAAATGAGTCTTTTATTCTTCATTGTTTATATTTCAAATGTTACATTGAACGTACCGCCAAGTCGGGAACCACCTTGCTTGCCGAAGCCTGGTACATAATAGGTGTTGCCCATGTCGCCATCATTATGGGCAACACGACGCTTGTATCTGAAACTCCATCCCATGCGGATTGGTCCCCATATCTTTGCATCTATTCCTATTACACCTTCCAGCCAGTGATAGTTGGCGGATACGCCTTCTGCTCCGTAAGGTGCATCACCTCCCCAGACTGGATCTTTGATGGGTGGTGAAGAGATGTCGTATTTATAGTAGGTGAAACCGTAACGGAATCCGCCAAACAGGCGGTAGTCATCGTGCTTGTTTTTGAGCAGGTTCCAGTCTACACCCAGACGGGCGTATGGTGCACTTGTCTTATAAGTAATCTGGGTACTCTCATCGAAGGCATCTGCTTTGCCGTAACCCAATTCAAAGACAGGGTAATACTTGTCTTTTAAGTTCACTCGCAGAGAAGCTTCATATTGTCCGTAATCACTTACCATCAATTGGGCTGGTCCTATTAAATCCACACTCACCGCCATTCCGTTAAACCATGGAATCGTATCTTTTTCTACCGTTGCTACCTTTTTTAGACGGTTTTGTGCGTTCGCCCATCCTCCACCTAAGAGTAGGAGAAGGCTCAGGACGGTTACCGCTTTTTTAGTAACGGGTACCGAAATATATGTAGAAATGCGCTTTAGATGCATCATAATTAACCTCTTTATTGTTGATAACTATTGAGTCGATATAGTTGTGGGTTGTCTTCACTTCTGTTATTTTGTGGAAGTAGGCTGCACCGCAATCTACAGACTCGAAATGTGGATAGTCCTCTTTCTTGACGGTTACTGTATCTTTCCATACCTGATTGTCTGCATTCTGAATTTCAAAAAAGAACACATCCTCAGGCTGGTGGTAACTCATCGGAAGGATGAAGCTATCCACGTTCTCATCCTTATTGATAAGTACGCTGTCTTCTCCTTCCTGTTTGGTGGTCGAGATGGTTAAGGTGGCGTTGAGTGTCTTTACGTTGCCCATCAACTTATACTTGGTGTAAGTGGTGTTGTTGAGCGGGCAGTTGAGACTAGTGCAGCTAGCCACCATGAGTACCAGCATCATGAAAACCAATGGTATTATTTTTTGCATCTTATTTCCTTTTCTATTTGATAATCGTTACGATTAGGGTTCTGACGACTGATAAGGTCACCCAGGAATCCGGCTAGGAAGAACTGACTGCCCAATACCATCGCAATGAGAGCGATGAAGAAGTATGGGGAATCGGTGATGAGGTGTCCGTAGATGCCACGATGTAAGTCTATGGCTTTATCGATGCCAAGTCCGATAAGCGAGAGAAAGGCAATGAAGAACACCACACTTCCTAAGAATCCAAAAACATGCATTGGCTTCTTGCCGAAGTTGCTCAGGAACCAGAGTGTCATCAGGTCCAGATAGCCGTTCACGAAACGGTTCCAGCCCATGAACTTGGAAGTACCAAACTTTCTTGCCTGATGGTGAACAGGTTTTTCGCCAATATTTACGAAGCCTGCATTCTTGGCAAGGTATGGAATGTAGCGATGCATCTCACCGTATACTTCGATGTTCTTCACTACGTCGCGGCGGTAAGCCTTGAGTCCGCAGTTAAAGTCATGCAGATTGTGGATGCCGCTCACCTTGCGGGCTGTGGCATTGAAAAGTTTGGTTGGAATCGTTTTGCTCAGAGGGTCTCCCTGCTTGCGGTTCTGCTTATAACCCGATACAAGATCGAAACCATCTTTCTTTATCATTTCGTAGAGACCTGGTATCTCGTCTGGTGAATCCTGCAAGTCGGCATCCATAGTGATGACTACATCACCTTGTGCCTCTTTGAATCCACAGTAGAGGGCAGGACTCTTTCCGTAGTTGCGGCGGAATTTGATTCCTTTTACCTGCTCGTTTTTCTCGGCAAGTTCTTCTATGACGTTCCATGAACGGTCGGTAGAACCGTCGTTCACAAAGATAACTTCGTAAGTGAAATCGTTGGCATCCATCACCCGTTTGATCCAGGCGAAGAGTTCTGGCAGCGACTCTTCCTCATTGAACAGAGGAACGATAACTGAAATATCCATTTTTTCTGATGTTTTGAGAATTTATTTTTTATCTGAAACCTAATTGGCTATTTTCTTTTTGGCGAATATGGCAGCAAGTATCGGACTGAGTATTGCTCCAGCAACCAGGTCGGTAATCATAAACATGGATGCCCATGCTATTGGTTTCATCATAGAGATGGCATCGAAGAGAGCTTTTGTTTCCTCTGCTGTCAACTGATAAGCCTGTGCTATCATCTGGTAGTTGGTTTGAAGCTGAGTCATAAACATGCCTGTATCCATGAATCGGAACCAGAGATACTGCACGATGGTGAGCAGTAGGGTAGCATAGAAGAATGTCTGGATGCAATAGTATAATCCGTGTCTGAAAGAAATATGTCCCTCTCTTACGAAGTCACGGAAATACTTCAATCTCTTTGCTACCACGAATGGGGTAGAGATAATCAGAATGTTGGATAGTAACCCCAGCATCTGGTACTTGGGTTCTACTGCCATCATGGTGCAGACGAAGCTGGCTATCCATACGATGCCAAGAATTGCTCCATCTTGTCGGGCAAACGCTTTGGTTTGTTTGATCTTACCCGTATCGATGATGTAGATCTTAACCTTTTGCGTCTGCTCGTCTGTCTTCTTCTCTTCTTGATTTTCGTTATTTTCTGTATTCATTGTTATAATGTATTTCTGCGAATGTAATATATCAATTTGCAAAAATACAACTTTTTTATTATATAAGGTGTAAAGGGTGAAAATATTTATATATAATTAAAGATAAAACGCCTTGAAAGATAGAAAAATATATGTTTCTGTTTGTTTTGTACACTTCAAAGCGTCGGGAAACTTTTGTTTCGGTTGTGCCAAACTTAGATAAAATAAAAAAGGAACCTTCTGAAAGAAGATTCCTTTTTGAGCCTCTTGTCGGATTCGAACCAACGACCCCGAGATTACAAATCACGTGCTCTGGCCAACTGAGCTAAAGAGGCGGGTGGACAAGCGATTCATATCGCACCGCTACAACCAAGTACCCTTGCTATGTTCCCATCCTGGGGGATTCCGAGGGAGCTGGTCGTATGAGACTTGTCCGTCTCATAAACTTGAAAGCGGTTATTGCTTTTAAGCGAGTGCAAAGGTACTGCTTTTTTCTTATCCTGCCAAATGTTTTGCAGAAAAAGTTTTGCTTGTTAACGTTTATTTAGAAAAAGGAGGCAAATCTTGCCTCCTTTTCCATACTTCACCTTATTATATTAAGAGGAAGAAGCATTCTTCACTTAAAAGTCTACCACCGTGATTCCTGCACCGCCAAACTGTACATGTTCATCTGCATAATGGGTCACATTAGGGACGCTGCTCAAATATTGGCGGATGAGTTGTCTGAGGATGCCGTTGCCCTTTCCATGAAGGATGCGGACACGTGGCATACCTACCAGGATGGCATCATCTATAAAATACTGTACAGCATTCAATGCTTCATCACCACGCATGCCTCTTACATCCAAATCCTGATGGAAGTTGGTCTTGTGGGCATCAATGGTTTTTCTGGTTTCCTTGCTGATACCATAAGAGGCAAGGTTTTCCTTGCGTTCCTCGGTCTTGTCCACATTCTCTACTGTAGCCGTAGCATGCTCCAGTCTGTTCAGACGCATTTTGGTTCTCATACCTCCGAATACGGCAGTAGCGGTATCACCGTTGATGCTTTCCACTTTTCCGATAGTTGTCAATCCTTTGATACGAACCGTATCACCGGCTTTTATCTCCCGTTTGCTTTCAGCCTGAGCCTTGTGCTGTGCATTACGCAGGGCTGCCGCGGCCTTCTCCTGGGTCTCCTTCTTTTCAGCCTGTCGCTTGGCATGCCGCTCCTTGCGCTGCTGAATCTGGGCTATCTTGCGGGCTATCTTGTCATCCGATTCCTTGGTGTCAATCTCCTGAACCTCCTGTTTGAAGGCATCGAGTTCCTGACGGATGCGGCGGGTTTCCTCCTTCTCTGCCTGACTCTCTCGAATCTCTCTGATGGCATTCTCAATCTTCTTGTTACTTTCCTTCAGGAGTTCTGCAGCTTCTTCCTTGGCTTTCTTGAGAATGGCTTTTCTGCTTCGTTCGATATCCTCAATATCACTTTCATACTTGGAGATGGTTTTTTCCATATCCTTCTCTCGCTGGTGGATATTCTGGCGTTTGTTCTCCCAGTATCGCTTGTCGCGTACAATGTCCTGGAGGTACTTGTCGCTCTGGATATATTCTGAACCTACGATGTCTGAAGCTTCTTTGATAACCTCTTCTGGCAATCCGATCTTTCTTGCTATTTCGATGGCAAAAGAAGAGCCTGGACGGCCAATGGCTAACTGGAAGAGTGCTTTCATCTCATGACGGTCGTAGAGCATGGCACCATTAACCACACCTTCATGACTGTCTGCAAAATGTTTCAGGTTCTGATAGTGGGTCGTGATGACTCCATAAGCCTGTTGCTTGCAGAATTTATCGAGTACTGCTTCTGCGATGGCTCCTCCGATACCCGGTTCTGTACCGGTACCAAACTCATCTATCAATATGATGGTGTCGCTATTGGCGGCTTTCATCATATTTTTCATGTTCAGGAGGTGGGATGAATACGTACTGAGGTCGTTCTCCAGGCTCTGTTCGTCACCAATATCAATCATGATGTTTTTGAATACACCTGTCTTTGATCTCTCACTTACGGGGATACTCAGTCCGCATTGCAGCATATATTGGAGCAGTCCCACTGTCTTTAAGCATACGGATTTACCTCCGGCATTCGGACCGGAAATGATCAGGATACGCTTTTCCTTGGTCAGTGTGATGTCTAAAGGTACTACTTTTTCATTTTTCTTCTGTAATGACTGCTGGAGCAGAGGGTGGATAGCTCGGATCCAGTCTACGTGCGGATGGTCTTCTACCTCAGGCTCGATAGCTTTGAAGGTATCTGCCAGCTTTTGTTTCGCCTGAATCAGGTCGATGATGGCAAGGAAGCGGTAACTGTCAAGAATCTCTTTTGAGAAAGGACGAACCTTGTTGGTGAAATCGGTAAGGATGCGGATAATCTCCTTTCTTTCTTCACCTTCCAGTTCACGCACACGGTTGTTGGCTTCTACCACTTCGGTCGGTTCGATGAAGACGGTTTTACCCGTAGCACTCTCGTCGTGTACGATACCTTTGATCTTTCTTTTCAAGGTTGGGATGACCGGTATTACCAGTCTGCCGTCACGGAGGGTAGGAGTCACGTCTTTCTCAACAACACCTTCACTTTGGGCTGTTCGTAATATACTATATAATGTACGGGAGATACTACCTTCAGTCTTTGCCAGTTCTCTTCTGATCTGGAGGAGTTCCGGGGTCGCATTATCTCGTATCTTTCCAAATTTGTCAAGGATTTGGTCTATTCTCTGAATCAGCTGAGGAAAGGTCATCACGTTTTGTGACAGTCGGTGTAGGGCAGGGTAAGGGTATTTCTTTTCTCTGCGCCAGCCGTCTTCCGGTTCTGCGTGCCCGTCGTCTTCATCACTATGATTCAGAATCTTCACCATGCCTGCGATGGTTGCAAGCGAACGTCTCAAATCGAAAAGCTCGTCTTCTTCCAAGTGGGTGTTTTCTACTCGGATGCGGAGGATACTTTCCCTGACGTCATAGAAATACTGCAGGGGAAAGTCTTCTACTTCCTCCATCAGTCTGCGGAACTCACGCACCTGCATGAGCCATTCGTTTACTTCTTCAGCTTCATCGCTGAATGCCATCTTGTCCACTTGTTCTTTACCAAGTGGAGAGAGGCATCTTTCGCGTAACATCTTGCGGATTTCGTTGAATCCTATCTTGTTTTCAAAATTATCTGGATAAATCATGGGTGCAAAAGTACAATTATTTTGGCTAACTACCAAATATTTGAACCATTAAGTGTGTTCTTTGCCTTTGAAGGTGTAAGCCTTTTTTGGATGTTGTTCAGATAATCGGGCCAATTGTATTTGTGCCGCTCGTTCCATACTGCCCCCAGGAATGCCGCTCCACCAAAGTTCCAGGCTCTCAATTGCGGGATAAACTCGGGGATGACTCCTCCTAATGCTACAACTTTTTCGTTGATGATGCCATAGTAGGCTGCGTCTTCCAGATCCTTGTTGGTAAAGGAGTGGCGGTAGTCTTTCTTCGAGATGCTGTCAAAGATTGGACTTAGGAACACATAGTCGTAGATAGACTTGGATGCAGGAGCGTTTCCTTCGGGATTTTCCTTGTTGGGTATGTTTAGTGCAGCCGTTACTTCCTGGAAGTTATGGCATGAACGGGAAATGTGTCCTTTATAATCTTTGGGAATCCCGGAATTGCGCTTGTTGAGATGTATTCCATGAAGCTGATATTTCTCGCAGAGTTCAAAATGTTCATGTATGACTATCTGCGGATACCATTTGGCATCGATCTTCTGTATCAGATTCTCATAATCCTCCAGGCTGGCTTCGGGTTTACGGAGATGTAGAAGATCGATACCGCTTTCAAATAACTGTTCTATGTAGCCTGCTTCGTTTCTGATGAATTCAGGCAAGGTGATAACTATCCATTTCATGTCATTTGCTTTTTATCTATTTAGTAGAAAGTGTCTTGGGTTCGTAGAAATGGTTTACCGGACCGTGTCCATCTCCTATTTTTACGTCTTTTCCGGCGAGAATGGCTCCAGACAGGTAAGTCTTAGCCATGGCAATGGCGGTATTCATGTCCATTTCCTTTGCCAGATAAGATGTGATGGCAGATGACAGGGTGCAGCCGGTACCGTGGGTATTGCGGGTGTTGATGCTGAGCCCCCGATAGCTGGTGATGAGTTTTCCTTCTTCGAAGAGATAGTCTATCTTTTCTTTTCCGTCGAAGTGACCACCTTTGATAAGTACGAATTTGCATCCCAGTTTGCTGATGGCTGAGGCTGCGGTCTTGATGTCTTCTGCATTCTGGATTTTCATTTCTGCCAGAATCTCTGCTTCGGGAATGTTGGGTGTCAGTAATGTGGCAAGAGGCAGAAGCTCTGAGATGAAGATATCCAGGGCATCCTCCTGCATGAGTCGGCATCCGCTGGTAGATACCATTACCGGGTCAATAACGAGATGCTGGTATTTTCCCTGATACTTCTTGAGGGTATTGGCAATGGCTTTGATGGTGTCACGGTCATTGACCATTCCTATCTTGATGGCATCCGGTTGGATGTCGTCCATCACGGCTTCTATCTGTCCTTTCACGATTTCCGGCTCTACGTTCTGTATGCCATATACACCCTTGGTGTTCTGTACGGTGATGGCTGTAATGGCAGAAGCTGCGTATACGCCTAAGGCTGACATGGTCTTGATGTCTGCCTGGATGCCAGCTCCTCCACAACTGTCAGAACCGGCTATTGTTAATGCTGTGTAGTATTTCATTTCTTACTCCTGTTGGTTGAATATAAAAAAACTTGGTACACTCTTGCTTGACAGGAGTGTACCAAGTGGCTAATTATTGTATTTTGTCAATGCTTCCTTTACCATTTTTCCCCATGGCTTGATAAGGTCTGGAGTCCAGTTGCCTGTAGCCTTGGCACGAGGTAGGAGCATGGAGCAGGTTTCGTCTTTGTCGCTTACCGACCAGTTTACCCAACTCACCTTGTTCTTCTCCATGACATCGAGCCATTTCTGGTATTCCTCTGGAGCCAGAGGACCGTTGCCGGATGCTTCCATGCCGGCGCATTCTGATACGAATACAGGAAGTCCGCTCTTTACGGCTGCTTCTAGCTTGTCGCGCAGATAGTCCTTGTGTGTTGCTGCATAGAAATGCAGGGTATACATCACATTGCTTACACCCTCGATAGGACTTTTAGCAACAAGATCGATGTCCTGATCCCAATGTGGGCAACCCATCAGTATGATGTTGTCTGGATCATATTTCCTGATTTCGGTAATGATGGTCTTGGCGTAGACCTTCAGGTCTTCCCATTTGTCCTCTACGGGTTCGTTGTAGAGTTCATAGAGTACGTTTGGATACTTACCGTATTTCTGTGCCATCTTGCCGAAGAAGGCTTTGGCTTCCTCTGTGTGCATTTTGTGTGCGTGCCAGTCGATGATTACGTATGTGCCGTTCTTGATGGCGGCATCTACTACCTGCGTGATGCATTTCATGGCAAAGTCAGGGTTCTCCAGATAGTTGTCTTCTATCTGAATGCCCATCGCTGCACGGATGATGTTGGCATGCCAGTCAGTGGTGAGCCATTTTACGGCTTGCTTGTTGTAGAATCGGGGCCAGATGTTGTGCCATCCCAGGCTCACGCCTCTCAATACTACAGGGTTTCCACTCTGGTCGCATAGTTGCGCTCCCTTTACTTGCAGTTGTCCCCATTGTTTTACTGGACTGACTGCATACAATTGTGCCATACAGAAGATGGCAACAATAATGGTCATTAGTTTTTTCATTATGTTCTATTATTGTTAAAAATATACTGTCGTTTCTTGCGGCATAAAATCGTTGCAAATGTACGATTTATATTTGAAATAACCAAATATTTTTGCGATAAAGTTTCATGTCAGCTTCTTGCCTTGCCTCGAAAACTGTTTTTTACCAATGCCGACTCGCAGTTTTCGCAGAGGGCTTCGGTTGCCGTATGGTGCTTGAACCCCTCTATCATAGCTTGGGCTCTTTCTGAAGAAAGAATCTCTTCCAGGGATTGATGCAGGAGATTTCCCAGTGCAACATCTCCGTTATGGTCCAGACAGCAAGGCACCAGGGTGCCGTCTGCAAGTACGCCAATCTGTTTGATTAAAGCCTTGCAGAAAACTTCCCGTTTCTTTTCTTCTTCGTTCTTGCTGTTCCTGATATCGTTTTCGAAGTTGGGCCATTCGAATTTTCTGTCGAATTCCAGATAAAGGTTGTCGCAGAGGCGGTAACCGTCTGGGCGTTCCTTCCAGGGTTTAGGAGCATATTTTTCGATGAGTCTCATTATTTCTTCGTTTTCCTTGTCTCTTCCGCCCTGGTTCCAAAGTCTTAGTACGATGCAGGTTCCCTTTGCTGCAGCTTGTGTAGAGAAGGTCATCACCTCGTCCATATAGCTGGACAGTTCCCCCTTGGCGTTGCTTTCGTGCGAATGTAGCGAGAGTTGTATTTTGTGGGGAAGTGTATCGAGAAGTTCCATGGCACGATGCAGCAGGGTTCCGTTCGATGTCAGTACAGTTTTGAATCCCTTTTCTCTTGCCGTCGTGATAAACTGTGGCAGGAGAGGGTGGAGCAGTGGTTCTCCCATCAGGTGGAAATAAAGGAAGCATACCTTGCCTTTGAGCTTGTCTGTGAGCTGGTTGAATTCCTCTGCGGTCAACTGTCTCTTTTCCCTGGTATGTTTAGGGCAGAAGTGGCAGTTGAGATTGCATGTATTGGTTATTTCTATGTAACAGCGATCTATCATCATTTCTTTTTATATGGTATTCTGTATTGTATAGCTAAATACTAAAAAAGCCTTCTGAAATTTCTTTCAGAAGGCTCTTGCGGAGAGAGAGGGATTCGAACCCCCGGTACCTCTCGGTACGACGGTTTTCAAGACCGTTGTAATCGACCACTCTACCATCTCTCCAAATTCGGTCGGATGACTATAGCTTGGTTTTCTTAAGCGGGTGCAAAGGTACGATATTTTTTTGATTCCACCAAATATTTCGGCAACTTTTTTTGATTCTTAATGCTAAAAGTGAAAAGTAGGGGAGAATGATAAGGGGGTATAGAAAAGAAAAAGCCTTCTGAATTTTTTTTCAGAAGGCTCTTGCGGAGAGAGAGGGATTCGAACCCCCGGTACCTCTCGGTACGACGGTTTTCAAGACCGTTGTAATCGACCACTCTACCATCTCTCCAGATTCGGTCGGATGACTATAGCTTGGTTTTCTTAAGCGGGTGCAAAGGTACAATGTTTTTTTGATTCCACCAAATATTTTGGAAACTTTTTGAGAAAAAACATCAAAAAACTTAAAATGATACCTCTGAACCTATACTGTATCTACCTTTCAGATACGAAAAAGGGCTACCGCTGTAGCCCCAACCTTGATAACCTTAAATCTAATACTATGAAAAACACGTTGCAAATATAGTAAATTATTCTATTCGTTATGTACGAAAAATAGAAAATCTACTTCATTGCCGTGCTTTTTTGTATTTTTTAACCAAATTTCCGTATAAGGGGAAGTTCTTTATTTCAGATATCCCTTTTTCTTGAATTCCTCCATCAGTGGCAAGGCGAGAACCTTGGCATCTGGGTGAGGAGCACCTGTTGTGCCTAGGGCACGAAGGTCGAAGAAATGCTTCCAGTCACTGATGAAAGCGGTGTGAACCAACTCGGTGTTGCAATCCAATGGTAAGATGGCACGTGCCTCTTGTGGCTTGCAACCGGCCTTTATCAGTTGCATGTAGGCAAACTCGGCTGCTTCATTGGCAAAAATCCATGTGGTCAGCTTGTTCCATTCTGCTGAACGGTTTTCTGCAATGTCCAGACAGAGGTCGGACAACTGGTAGTCACTGGGATCTTCTGAGCCGTCGAAACCTTCTTCCGCTACCCATGTAGGGAGGTTGATGGTTATTTCGTTGTCGAATTTGTTCTTCGAATAGTTGCAGTATCTCGTGCTCTGCTCTGCCATGGAGTTGGCACGGTGACGGTTGTATTCACGGGTAATACTGATTTGGGTAGTGAAATGAACCGTGATGCGCAACTCGTGTTTGCCTTCCTCATAGTCGGTGAGGTATTTCAAGTCGTCCATCGCCTTGTTTTCTGCCAACACTCTCAGGTTGGTGGTGATATAATCCTTGCCATCGATGGTGTTGCAGCGGGAGAACTTGTTGTTGAGATAAAGAGGAAGCTCCCCGTGGTTGCATACAAGATAGATGGTGCCATGTTCCAGCATGGCATAATGTTCACTCTCTATCATGCGACCGACAAAAGGCTTTGCCGAATCATCGGTTGTGTTGTTCTCACTTTTGTAGCAAACTCTTCCTGCGCGTTCTATCTGTTGATAGACGCCGGGCTCTCCTGGTTTCTGCAACCAGATTTCATACGATGGTCTTTGTATTTTCATTGTTTCTGTTATTTATTCTGATTGCAAAGGTACATTTTTTTATGCATACTGCAAAATAAATATCTCCTTTTTTCGTACTTATTATTATAATGTATAATAATGAGAAGATATGGAGATAAAACCGATAGCACATTTTCGCTCACCGTTCAGCAGTAAGTTTGGTATTCCTAAGCAGGCTGGACTGGTGGCTGAACTCGAAGGTCAGATAGTTTTTGAACCGGAGTATCGCAATCCTGATGCCCTTCGTGGCATGGAGGGTTTCGACTACCTTTGGCTGATTTGGGAATTTTCTGCCAATAAGCACAAAGCCAATAGTCCGGTGGTTCGTCCTCCGGTATTGGGGGGCAATGAGAAGGTGGGAGTCTTTGCTACCCGCAGTCCCTTTCGTCCCAATAATATAGGATTGTCGTCTGTCAGAATTTCGGGAATTGAGTGGGAGACCTGTAAAGGACCTGTTATCCATGTAAAAGGGGCCGACCTCATGGACATGACTCCGATATATGATATCAAGCCTTATGTGGTATATGCCGATTGTCATCCGGATGCCCGAAGCGGGTTTGTTGATGAACGCAGGTGGGATAAGTTGCAGGTTGAAATATCTGATACGGTAAAAAACTTTCTGCTGTCTCAGGGAATGACGGAAGAAAAGATCGGGATTCTGAAAGAGGTACTGGCGCAAGATCCTCGTCCGCATTATCAAAAAGACCCTCATAAGGTATATGGAATGCCTTATGAGGGTATGGATATTCACTTCACGGTCTGCAATCAGATACTTACCGTAGTGAAGTAGTCGTTTGCTTTACTTTGCGAAAGTAGCAAAGTGTACGTTGTCCAGCTTGATCTTGCAGGCATCGTCTATGTCCTGTCCCTGGTTGTTGTAGAAGATGTATGCGTTCTTGACAGTGATGTCGTGAACCATACCTTCTGCTCCGTGGGCAACGATACCGTTCTTGCAGCCACGCACATAGATGTCGCTCATGTGGATGTCCTGGAAGTTTGGCAGGTACTCCTGTTTTACTGGGGCTGCCTGCTTCTTTGCTCCCACGTGGTTGTCCCAGTAGGTGGTCTCGAAGGTGATGGCATCTCCTGTAATATCGGTCATATAGATATGGTCGATGAAGATGTTCTCTGATGTACCGCCCCTCTTCACGGAACTCTTGAAACGCAGGCCGGCGTCGGTTCCCTGGAAGGTGTTGTTGCGTACTACGATGTTCTTCATGCCGCCACTGAACTCACTGCCGATGACAAAACCGCCATGGGCATGATAAACGGTGTTGTCCTGGATGTTGATGTTTTCACAAGGACCGGCTGCAACACCGGCAGCACCTGCGCCACCCTTCATGCAGATACCGTCATCACCTGCATCTACCATGTTGTTGACGATGAGTACGTCCTTGCAGCTTGAGATGTCGATGGCATCACCATTCTGTGCATTCCAAGGACATTTTACGGTAATACCGTCGATAATCACGTTCTTGCATCGGGTAGGGATGAGGTGGAAGCGGGGACTGTTCAGGAGCGTGACGCCCTGGACCAGCACGTTTTCGCAACTGGTGAATCGGATCATGTGGTTGCGTACCTTTTCCTGGTCATCAATGTTGTCAACAACATTTGGAGTATGTTTCAGATGGAGCGGATACCAGATGTCGCCTTTCTCGTTGAGGGTACCACCCATCTGCTTGAACTGGTTCCATTCCACATCGCTCACCTTGCTTCTCTTCACCGGTCTCCACCATTCACCGTTTCCGTCGATGGTTCCTTCTCCGGTGATGGAAATGTTCTTGCGCTTGCTGGCATTGATGGCTGGTGTGGCGCGGTTCTCCTTCTTTCCGGTTTCTTCGTCTATCTTGATGAGGTCGTTCTTGTCTTCAGAGAAAACGATGATGGCATTCTTCTCCAGATGCAGGTCGATGTTGTCTTTCAGAGAGATGAGTCCTGTGAGATAGATACCTGCAGGCACGTTCAGATGACCACCGCCCATTTTGCTCAGTTTGCTGATAGCCTTGGCAAAGGCTTGGGTGTTCATCGCCTGTCCGTCTCCATTGCCGCCACATTCCAGAATACTTACGTGGTTGTCAGGAATAGAAGGAAGAGTAGGCTGTTGCATTTGTACTGGCAAGTTTTGATAATACTTGCTGTAGTCTTTGGCTTCGATGGCAGATACCGTAGCTGCCATTCCGAAGATTGCCAATAAAGAAATCAAAATCTTCTTCATAAGTCTTTAAGTATTGCTTATATTGTTTGTAATATCTGTTTCGTTAGTTCCTTTATGCGAAAAAGGCGGCTCTAACCGAAGTTAGAAACCGCCTAAATGAAAGGAGGAGTGGTACCACCAGGAATCGAACCGGGGACACAAGGATTTTCAGTCCTTTGCTCTACCAACTGAGCTATGGCACCATTTCTTTTGCGGTTGCAAAGGTACAATAAAAATTTAAATTGAGCAAGAGAAAACGAAATATTTTCTCTTGCTTAATGTTTATTAACTAAATCTAGTCTTTCAAAGGATTCCAACCCTGAGCTTTGAGCTCGAATTCCTGACCATCTCGTGTGATGAGGAATTTGCCCAGGCTCTCCTTGGTGATGTAGCCTATCTGCTTCACGCCTTCCATCTCCTCGATTTTGGCATGGTCACCAATAGGTACTGTGAAGAGAAGTTCATAGTCTTCACCACCGTTCATGGCACAGGTGGTGAGGTTCATGTTGAATTCCTCTGCCTGTACGGCTGTCTGGTAGTCGATAGGGATGTTCTTCTCGTACACTCTGCATCCGCAATGACTCTGTTCGCAGATATGCATCAGTTCACTGCTCAGTCCGTCGCTGATGTCCATCATGGCCGTAGGACGGATTCCTGCTTCTCTCAGTTGGGCAATGATGTCGCCACGTCCTTCCGGTTGAAGCTGTCTTTGCAGTAAGTATTCCTTGCCGGCAAAGTCGGGCTGGAAGTTGCGCATCTCTGCCAGGTCTCGGTTGAGGGCAGCCAACTTCTGGTCGTCTCCCTTTGCCTTGGCTTCTGCCATCTTCTTGCGGATGTCTTCCACCTGTCCGTAGTATACAGCTTTTTCCCGCTCCAGCAGCTGAAGTCCCATATAGGCTGCACCTAAGTCGCCCGAAACGCAGATGAGGTCGGTCTCCTTCGCACCACTGCGGTAAACGATGTCTTCCTTGTTGGCCTCACCGATGCAGGTAATGCTGATGGCAAGACCTGTAAGCGAAGAGGTGGTATCTCCACCCACGATGTCAATGCCCCATTTGTCGCAAGCCATGCGCAGACCCTTGTAGAAATCATCCAGGTCTTCAACCTTGAAACGCTTGCTCAATGCGATGCTTACTACCATCTGTCTAGGGGTTCCGTTCATGGCGAAGATGTCACTGATGTTCACCATCGCACTCTTGTAACCCAGGTGCTGCATGTCGATATAGGTGAGGTCGAAATGTACTCCCTCCATCAGCATGTCTGTAGTAATGAGCACTTCCTTGTCCGGATAGTGCATCACGGCACAGTCATCGCCTACACCGTAGACGGTAGAAGCGTTTTTGTTTTCATATCCTTTGGTGAGATGGTCGATGAGACCAAATTCACCCAACTTTGCTATATCCAAGATAATTAATAATTAATAATTTATAATTTATAATTGACAGTTAGCTTCTGCGAATCATTTCTCGCATAATCTCAGTCATCTTTGGCTGGGCGGCATTGGCTGCAACCTGTACCTCCTCATGGCTCACCTCTACAGGAACGTCGAAGCCACCGAGGTCGGTGATGATACTGATGCCGAACACCTTGATGCCGCTATGGCGAGCCACGATAACCTCCGGAACGGTACTCATACCTACAGCGTCACCGCCTAAGACGCGATACATGCGATATTCTGCAGGAGTCTCGAAGGTAGGACCCTGAACACCTACATATACACCATGCTTGATGTTGATGCCTTTCTCCTTGGCAATCTCGTCAGCCAAATCACGCAACTGCTTGTCGTAAGCCTCGTGCATGTCTGGGAATCGGGGACCGGTAGGGAAGTTCTTGCCCCGCAGCGGATGCTCTGGGAAGAAGTTGATATGGTCGTCGATAATCATCAGGTCACCGATTTCGAAGTCTGGATTCATACCTCCAGATGCATTGCTTACGAAGAGGGTCTCGATGCCCAGTTCATGCATGACGCGCTCAGGGAAAGTAACCTCCTTCATGTTATATCCTTCATAGTAATGGAATCTGCC
Organism: Prevotella sp. LCP21S3_D2; assembly: GCF_052118345.1. Taxonomy (NCBI): domain Bacteria; kingdom Pseudomonadati; phylum Bacteroidota; class Bacteroidia; order Bacteroidales; family Prevotellaceae; genus Prevotella; species Prevotella sp. LCP21S3_D2. The sequence continues at coordinate 13,234 of NZ_JBQKHJ010000005.1, read as the reverse complement.
TTCCATTGCCATGATGTCCTTGCCGCCCAGCTTACCGAAGATGAGTTTGCCGGCATGGCCTTCTACGGTAGAAACCGGGAAGTTGGGTATCTCGCTGTATGGAAATTCATAACTATCAGTTATTTCTGAAGCTAATTGTCCTAGACCGGTTCCCAGAATGATTGCCGTTTTCGGACTTGTGGTCATCCTTTCTTTTAGCCAGGATGCTGTTTCTTGAATTTTTTCGTACATAGCTAATGATTTTTTCGTTAAAATTATCTTGTTGCTCCAGCATGAAGCTTACCTTGATAGGCAGTTCATACATGCTTTCTTTTACTGTTTCGTAGAGTCCCTCTGTATCTCTCAGTCTCACGGCATCTTTTTCTGTCGTGATGATGATACGGGGTTCCGGCATGGCTTCGAAGGTGCTGTTGATGCGGTCGATATCCTTGCTCTTAAACTGATGGTGGTCACCGAAGGAGAGGGTCTGTACTCCCTTTGCCATTGGCTTGATGTCGTGTTCCATCTGTTTGGGCGATGCAATACCCGTCAGGAGCAGCACATGATAGTCGGTCATTCCCGTCAGGGCAGGGTCTTTCACTTCTTCCTCTTCATCGCTCTTGATTTCCTTTGGCTTCAGTTCCTTGCCGTTGAATACACCCTTTGGGGTATCATAGTCAATGCAGGTGAAGTAGAGCTTCTGGAAAGGGTAGAGGTTCATCGCCTTGGTCAGCACTCTGAACTCCATCGGTTTCAGGTCCTTCGGACATTTGGTGATGATCACGATGTCGGCACGGTTCTTTCCGCTCAGCGGTTCGCGGAGCCTTCCTGCCGGCATCATCTTGTCATAGATGATGAGACGGTGATAATCTACCAGCAGGATGTTGATGCCTGGCTTGACATAGCGGTGCTGGAAGGCATCGTCCAGCAATACCACATCCACGTCCTTGGTTTCCCCGTCGTTCTGCAGATGGTCAATACCTCTTACTCTTTTGGCATCTACTGCAACATAGATGTCCTTGAATTTCTGGTGCATCTGGAAGGGTTCATCGCCAATCTCTGTCATCTCGGTATTTTCATCGGCTAGCACATAGCCGTGACTCTTTCGTTTGTAGCCACGGGAGAGTACGGCAGTTTTCACTTTGTCGTGAAGCAATCGGATAAGATATTCCACATGGGGAGTCTTTCCCGAACCACCCACGGTAATATTGCCCACAGAGATAACCGGTATCGAGAATGCTCTGCTCTTCTTCAGTCCGATGTCGAAGAGCCAGTTGCGGAATCTCACGATAGAACCGTATATCCAACTCAGTGGTAATAACCAATCATTGACCTTGATAAGATCACCTTCTGTTCTCATGTCTCTCTCCTTTGTTTTTTACACCTTATTATATATTAATGTATATTGAGCACGAATGGCATGGCTGCCTGCACTGGCTCCTTCTCCTTGATGCTGCGAATCAGCATGAATGGTTTGTACAGGTCGCCTAATGTCAACTGCAGCTGTTCGTCGAGATAGCTGCCGCCATTGCCCGACAGTTCGCCCATCAGCTGGGTGAGCCAGTCGGCTGCCATAGGATACTCGGTAGTACCATAGTCTGAAATCTTTGCCAGTTGGGCTGCCTTGGCTACAGCATCGTCCAGACTGCCGAAACCGTCTATCAGCTTGATGTTCTTGGCGTCTGTTCCCAACCATACTCTTCCCTGTGCGATATTCTCTACCTGGTTCACGCTCATCTTTCTGCCGTCAGCTACACGCTTACGGAAGAGGGCATAACCGCGGTTCACGTATCCTTGCATGCTGGCAATCTCGTCGGCTGTCCATGGACGGCTGCTTCCTGCGGCTCCATAGCCGCTGTTCTTGTTGGTCTTCACCTCGTCATACTTGAATCCCAACTTCTTGGTCATCAGCTCGCTGAAGTCTGGCAGGGCACCGAAGATGCCGATACTGCCGGTCAGGGTAGTAGGCTGTGCCATGACATATCTGGCTCCCATACTCATATAGTATGCACCTGATGCAGCCATTCCTCCCATGGAAACCACCACAGGCTTCTTCTTGTTTAACTCACTGACGGCACGCCAGATCTGCTCTGAAGCGTAGGCGTCGCCACCGCCCGAATTGATGCGGAGTACAACAGCCTTGATGCTCTCGTCATCACCCAGGGCCTGCAAGTCTTTGATGACCGTGGTGCTGACAATCTGCTCTTCATTCCCGTAGAGGCTAGGAGTAGCTGTGCTGACAATGCTTCCGGAACAGTAATATACGGCAATCTGGTCGGCAAGGATATTGCTGTCGTCAATGGCAGCATTCACGTCAGCCATTGATACTTGCTTGATCTTGTCGTCAGCTTTCAGTCCGAGCTGCTTCTTGACCACGTCCCTGATTTCATCGTAATAGCAGAATCCGTCTACCATCTTGCGGGTCTTCAGGAGCTTGCTGTCTTCAAATACCATCAGTCCGTCAGCATAATGGTTCAGCGAATCCTTGTTGATGCCGCGGCTCTTGCTGACGTCGGTAAGCACCTTCTGCCAGAGTCCGGTTACGTATCGGGTAACCTGCTCGCGGTTGGCATCGCTCATCTTGTCCTCGGTATACATTTCTGTGAAGCTCTTGTACTTGCCCACCTTTACGATATTGAAATGAACGCCAAACTTAGCTGCCACATCTTTTATATATTGTGTCTGCGAGGCAATACCATGCCAGTCTACCATACCTTCTGGGTTGATGTAGACCTTGTTGGCAACAGATGCCAGGTAATAGCCTCCTTGAGTATATTGGTCACCGTATGCGATGATCCACTTGCCGCTCTTCTTGAAGTCAGCCAGTGCATCACGAATTTCCTGAAGTGTCGCATAGTCTGAAGTCAGGACACCGGTTTCCAGATAGATTCCCTTCACCTTGTCTTCATTCTTTGCCTTCTTGATGGCAGAGAGAATGTTGTTCATGCCAAGGTTGTTGAACTTGTCTCCTGTCAGTTCACCCAGCCAGTTGTCCTCAACTCTGTCGCTGATCTGCCCCTGCAACTTGAGTACCATCACCGAATTGTCTTTCAGTGAAGGTTTGCTGCTGCTTGCTGCTACCATACCAATGAGGCAGATGAATCCGAGTATCGCCATGATGATACTGAATCCGAAGATACCAACGATGGTGGCTGCTACATTTTTGAAAAATTGTTTCATAATAATGCCAATATTTAAATTATAGCTGCAAATATAATAAAAAAGCGACAAACGACAAAGAGATTTGGACAAAATAACCGAAAATTGTTGAAAATATAACATAGTATTAACAAAAAAATGCGTATCTTTGCCGGAGATTTAAGAAACTAATAAGATAAGACAATGAAAAAAATGGTTATTTCTTCTGTGCTGATGCTATGCGCTTTGTCTGCATTGGCACAATCTACAGCCCGCAAATTCGTACTGAAAAACAGTGCTGACGGTCAGAGCGAGCTGACTTGTTATTTACCTCAGAATCCTACAGGCCGTGCCGTGGTTGATTGTCCTGGTGGTGGCTATTCCCATCTGGCAATGGATCATGAGGGGCATCAGTGGGCGGAATATTTCAACAGGCAGGGTATTGCTTTCTTTGTGTTGAAGTATCGTATGCCTAAGGGCGACCGTAACATTCCTTTGAGTGATGCCTGTCAGGCTATGCGCACGGTTCGTGACAGTGCTGCTGTCTGGCATATCAATAAGGAGGATGTGGGCATCATGGGCTTCTCGGCTGGCGGTCATCTGGCTTCTTCTGTCAGTACGCATGCAGAATATGATGCCCGTCCTGATTTCTCCATTCTCTTCTATCCGGTCATTTCCATGGATGAGCGCATCACCCATAAGGGTTCCTGCGTCAATTTCCTGGGCGAGGATCGCAAGACCAATCCTCAGCTGGTGAAGGAATGGTCTAACGATAAGGCAGTTCGCCGCCATCTTACTCCCCGTGCCATCATCCTGATGTCGAGTGATGATGAGGTGGTTCCGCCGGTTACCAATGGTGTGGCTTATTATTCTGCCATGCGGAATGAGGGTAATGAATGTACGATGCATGTCTATCCTACCTGCGGTCATGGCTGGGGCTTCCGTGATGCAGCTCACGGTTTCCCTTATCACGAGCAGATGTTGAACGACCTTACTTCCTGGCTGAATCATTTCCAGGGTCCAAAGGAGGATGCGGTCCGTGTGGCTTGTATCGGTAATTCCATCACTGATGGCTTTGGAATTGGAATGGCACCTGTCAAGGGGTATCCTGCCGTTTTGCAGAAGAAGTTGGGGGATGGTTATCAGGTGAAGAACTTTGGCGTTTCTGCCCGTACCATGATGAATAAGGGTGACTTGCCTTACATGAACGAACTGGCATGGAGAGATGCGCAGGCTTTCAATCCTAACATTGTGATTGTCAAGTTGGGAACCAACGATAGCAAGACTCATAATTGGGCGCACGGAGCAGATGAATTTCGCCAGAGCATGCAGGCGATGATTGATACCTTGAAGGCATTGCCTAGTAAGCCGAAAATCTATCTCTGTTCGCCGATACCTGCCTTTAAGGATACTTGGACTATCAGCGATAGCGTGATTGTGAATGGCGAAATGCCAATCATCAAGAAACTCGCCAAGAAGAACAAGTGTCAGTTCATCGATCTCCATACTTCATATACCTATGGTGATATGATGCTGAATGATGGTATTCATCCGAATGCAAAGGGAGCAGCGAAGATGGCAGATATCATCTTTGATGCGATAGAGAAAAAATAAAAAGGTATATGAGCTGCTGACTCTGATACCTTAATAAATAGGGGCATCTTTGTTTCTTTGAAAGAGACAGAGGTGTCCCTATTATTTTTATGAGCCACAAAAAAAAGGATAAAAAGAGGGATTTTGTAAAATGAACCAAAATGAACCGATTTTTCGGAATCTCTACATGAGAAATACAGAAATTCAGAAAACCTTTTATCTATCAACGACTTAGGAGATTGTATATGAAAAGAATAGTAAAAAAATGTTGATTTTCGTAGAACGATATTAATTTTTTAACACGCATAATTTGCTAGTTTCCAACATTTTTCGTATTTTTGCAAGGAGATTCTATATCTCTTATGTAGAGATTCTTAAGAACGAAGATAATAATAATATAAGTGTGGCTTTCATATAAGCGAAGCGTATGATACACAATTTGCTAAACACGGGCTTACCTGCATCATGTATGCAGAAGGCTGAAAGACATAAAAGTATTGAAGATTAGTGGAAGTTAGTCTATTGATTTTTCAATGCTGTGATACATATCACAACCTTAATAATCCGGGGAGAGAAATCTTTTCAGGAGAAACCGAGGTATATTCTGCAGCCAACTAAAGATAATTCAAGTTTCGCAAGTTCAGAAGTTAATGAAGTTAAAGGAGTTATCGCTCCCTACGGTCGCTGAGGAGTTAAGACAATAGTCTTTTTGTCGTAGTTTTTAAGCAGCAAGACATACGTCTTAACTCCTTAACTTCCTTAACTCCTTTAACTTCCTGATATGCGAAAGTTCAGAAGATAACATCCACCTACTCTTCGCTCTTCACTCATCACTCTTCACTCAAATTATGTGGTTTATAGTCAATACAGACAAATTTCAAGAACAAAAAACGAAAGAGTTTCTTGAAAAAACATATCCAGGCATAGTGAAGTTTGTCTATCTGCCCAAATGCCGAACGAAGTATGTCAATGCCCAGGGAGAAGAACGCTTCCGTTTTCGCCCGTTGATATATGGTTTGCTGTTTATCAAGGCAGACAGCATCAAGGTTTTGAAGAAAATACTGACACCTTGGGGGTATTTCGTCTATGAAGATTTCATCCGTAGTCTGGAAACAGGCGAACTGCAGAAAGAAAAGCTAGTCTCAAGTGCACATCTTCTTTGTAAGGATGTCAAGAATTTATCCACGGATGACATTGTCAAAACTGCCACTATTCCAGATGAAGACATGGAGCATTTTATTTATTTCAGTGATAAAGTGGCAGATGGCATAGAGGGACTGAGTATAGTAGATAAGCGATATGATGACCTCATTCAGGAGAATGATACCGTCCGCATATTCAGTGGACCTTTGGCTGGTTGGGTTGGCGTGGTCAAGCAAGTCAAGAACAAGGGCAAGAAAGACCGCCATCTTTTTGTGCGATTTGGTAATAATCTCTGTCTCAGTTTTTCCAACGTTCGTCAATACGATATGCAGGTAGAGCATGAGGCAACAAAGGGACCGAAAGCAGAGGCTGTGGGCGTGTGGCGTGCCATCGACCAGATGGTTGGCTATCTTCAGGCAAAACAGCCTTCCGAGAATGCATATCAAACATTGCGCACTCTTTTCTTGGATTATCAAAAGAGATTGCCTGTCTATCGCAATAAGAGTATGTCGGATTTGGCATACGAAAACAAGAAAGAAAAGAGCACGGTTGCCCAGCAGCAAAAGGTTTTGGATCAGATAGACAAAAGAATGCGAAATAACTTCCGTGTTCTTTCCAATTACTTGAAGGCAGGTGAAATCACCCTGGAAAAGTGGTTGAAAGACCTGATTCCTGATGCCCCATTACGTCCATTTCTTACACCTACTTCTGGAGCAATCATCCCGGAAGGACATGATTATACGGTGTTGCATCATCAAGGAATCACGGAGCTTATCCTCCGCTGTAATCTTCGGGATGTCTTCCTGGATAAGGGGAGGGTAGAGACTGACAAAAATACCACGATCTTCGATGAGGACTATGAGTATTACGCTCATTTTGCCCTGGTGAATACAGATGGTGGAAAGGTAAAGGCTATTTGTTCATGGGGAGGATTCTATGATTATTATGCATCCCAAAGCAGCCAGGAGCAAGAAGCATTCCTCAGAGATTTAGAGTCGAAGAAATATCCCCGCTTACTCTATTTGCTGACACAAAGCGAATATAGATTTGAAAAGGTCAATGGGATAGGTGGATTTTCGATAGAAACAGACATCGACTATACGAATGATATAGATGCAATGTCAAAAGCAGTTGCCAAAGCATTCAACATTCAAGATTCAACATTCAACATTCTTGTATCAGCAGCCGTTGAGATATGGAAGGGAACCCGCCTTTTGGTTTGGCGTCAATTATTGCAGCGTTATGTACTGCTTCATAAGGTGCCAGTAATAGACCAGCTTTAGAAAGGTAACAGCAAGTTATAGCCATGCGGTCCCATCCCGCAAAACATGGCGAGAGCTTTGATCATAGATCTTCAAGCCGTCCCTAGCAACAGCCCTGCGGTCCCATAGCAAGCTATAGTAAGGCGGTCCCATCCCGCACAATATGGCGCAGGGCTTTGATGCCCCGCCAACCTTATAGCGTAGCGGTTCTGAGCACCGGAGGGCGGTTTTCCTCTTCTTCCCTGAGGTTTCTGTCCCCCGCTAACGGGGGAACCGAAGGGGGTGTAAAGACCATTGAAGAAGACCGAGATGAGAGGTGGAGCCTTCTTTAATGGTAAAGAAGGACGGGATGATTTTAGAAAAACAGCACAAAGGGCGGTTACATCCTTCCTTTCTGAGAAGGGTTTCTGTCCCCTGTGAGGGGAACCGAAAGGGTCGTAAAGCCTATTTTGGCTTAGTTAGGATGTGGAGCTCCCTTTGGCTAAAGGGAGACGGAGGGATTCGAAAAAACTCCTTTTTTAATGGGAAAAAGCGATGCCAATGAGCGCAATGAAAGCTGGCTTTCAAATTGCCGAGTGCAGCTCGCTATCACATACCTTTGGGAATAAAATCTGCGTGGGAATTGGACTTGAAGCAAAAACTCCTTTAAAAATTTGGTTGTTTCACAGAAAAACCTTATCTTTGCTACGAATTAAATATTGAAGTTATGGCACAGTTAACATTACAGGTAGATAGTCCATCTTTGTTGGAGCAATTAAAGAATGTCCTCTCTCTTATGAGAGGCGTTAAAATAGTTTCTGTCACCCCTATTTCAAGGAGTGCTGCTTTGGAGGATGTTCCAAACGCAGAAACTTTGGCAGCAATGAAAGAGGCAGAGAGTGGTCATGATGCGGGAGTAGTTCGAGTAGATAGCTTAGAAAGTTTCATGGCATCAATGGAGGAATAGAATTTATGAAAGAAATTCGAAAGACCTCGCAGTTCAAGAAAGATTATAAGCGTTTTAAGAATGATAAAGAATTTGTAGAAACGCTTATGGGGATAGTTAAGCTTTTGGCAGAAGGCAATCAGATACCGGAAGAATATAATCCTCATCCTTTGAAAGGTAACTGGAAGAACTATATGGAATGCCATATAGAGAATGATACACTTTTGATTTGGTTTGATAAGGAAAATGACGCAATAGAATTAGTTCGTTTAGGTTCGCATTCTGAGCTTTTTGGGAAAGGGCGTAAAAGATAAATATTTAGTTGTCCCTTCCCGCAAACTTGTCGAGTCTTTTGATGGAAGCAAGCAAACTGTCCCCATGCGGTCCCATCCCGCAAAACATGGCGAGGGCTTTGATGCCCCGCCAACCTTATAGCGTAGCGGTTCTGAGCACCGGAGGGCGGTTACATCCTCTCGTCCCTGAGGGAAGAGAGGCTTGGTGAGAAAGGTGGAGCTCCCTTTGGCTAAAGGGAGACGGAGGGATTCGAAAAAACTCCTTTTTTAATGGGAAAAAGTGATGCCAATGAGTGCAATGAAAACTCGTTTTCAAATTGCCGAGTGCAGCTCGCTTTATCAACAAAGAGGGACGGGGTGATTTTCGAAAAATTCCAAGTTTCCTTGTCTTCATGTTAAGGCTATGGGAATAAAAAGCGCTTTCCTGATTATTATATGTTTCGTTTGACAGAAGAGGAATGGAATAATTGGAAGTCACAATTTGTGACCTCCAATTATATGAGTGAAGATGAAATTCAGGCTATAAAGATGGGAGTCAGATCTCTAAAAGATTTAGGCAAGCGTTGGTTTTCTGTCGATATTGTAACAGAACATACAGCAGATGATTTTATTTCGCGCCTGTAAAAGGCAGAATGTTTAAAAAACATCCCCATTCGAGTGGCGACAAGCGCAGAGCGATACTGCAATGGGGAACAATACTACGGCGGGGTACCCGCCCATCTTAAGCAAAGAAAAATAAGCGTTTTACGATTGTCGCTTTACAATCCAACAATCGTACTGCTTCTACATTTTATAATACTCAATCAAGTTATGATTAATTTAAGAATCACTGGTCTTTACAACAGAGGCCAACAGGATGAGTACGTCGAATTGGAAGCAGCGGCACGTTGCGACCTCGAAGGACTCATGCTCGTACGTTACCTCTACAATGCGGAAGGCTTCCCAATTTATAGCCAGGTCCGCCTCTATGAGTTTCCCGATACGAATCTTCGCAAGGGAAACCGAGTTCGTCTTTATTCAGGTTTCACCAAAGAAAAGAAAGTCCGTACTCCAGAAGGAGTAACCTACAACTTCTCTTGGAACCTCGATACTCCAATATGGGACGACAACCATGTAGAGTGTTACATTATGAGTCCAGACGAGCGAATCGGTTATGCTCCATGCGATCCTATAGAAGACCATGAGTCTCCTGCCGAGCGTGGCTCTTTCCTACTATTAGAAGAGGAGTTTGGTATGTCATTAGCCAAAGCCATTGTCGAAGGCAATGCAGACGCTTCTGGATGCCAATATTGCCTTGGGTAATAAGCAGAAGGAGCAAAAGGCAGAGTCAGATCGTAAGATTGCCGGTTTGCAGGCTCAGGTTGACAAACTTACAGGAGAACTGCAAGCCAGTAGGCGTAAGATTCATGGCAAGAACAACGACTGAATTTTTTCAGGGGATTCTTTGCCATGATTGTAGCTGGAAGAAGGGATTATGCCTTGATGACAGAGGCACTTTTAGTTAAACCTGTTTAAAAATCAGAAAAGTCCAATTTCTTAAAATACCCTGCATCCCCAGTAAACACTGGGATGGAGTTGTATTGCTATAGGGGTTGGATGCTTACAAAGCATTGAATCAGGCATGTATATTCTCATTTTAAAATAACAGTCCACTTGAAAAAGTGGATTCATATTTTAAAATAAGTTAAAATAACAGTCGTATACATTAAAGAAGATGCAAGTTTATATCATAAACAAATAAAATTTGTACCTTTGCAACAAAATTATGGACTTTACACTATTTATCGCATGAAAGAGTTGATACATTATAGAGCTACTATCTTTGTAGAATTTGCTATAGGCTACACTAAAGATAATGTGGATAGATTTCCGTTGAAGGAATGGAAATGTATGCCATTGAACAATGGTGCCAATTCTCAGGCGATAAACCCCTTTGAAATAATAAGTTCTTCTAAAGATTTCGACGGGGCAGAATGGAAAGCTGTCAACTTGGAAAAGGGACTCGTCATTGTTTTCCTAGGACAAAAGATAGATATCTTGGGACAACCATTTGTTGATGGGCACTCTTTTGTTCAGATAAGTAAGCAAATCTTCGACCAGGTTTGTGCTGGCTATAATGTCAAGAAGATAGTAAGGTTTGCCTATAGTCCAACTTATGGTGAGAAGAATGGTGACTTTTCCGATATTTTAAGGCATCCTTCTTATAAGGATTCTGATGCAGAGAATGTAGCTGTCAGAAGCGTCTATAGAGTGGATGAGGATATTAATGATAAGAAAATAAAAATTAATTATTTGATAGAAATTTCATCGGGTGTGTTTGTTGATAAAGAAAAACAAATGCCTTCTGTCATCTACGATGTTGATATCAACACTACTGTAGTAGAAGGTCTTACATTCGATATCTCGGATATGGATGCTTTCTTTGATAAAGCAGATATTTTTGCAAACGAATTTATTCAACAATTTTAAATAACTGAGTTATGGCATATGCAACTTTACCACAAAAGAGTTTATCTGATTCTGCATCAGATAGATCTTCTGCTCTCATTGCGCGGGCAGAGATTAGGAAAGAGCGTGTCTTGGATGATAGCTCTGTTTCTTGTTGGAACATCCGAAAGATTGATGATGAGATAAAGACTTATTTCATTGATTCTGAGCAAAGAGATGCCTTTATGCTCTTGTTTAAAACTAGAGTGCGTAAGTATCTAGGTGTCAATCTTGATGCTTTGGGCAGTGCTGTAGCAGAGAATCTTACCAAGATAAGTGCTGCTATGGGTAGCATTGAGGTCAAGGATGTTTGGATGCGTCATCGCACGGATGAGCAGATGCAATATATCTTTAAGTTGACCGATCATCTCTCTTTGGAAATTATGTCTCCTTTGATGAAAGAGTCGGAAGGGGAATTCTACTCCGTTTATTATGATGGTGAATGCCAACACATGGGGGCTGCTACCATTAATAATATTGCGGATGAAATGAAAAAACTTAAAGATTATTTAAAAGCTGATGCCTGAATATCCTTTGGAAATTTTGCCCCATGAATCGTATAGGGCAAAGATGGATGTAGATTCTCTTGTTTATCATGAGAGTGATGCTTGCGTAGTAAGACGAGTGGCTGACAAACCTCAATTGAACAATGTGTTTGGTGTCACTGTGTTTGCCAACTATGGTATCCTTCAAGCTAAGGATGTCCTTGATATGTCAACTTTTCTGTTAGGTGCACAATATCAGAACATCCATCTTCCGTTTGTCGATACTAGCAAACGTGATTGGAAAGGTGAAAAAATGGAGGAAATAAGGGGAGTGTTGGCTGATACAAATAATTGGTCTTATATAGATAAGCCTTCTTTTCCTTTGATAATTCGCCTATCGCAGTTGCATCTGAAAACATTCGATTATCCTCGTACTTTTGAGTCACCTAAACAGAAGACGGATTATGAGGAAAAGTATAAGATCAACAGCTTTTATGCTATAGATGATAAAAATGCCATTTATTCATTCTCTATTCGTTTCGTTCACACACCGACCTTATTAAACTATTGGCATTTTGAAATGAAGTTGTATCCATCCCTGGATGAAGTGTTTCCTCGCAAAGAGGAGAAAAAGAAATGGATGAGGATGATGGTACAGGACTTTTTGCAAAAGCAATTTGTTCTAGCGTTAGTAGAAGATGAAGAAGATGTTGCTAAAATTGACGCTGTTTATTATTTGAAAGAATAACTTATATCATAAATGTGTCATGGCCGCAATTTTTTATCTTTGGCTTTGTACTAAAAAGGTAAGGCTTGGTTGAAGGAATAAAAAACTCCCCATCTATTTTCAGATGAGGAGCATTTTCTAGAGATGGAAGTCGATTTCCTTCAGCCATTCCTTGACATCGAAGCAAGGACAGCTCTTGCGAACCCAAGGGAGGTCGCGATGACCTAGAATCTCGGCACCGGGATAGTCTAGGGCGAGACTGTAGAGAAGGTCTTCCAGAGAATCCTTCTGGGCTGGAGAGCGAGTGTCGGCAGGCTTGCCTTTCTCGTCGAGACCACCCTCGTAGCAGATTCCGATGCTGTGGGCGTTGTAGTGGCGGGCGTGAGCCCCCACCTCGGTTTCTGGACGGCAGGGATAGACCACGCCATCCTTCGTAATGTAATAGTGGTAGCCGATGCTCTTGAAGCCTCTTGCCTTGTGGCAGGCTTCCAAAGCTTCTACAGGGAAGTCCTGGTTAACACGTGTGGCACTGCAATGTAGCACGATCAGATTGATTTTTCTTTGATTCTTCATAGGATTCTTTGGATTTTAAAGGATAAATGTTTAATTTTGCACACGGATCTCACAGATCTCACGGATTTTCCGTTTAGATTGATGTGAGTCTTTTTCAAGGCTTATGTTATTATATGGCGATTTGACTTATAAGATTCGCGGTGCAATCTTTGAAGTTTACAACTATTGGGGACCAGGTCTTTTTGAGCAGGTTTATGAGGAGTCTTTGGTTCATCAGCTTCGCAAGGCGGGCTTGAAGGTAGAACAGCAAGTTCCGCTTCCTGTCATCTATGACGGTGTAAGACTTCCGTGTGATTATCGGTTGGATCTTCTTGTCGAAGACAAGGTGATTATAGAACTGAAATCTGTAGAAGAATTACATCCTGTACATTATAAGCAGTTGATGACGTATCTTAAAATCGCACATAAGAAAGTTGGCTTACTGGTAAACTTTAATGTTGATGACATGGCAAAAGGTATTCATCGCCTAGTGATGTAAAGATCCGTGAGATCCGTGAGATCCGTGTGGGAAGATAAGAAGGAAGCGGGCAGGATGAGCAAGCATCCGTTCAGGGCGATGATTTGACAATGTTGAATTTCATTCCTGATGTGCCCTCGGATTACTCCGGACTGCATCCTGCCGATGCGCT